>DAOTUE010000001.1:0-20901 GCA_034436975.1 Chloroflexaceae bacterium
TCGGCTTCTTCCTCATCAGCCTCATCCTCAGTGTCGGCTTCTTCCTCATCAGCCTCATCCTCAGTGTCGGCTTCTTCCTCATCAGCCTCATCCTCAGTGTCGGCTTCTTCCTCATCAGCCTCATCCTCAGTGTCGGCTTCTTCCTCGTCAGCCTCATCCTCAGCGTCGGCTTCTTCCTCGTCGGCTTCTTCGTCGTCAGCCTCTTCCTCAGCGTCGGCTTCTTCCTCGTCGGCTTCCGCTTCCTCGTTTGTCGTATCTTCTATGGAAGGTGTAACCGACATTTCAACCGGTGCACTTCGTACACAGGCACCCAATGCAAGGCTCAATACGAGCAATGCTATGAGACCAAAAAACGCCTTCTTCATACGCGCATTCCTCCACTGGATTTCAAGCTACCGTTGCCAAAACACAACGCTACGTTAAGAAACACGGACAGTACCGGATGGTGACACCAACCAGATCAGCCTGAACACCGAGATCCCCTGCCATTGCTGGCATTATCGGGAGCATTACCAGGAAAAGACCGGCATGGGCCTGAGTTCGGCTATTTTGAACCTGGTGTCAATGTTGTTGTTTATAAGCATATCAGCCCTTTGGAAAGATGTCAATAGGAACTGGCTAAATCTCCCCCCGATATTTGCAGATGTTTCCAGGGTTCCCGAATTATGATATGCTACAAGAAAGAGCAAGAAAAGAGCTATGCTAAAAGAGCAAGAATAGAAGAGATCGGGTTGAATTTTGCCCCGTCATAATGATACGCTCTTTGCATACGTCGCATACGTCGTGAAGCTCGGCTCTCACAAACTTTCTATGCTTTACCATCTTTCCATCATAGGGCAGCTTCCTGCGACACACACCACAAGCAAGGATGATTCTTCCTTAACACCAGTATCGAGGTGCAGCACTCACTCACTTGTGGGGAACTTATGGCATATCCATGTTACGCAATCGCTCCCTCTGAACGTATACGTTTGGGTATTATGATACCATTCTTTTGCATTCGATGCAACCACCCTGCTTCCTGTGGCAGGAAGCGGAATCTGTTTGAGATAGGGGTATGAAAAGACCAGAACCAGACATCCGGACCTATCGCCTTCCAGAGATAGGAGAAATAATTATCAACAGACAGCGGTTTTCGCTCACGCTCTCCGAACACTTCCAGTCCACCTACAGTTTCGATGCGGAGGGACGATTGCTGAGCTGTTTTCTTGCGGGCAAAAATTACCGACGGGGCCTTGATAGCAGCGTCATGGTGAGGTATTGGAATGCGGAGGGGCAGAAGGTGCGCGAGAAACTTGCTCCCCCGGACATCCAGAACCTGATTGAAACAGTGGTGCAACGGGTGCGCTATATCGGGGCGGTTGCCTGGCCCGAGTTGGATGGCCCGACGCGGGCCTGGCTGGAGCGCGTTTTTGCCTGGGACAGTGCGCGGCTTGCCTCCGAGCGGAAACGGTTTGCCGCCGTCTACCCGGTAGGTGTGGGCATACTCCCCCCCGACCAGTACCTCTCCGTGGTGCTCCAGGCAACGCGGGGGTGTAGCTGGAATCGGTGTACCTTTTGTACGCTCTATCGGGGACAGAGGTTTGCGGTTGCTTCGCCCGATGATTTCGCCTCCCATATTCAGCAGGTGAAAGGACTTCTGGGTGAGGCTATCGGGTTGCGAAAATCGCTCTTTCTCGGCGATGCCAACGCGCTGATTATTCCCCAGGAGCGGCTCCTCGCGTTGCTCGATCTGGCCCACGACCATTTTCCCATTGATGCCCCCCGGCCAGGCTTTGACTATGTGCTCAATGGAATCTATGCGTTCCTCGATATATTCGGCGCAGAGCACAAAACGCTTGCCGATTACCGTGCGCTGCAACAGCGTGGGGTGCGACGTATCTACATCGGCCTGGAAACAGGGGATGATGAGGTTTTTCAGCTTCTCAATAAGCCCGGCTCGCCACAGGAAGCTTTTGAGGTGGTGCGCACCATCAAGCAGGCTGGTCTCCAGGTGGGGGTTATTGTGCTGGCAGGCGCGGGGGGAGCAGAGCTGGCCGCACAACATATCAACAATTCGGTGCGCGTTCTTGCGGCCATGCCCCTCAACGCCAGCGATATTATCTATATCTCACCGCTTGTGGTGTCAGAAGAAGAAACCTACTCGCAGCGGTTGCGCGACAAGGGGCTACGTCCCCTCTCCCAGGAAGAAACGCACGAGCAGGTGACAACGATCAAGCACACGCTCAAGACCGGTGTGGCGACTGGCGGGGCCAATGAACATGGGGAAGAACAGGCAGAAACGGTGAACTGGTGGGAACACGACAGACCGCGTGTAACGTTATACCATATTCACGAGTTCATGTATTAAAAGGGAGAGCATTGTGTTATAATCAGGCAATGTTTTCGGTAGGGGCAAAAAAATTGCCCTGGCACAAGAACGGCCCTATACGCAAATTGTTCTCGTGGTCCATCACGAGTCGCTTTTTTACAAGGAGGTAACGTAAGGTGAGTTCCGTATCGCATAGTGTTGATCTCAAGACCGCCACAACAACCGGGAGACTATGGGCGGCTGGTCTTCTGGCTGTCCTTCTGTCGGTTGCCCTCAATACGTTTATCGGCGTTGTTGCTGTGCATATGTATGGCATCTCGACCGAAGAATTTGTGCAGCTCCAGTGGTGGCGATACACCCTCTTTACCATCATTCCGGTCATTGCTGCCACGGTTCTCTATGGCTGGCTGGTCAGGCGGAAACATTCCAGGCAACCGGTGCGAACCTTTATCATTATTTCGCTCATTGTCTTGATTGTCTCTTTTGTGCCACATTTCTTTATGTTGTCGGCAGAAGATGCGTTGGTCCCTGGCATCCTTGCCCTGTCAGTTATGCATGTCGTTCCCGCCACGGTGTGTATGATCGCCATTCCTGAATGGTCGCACTAACACAACTATCTGAGCCGCGACCGTCGGGGAGCACTCAGAACCCTGCTTACAAACGTGCGCGGCTCTGTTTTGTCCTCAAATATGAATTGGACGGTGGACCACGAGAAACACCAGGGAGTGCAAAATCGTGGGATGAGCGGGCACGCCCCACTTACGTCGGGAGGTGCACGGTTGAATCGGAAAGATAGTTATGCAAATAGACAATGATAGTCAAGAAATCTGCCATTCATGCTTGAGTATTGTTGACGCAGACATCAAGCAGGCTATCGCACATATCCACGCCTCGCCCTACCGGCTTGTGCTCAACTTTGCAGGCGCAGGAAGCCTGGCATTGTGGATGTTGCACAGCGTTTCCGGGTCATCACACACGGTCCTCGAAGCAACCGACCATTACGCGGCAACGTCGCTCAGCGATTTTCTTGGGCATACCCCGGAAAAGTTTGTTTCGGTGGAGACAGCCATTGCAATGGCACAACGAGCTTATGAGCGAGCGGCCCATCTTACGGGAGCACAACGGGCCAATCTCCTGCTCGGGGTGGGATGTACGGCAACGATAGCGACAAACTATATGAAACAGGGAGAACACCGTTGCGCTGTGGCGGTGCAAAACATGGATGGCATCACAACCTATGATCTCCGGATGAAGAAGGGGCTTCGGGACCGCACGGGTGAGGAATTGCTGATAAGCCAGATGCTGCTCTGCGCCATCGCCAATGGCTGCGGCCTTCCGATGTCGAAGCCACTCAACCTCTCTCCGGGCGAGATGCTGCGCGAGCAACATGTGGCGTTTACCGAGCCGGTTAGTCGTCTGCTGGTGCATGCCGTCTACACAGTGACAGCCTATCCCGATGGTCGGCGCGTGACCGATGAGCCGGTGAGCGGAGCGATTCTGTCGGGGTCGTTCAACCCGCTGCACGAGGGGCATATCCGTCTTGCCGAAGCAGCTTCAGCAATGCTAAAAAAACCTGTTATCTTTGAGATCTCTGTTGTCAACACCGACAAAGGAAATCTCACGGCGGAGGAGATTGAAGAACGGCTTCAGCAGTTTCGGGAAAACCATACCGTGGTGCTGACCCAGGCCCCACTCTTTCACGACAAAGCCTCTCTTTTTCCTGGCTGTGTCTTTGTTGTGGGCTACGATACGGCGAGGCGACTGGTTGACCCCTACTACTATGGAGGGGAAACCAGAATGTACGCGGCTATGAAAGACATTCGAGCCGCGGGGTGTTCCTTTGTTGTGGCCGGTCGGCTCGAACAGGGAACGTTCCGCGTGCTGTCCGATCTTTCGATACCGTCAGCGTTCGGCGACCTGTTTACCGACCTGCCAGAGGAGCATTTCCGGATAGACCTTTCCTCAACGCAGCTCCGCGAAGCCTCATAATCGTTGTGGTATACCATCCATCCCCCCACCTGTCATTCCCCCACTGGGGGAGGGATTGGGATGGGGGGGCTTCGCCCATGATCTCAGGAGCGATACTCCTTTCCTTGTTCTGAAGGATTATATTTATCCCCCCTGAACGATTACAGAAAAAACCACAAAGGCACAACACAACGTCCACAGAGGTTTATTTTAGAAGGTTTCTCTCTGTGTTCTCCGTGTCTTTGTGGTACCACTGTTTCTCCGAACGTAGGATCAGTACCGTCTCCGAAAAAAGACAAACCACAGCATATACGCCGCGGCGAGCATCCCCAACCCGAACCAGCAGAACGGGATTTTTATGAGAAAAACCGTCACGAACCGCATCCTGCTGAGTATCCAGATCATTATGGCGATAATGAGTATCCCGACAATCCACCGGACAAAGGTTTGTTGCATGGTGTTTTTTTCCTACAAGGCAATGGAACAAGCACATCGCCTGCATGGTACCGAATAATTGTTCCTGCTGCAAGGGCCGCTTCCCTGTTTCTCGTTTTTGCCATCGTTTCCCTCCAGGTGTGGTATACTACGCACCGTGAAACAATTCATCATTACCGCATCACCAGACGTTCATAGAGGTTTCAGCCTCATCTCACCCTGTTGCTGCTATAATCATAAGCAGAGAGCCACCGTTTTACTATCAAGTTCTCCTATCAAGTTCTCCTATCAACCAGACGAAATCTGAACTATCGTTCATAAGAACCACCATTCATAAGATTTTTGGAGGAATAACCTGTGTTCAACCGTTCGCTTCGTATCATCCTGTTGCTGACCATTATTCTTGCGTGTGTTGCCTGGCCGCAGCCCAATGCGGCTCAACACGGGGTACCAGAAACCTACCCCCCCTACCAGGCCCGCTACTTTTCGGAAACCAGCCATTCGGCGGTGAACTATTTTCTCGAACGTTGGAAGAATACCCCCAACGCGCTTTTTGTTCTCGGCTATCCCATCTCACAGCCATTTGTTGAAGAGAGCTTCACCAATCCGGGCGAGTTCTACCGCGTGCAGTATTTCCAGCGGGCCGTGTTGGAGGAACACCCCGAAAATTTTGGCAACGATGATAATACTTACTATGTGCTAGGGCGGCTGATGGGAGATTTGATGGCGCAAGGGCGCGAAAACGAGGAACCCTTCCGCCCGATAGAAAACCCCGGTGATGGGACCTGGATGGAGGAAACCCGGCACACCCTGAAAAACTCGCCGGCCCCCTTCCGCAGCTTCTTCGTGAACAACGGCGGTCTGGAAGTCTTTGGCTACCCTATCTCCGAGCAGTTTGAAGAAGTCAACCAGGCCGATGGAAAAACCTACTGGGTGCAGTATTTCCAGCGGCAGCGGATGGAGTGGCACCCGGAGAATGCCGACCCCCAGTATCAGGTGTTGCTGGGCCTGCTTGGCCAGGAATACTATGAGTCCAACCACCAGGACAACCCGGCCTTCGCTCCCGTCCCCGCCGACTATGCCCTGCCGGCCCCCTTTGCCTATGGCTACAACGCCATGCTCTATCACGATGTTGCCGAATGGCAGGACCGCGAGCGTGTCCTCAACATTTCAAAAGATTCGGGCATCTACTGGATACGCCAGCAAATAGCCTGGAGAGACATCCAGGACGCTTCCAGAGAAATCTATTGGAACGAACTGGACGATATTGTTGAAGATGTGCATAACGCAGGAATGAAGTTGCTGCTTTCGGTGGTGCAGTCGCCCTCGTGGGCCACAGCCAACGGGTCACACGGTTTGCCCTCGCGGGAACATTTCAGCACCTTTGCCGACTTTATGGGGCAGATGGCCGCTCGCTACCGCGGGCGGGTGCAAGCCTACGAAATCTGGAATGAGCAAAACCGCGCATGCGAAAATGGCGGCGATTGTAGCACGGCAGGCGGTGTTGGCGGGCGCGTGGCCAGTGCCGATTACTATGTGGATATGCTCCACGAGGCCTACAACGCTATCAAAGCCAATGACCCCTACGCGCTCGTTGTCAGTGGTGGGCCAACCTCAACCGAAACCAACCACCCCGACATTGCGATGAGCGATATTACCTTTGTCAAAGGCATGCTGCGAAACCCGAAGTTTCGCGCCGATGTGGTCGGGGTGCATCCGGGCGGGCACGGCAACCCCCCCGACACCTTCTGGCCCGACAATCCGAGCAGTGCCGACGGGTGGACAAATAGCCGCGAGTTTTATTTTCGCCGCGTTGAGGACATCCGTCAGGCAATGGTTGATGTGGGCAAGGGCGATATGCAAATCTGGATTACCGAGTTCGGGTGGGCCACCGCCAACGACACCCCTGGCTATGGCTATGGCAACAACATTTCGTTTGAAACCCAGGCCGAATGGATTGTCCGCGCCTTCCAGAAAGGGCGGCATGAGTATGCCCCCTGGCTTGGGGGCATGTTCCTCTGGCAGCTCAATTTTGCCATCCCCTGGAAAGCCCACGGAAACGAGATGCACGAGCAAGCCTCCTTCGGGGTGCTCAATGGCGACTGGTCGCCGCGCCCGGCCTGGTATGCCATCAGGGATATGCCAAAAGACTGACAAAAACAACATCTATCTATTGCTTGTTTCTCATAGATAAATCAATATGACTTCGGACAATGCCCTCACCTCCGCCGTGTGCGCGGCACCCCTTCTCCCAATGGGAGAGGGGGTAGGGGGGAAAGGGCAAGAATAGTATAACGTAAGAATGTTTTCTCTATAAGGAGAACGAAACACATGAAAAGGCTACCAACAACACAACGAATGATCAGCATTGTCATGCTGTTTGTATTGCTGTCGCTTCTGCTGGTCGCGTGTGAGAATGACCAGTCTTCCCCTGTTGCACCAGGTAGTAACGCACCAACCAGTACGGCAATTCCGACACCAGCGAATACCAGTGCGCCGACGCTACCACCACCAACGAGCACGCAACCACAGTCAACGAGCACGCAGCCACAGTCAACGGCCACGATCCCTCCGACTCCGACCATGACACCGGTTTTAACCGATACGCCACTGGTGCCCACGGCTACCCCGACAACAGAGCCAGTGGACCCGAACGCGCCACTCAGCACCCGCTATCTCAACTTTGGCGTTGTCACCCATCTCTACTACACCGACCACGAGCGCGTGCTGCAACTGACAAAGAATGCCGGGTTCGACTGGATACGCCAGCAAATTGTCTGGCGCGATATGGAAATGTTCGAGCCAGAGCATAAGTATATCTGGGACCAGCTTGACCCGATTGTCCAGGCCACCAACAACTATGGCCTCAAGTTGCTCATTAGCGTGGTGCAGTCGCCCGCCCCCTACAACCCGACCCACGGCCTGCCGCAAAACCCGGTTGACCTGGGCAACTTTGTCGAAGCAATGGTGCAGCGGTACGGCGACAAAATCCACGCCTACGAAATCTGGAACGAGCAAAACCTGGCACACGAGACAGGTGGGCGTATTGTGCCCGAAGATGCAGGACACTATGTCGAAATCCTCAAGGAGTGCTACCAGCGGATCAAAGCAGTCAACCCGAATGCGTATGTGCTGGCGGGGGCCCCCTCATCAAGCGGTGTCACCGATGTCAACATTGCTATTGCCGACCTGGAATACTACCGGCTGATGTATACCTACCAGGATGGCATGATCAAGGATTACTTCGATGTGCAGGCGGTCCATCCGGGCGGCTCGGCCAATCCCCCCGAAACGCTCTGGCCCGACAATCCGAGTACGGCGCAGGGGTGGACCGACCACAGCACCTTCTACTTTCGCCATGTGGAGAATGTGCGTCAGGTGATGGAAGCACACGGGATGGGCGATCATCAAATCTGGATTACCGAGTATGGCTGGGCCACGCAAAACACGACACCGGGGTATGAATTTGGCAACCAGGTTTCAATGGAACAGCAGGCCGAATATATCGTGGGGGCCGTCCAGTATACCTACGATACCTACCCCTGGCTTGGCAATATGTTTCTCTGGAATATGAATTTTGCGGTGACGTGGTATGAGCATCTCCTCTTCTTGCAGCAGAAGCCAGACCGCACGCCCGAAGAGGAGCAACTGCTCCAGCTCTACTGGAACGAGTCCAACCCCGCCCATCCGCTCCACGAGCAAGCCTCGTTTGGTATTTTGAGTGGCGACTGGTCGCCGCGCCCTTCCTACCATGCACTCCAGAAATTGATGACGCAACTCAAGCAGGAACAGGGACGGTAATACCAGCTTCGGGGATGATTTTTGTAGGCGTTCACTGTGTTCGGGCAATCCCTGATTCCTGGGAGCGCAAGCGTCTCGCTTGCCCCGATGCGGGCGCGGTCCCCCCTCCCAATCCCTCCCCCCAGTGGGGAGAGGACAGGTGGGGGGCTGAACGTTTACGCGAATACAATGGGCACCGGGCGAAACCTCTTAAAGGGGTTTCGCTTGCGCTTTCTGACCCCATATGCTGGCGTGGTACAATAGGGGCAACAGGAACAGGAGAGCTATCTCCACAACCGGCCCCACAGCCGGGGGAGAGCCACCATGCGAGCAGAAGGGAATTGATATGAGAAACAATAGCGTAACACTTGAGCAACACCCTGGACACCCTCAACCTATCGAACAGCGTCGCGGCCAGTATGTCGAAGAATATGAAGGGATTGTCCATATCTATCCAGAAAGCGATGGGCAGCCCATGTCCGACAATACGAAACAGTTTCGCTGGATTGTTATCATCAAAGAAAATCTGGAGGCGTTGTATCGCAATGATCCAGAGGTCTTTGTTGCGGGGGATTTGCTCTGGTACCCGGTGCGTGGGATGTCTAAAATCCGCCGCGCCCCCGATGCAATGGTTGTCTTCGGGCGACCAAAAGGCGACCGAGGCTCCTACCTCCAATGGCTTGAGGACAATATCGCCCCGCAGGTGGTCTTTGAGGTGCTCTCGCCAGGCAATACGGCCCGCGAGATGCAGCGAAAACTGGCTTTCTATGATGAGTATGGCGTTGAGGAATACTACCTCTACGACCCGGATAACAACAGGTTGAGCGGGTGGCTCCGTCGGGGAGCACGCCTGCATTCCATTGCGCCAACAATCAAACCAACAATGGATGGGTGGGTTAGCCCACGCCTGGGTATCCGCTTCGATATGCACGCCAGTGAGCTATGCATCTACGCCCCGAACGGAGAACGGTTTTTCACCTTTGACGAACTGAAGCAACTGCACGAGCAAGAGCGACTGGCGCACTATCGGGAGTTGCATGCGCGGGAGCAGGCCGAAGCGCGGTGGGAGGAAGAACAGCGGGCCCACTATCGAGAGCGGCAGGCCCGCGAGCAGTTCGAGGCGCAGTATGAAGAAGAACGAGAGGCCCGCGAGCAGTTCGAGGCGCAGTATGAAGAAGAACGAGAGGCCCGCGAACAGGCCGAAGCTGAGCTACAAAAGCTGAGGGCACACCTTCGCTCCCTGGGCATGGACCCGGATGGGAAGGGGCCAGCGGGCAACGGCAAACAGGATGAGCAACAGGAGTAAGTATTGTGAAACAGACTGGATCGGTAGCGACCAGTGGGTATATCTTCGGGGCCATTGCCGGGGCCATTGCTGGAGCGATTGTCTGTTTTGTCCTGTCCTGGCACTGGCTCTATCTGTTCCTGGCCGTTCTCCTCGGCCTGGTATTCGGCTCGTTCTATCCGGGCGTTGGTTTTGCCATGCTTTTTGCCGGCGCGTCTGGCGACAAAAGCCCCCAGGATCGCCAGGTCCGCATTGTTCATAGCCTGGCTTTTCTCACTGGCCCTCCTGTGGGGCTGTTTCTCGGTAGCGAATGGGGCATTGTCGGGATGCTGATCGGCGCGGTTGGTGGGGGAATGCTCTTTTTGCTTGGGGCCATGCTCCTGAGCAATGCGCTGAATCTTCCCTCCCCCACGATGAGCAGAAGTCAGCCGGACAACCCCCGCAAGCCTCGCGCTCCCCGCCAGGAGAAGCCAGGCAAACGACGGGCCCGAAGCCAGCGCAAGAAAGGCTAACGCGACAAAACAACATAACATCTCCACAGCTCCGGTCGTTGCCCTTGCGCTGGCGGTGCATGCGTGCTATCCTGATACCGTTAGATCGGGCTGGCTCGGACGGTATTAGCTCAAAACAATGGGGAGGTATTGGGATGCCAGAAGTTGATTACGGGGTTGCTGAGCGGCCTCTTGCCGCGCTCTCGGTGGGCCTGACACGCCGCCAGTTTCTCCGGTTGCTGCTGCTGTTGCCCGGCGGGTGCGCCGGCCAGCCCCTGATGGGGGGCGAATCCCCTTTGCCCACACCCACCCCGGTCCCCTCGCCCACTCCTGCGCCCACCATTCCGACCCCCACTCCGACCCCCACACCACTCCCGCAGCAGTTCAGCGGAACGCTTGCGCTGGCCCACGCCGCGGCCCAGATGCAATATGTGCCGCGCCACACGGGGACCGAAGGCTGGCGGCTGTGTGGCGACTATATTCTGGCGCAGCTTGCCGCGCAGGGTTGGTCCACCGAAGAGCAGCCATTCCGCTATATGGAGACCGACTGCCGCAACCTGATAGGCAAGAAGGGCAGCGGCCCGCCGCTTGTTATCGGGGCCCACTACGACAGCCGCCGCCGCGCCGACCAGGACCCCGACCCCGACAAACGCTCGTTGCCTGTGCCTGCGGCCAACGACGGCGCAAGTGGGGTGGCGGTGTTGCTCGAACTGGCACGGGTGTTGCGCCCCGACGCGCTTGGGCGCACTATCTGGCTTGTGGCATTCGATGCGGAGGACAACGGTGGGCTGGATGGGTGGGACTGGATCGCCGGCTCGCGCCACTTTGTCCGCGTGCTCACGAGTCCGCTGCAAGGGATGGTCCTGGTTGATATGATTGGCGATGCAGACCAGCAGATCTACTATGAGGGCAATTCACACGAGGCCTTGCGCAAGGGAATATGGACCGTTGCCGATAGCCTGAGCTATGATACATTTGTGCCCGAAGTTCGTCACACCATGTTGGATGATCACATCCCCTTTGTGCAGGCAGGCATTCCCGCAGTAGACTTGATAGATTTTGATTATCCCTACTGGCACACCACGCAGGACACGCTCGACAAAATTAGCGCGGAGAGCCTGGATGCAGTGGGGCGCACGCTGGAGGCGTGGCTGGTGCGGGGGGCACCGGGTTTGCCTCCTTTCTCGGCCAGCTACCGCATCCATATGCCTAGAATCATCGGTTGAAACCAATTTGCCTGAACTAACGGGAAAACTACAGTTGTCCTGATGTGCCCCTCTCCCACCTGCCCCCTCTCCCAGCGGAAGAGGGGGTGCCACGCATGCGGCAGGGGTGAGGGCATTGCCCAGAATTACCTGGTCAAACTATTTTTCCAACGATAGTTCATCCTACACCACTTCCCCCTCAACGATGGGCTTGAAGGTGAAGGAGCCATCGTCGCCAATATCAACCTCAACCGTGTCGCCTTCGTGAAACTCGCCCGCAAGCAACTTGAGCGCAAGCGGGTTTTGTACCTTTTGCTGGAGCACGCGCTTGATCGGGCGTGCGCCGGAGACGGGGTCGTAGCCTTCGTCGGCCAGCTTCTCGTGGGCTGCTGGCGTGAGTTCTAGCCGCACCCGCCGATTGGCCAGCAGCGTTGCCAGCCGTCCAAGCTGAATATCTACCACCTTGCCAATCTGCTCGCGGTCAAGCGGGTGGAAGATGATGACCTCGTCAATCCGGTTAAGAAACTCCGGACGGAAGGACCGTCGCACCTCTTCCATCACCCGTGCGCGGACCGTCTCCTGGCTCTCCCCGCGTTGATACATCTCCTGAATAATGGGACTGGCCATATTGCTGGTCATGATGATGACGGTGTTTTTGAAATTGACCACGCGCCCCTGCCCATCGGTGAGCCGCCCATCGTCGAGCACCTGCAATAGTGCGTTGAAGATGTCGGAATGGGCCTTTTCAATCTCATCAAACAGCACCACGCTGTAGGGCCGCCGCCGCACCGCTTCGGTAAGCTGCCCGCCCTCTTCGTAGCCTACGTAGCCGGGCGGGGCCCCGATGAGCCGTGCCACAGTATGCTTTTCCATGTATTCCGACATATCCAGGCGAATCATGGACGCTTCGTCGTCGAACAGGAACTCGGCCAGGGCCCGCGCCAACTCTGTCTTGCCCACGCCGGTCGGGCCGAGGAAAAGGAACGAACCGAGCGGACGGTTGGGGTCTTGCAAGCCGGCCCGCGCCCGCCGCACGGCGTTGGCCACCGCCGCCACGGCCCCATCCTGCCCCACAACGCGCTGATGCAACCGCTCTTCCATTTTCACCAGCTTTTCGACCTCGCCCTCAAGCAGCTTGCTCATGGGGATGCCGGTCCACTTCGAGACGACTTCGGCCACATCCTGCTCGCTTACCTCCTGGCGCAGCAGCGTATCACTGCTCTCCTTGAGGCGGCCTTCGGCTTCGGCCAGTTCTTTTTCCAGGTTCATGAGCCGCCCATACTGAAGCTCAGCCGCTTTGTTGTAGTCATACTCCCGCTGTGCGTTTTCAATCGCAATGCGCGTCTGGTCAATCTGCTCCTTGATCTGCTGGATCTGCTGGAGGTGTTCGCGTTCGCGCTGCAACTGCATTTCAACCGCATTGCGCCGCTCGCGCAGGTCGGCCAGTTCCTTTTCGAGCTTATCCAGTCGCTCCTTGCTGCCCACGTCCTTCTCTGGCTTCAGGGCCTCGCGCTCAATCTCAAGCTGCATCATTCGTCGCTTGAGATCGTCCAGTTCTTGTGGGTCGCTGGTAATCTCCATCCGCAGTCGCGCCGCCGCTTCGTCCACCAGATCAATCGCCTTGTCGGGCAAGAAGCGGTCCGAAATGTAGCGGTCGGAGAGCACCGCTGCTGCCACAATCGCGCTGTCGGTAATGCGTACCCCGTGGTGGGTTTCGTAGCGTTCTTTCAAACCGCGCAAAATGCTGATGGTATCGTCAACCGCCGGCTGGCTGACAAGCACCTGCTGGAACCGCCGCTCCAGGGCTGCATCTTTTTCAATGTGCTTGCGATATTCGTTGAGTGTGGTGGCCCCGACCATGTGCAGTTCGCCGCGGGCCAGCATCGGCTTGAGCATATTGCCCGCGTCCATTGCGCCCTCTGCCGCGCCCGCCCCCACAACGGTATGCAACTCATCCACAAAGAGGATAATATCGTCGCGCTCCTCAATCTCCTTGAGCACGGCTTTGAGCCGTTCCTCAAATTCTCCCCGATATTTTGCCCCGGCAATCAGCGAAGCCATGTCAAGCGAGATAATGCGCTTGTCCTTCAACGATTCGGGCACGTCGCCGCGCACCACGCGCTGAGCCAACCCCTCGACAATCGCCGTTTTCCCCACACCCGGCTCACCGATGAGCACCGGGTTGTTCTTTGTTCGGCGCGAGAGGATCTGGATCACCCGGCGGATTTCTTCATCGCGGCCAATCACGGGGTCGAGTTTGCCCCGCCGCGCAAATTCCGTCAGGTCGCGCCCATATTGCTCCAGCGCGGCATAGGTGCCCTCCGGGGTAGGACTGGTTACACGCTGCGTGCCGCGCACCTCGCGCAGGGCCTGCAACACTTTGTCGCGGGTCAGGCCGGACTGCTGGAGCACCCGCTGTGCTGCCCCCCCTGCATGGTCGAGCAACGAGAGCAACAGATGCTCCGTGCTGACGTATTCATCACCAAACTGGGCCAGTTCGCTGTGGGCCTGCACAAGCACGTTTCGCAACCGCGAAGAGATGGTCGTCTGTTTGCTCCCACTCACGCGGGGGAGTTTGCCAATCTCCTCACTGACCTGGCGGGCAAGGGCCCCGACCGCGACATTGAGCTTTGTCAGAACCTGCGGCACTACACCCTCGCCCTGCTCAAGCAACACCAGCAACAGATGTTCCGGCTCAATCTGGCTGTTTCCATTGCGCTCGGCCATCCCACTGGCCGCCACCAGGGCCTCCTGTGATTTTTGCGTAAATCTATTGGTATCAAATGACATATGTTCTACTCCTTTCTCGTTTTTCTCCTTATCATTTCTCCCACTCACGCTTTCTCAGAATCTGGTATGATAAGGGGGAATTTTCTCGCTCTTTTTGCTCCAAGCTCCCATATCTATAATACCAGGGAAACATCAGAACATTGTTAGCATTGTGCTGGTGGTATATTATAGGTATGGGAAAAATTCTGGGACCACCCCGCATCCCAGGGGAATATCAGCCTTGCATTGTGCAATATGTTTGAGGTGTTGTTATGCTTGATGGTGTGTCAAGGACGAAGGAGAGAAGCCCGCTATGGTATTATATTGCTGAACTGGAAAAGAAACTGGTGAACTACGAAGCATTGCAGGCAGAGAACACCCGCCTCAAGCAGCGTGTGGCCGAACTGGAAGCCTCAACCCAAGACGATACAGCCACAGCTCACGATCTTCATACCAGCGAGGAACGCTATCGGTTGCTGGTGGAAACCTCCCCGTATGCGATTTCTCTGGTCGGGATAGATGGGACCATTTTGATGTGCAATCAGAGCAAGGCCGATCTTCTGGATCTGAGTCATCCGCTTGATCTTGTGGGAAAAGATGTAAGAACGCTTATTGCTCCCGAATACCAGCAGTTTGCGGAAGAACTCTGGCAACGGGCCCTGCGAGAAGGGCACATTCGCAATGTTCGCTATGAGATGATGCGTCCGCGGGATAGCTCTCGGATTTTCGTTGAGTCGAGTGCTTCGGTTATCTGGAATGCCGACGGAACCCCCCAGGGGTTTTTGAACATTTCGCGGGATATTACCGAGCAGATACGACACGAGCGCGAACGTGATGCGATTATTACCGTTGCGGCGGCCCTGCGAGCCGCCTCGGACCGCGCCAATATGATCCCGATTTTGCTCGACCAGGTGATGAAGTTGCTCAATACCGACAGCGCGTTGTTGTGTTTGTTTGAGCCAGAGTGTCGTGAGGTGGTGATAGAGTTGGGGCGCGGAACGTGGGAGAATGTCACCGGGGTACGGTTGCCGCTGGAAGAACGCGCCTACCTGCCACAGGTCCTTGAGGGTTGGTTGACTGAGCATGCGCCGACTGGAGAAGAGACCTCAACCTGTGTGTCGTTTATTGCCCATGAGCATATTATCGGGGCAATCTGTGTGGGGTGTCAACGTCCTATTGCCGAAGCCGACCAGCGGTTGCTCTCCGCCATCGGGGACATGGTGGCCAATGCGTTGCACCGCATGCGGCTGCACGAGCAAACCCGCCGCCGGCTCAACTATCTCGACGCGCTGCATACTATTGACCACTTTATCAACGCCAGCCTCGACCTCCACGAAACGTTGCAGGTGCTGCTCGATCAGGTTATTATCCAGCTCAATGTGGATGCCGCCGCCGTGTTGCTCTTCAACCCCGTCACAGAGGAACTGGAGTATGCCTCTGGCAGCGGATTCTATTCCGATGCTATCGCACGTAGCCGCCTGCACCGTGGCGATGGCTACGCGGGGCAGGTTGCGCTCGAAAACCGTGTCCTCTGTATCCCCGATGTCTGGCAGGAACAAAGCAAGTTTCGCGCTGATGTGCTGGAACAAGAAAACATCCGCACCTACTATGGTGTGCCGCTTGTGGCCAAAGGGGCGATCAAAGGCGTGCTGGAAATTTTCCACCGCACGCTGTTTGAGCCAGACCAGGAGTGGCTCAATTTTCTCGATATGCTGGCCGGGCAGGCTGCTATTGCCATTGACAATGCAGAGATGTTTGCAGAACTGGAGCGCACCAACGATGATCTCATCCTGGCCTACGATGCGACGATTGAGGGGTGGGCGCGGGCGTTGGAACTGCGCGATGTGGAAACCGAGGGGCACAGCCGCCGTGTCACCGACCTGACGCTCCGGCTGGCCCTGCTGATGGGGTTTTCCAATGAGGACCTGGTCCATGTGCGTCGGGGCGCGTTGCTGCACGATATTGGCAAGATGGCTCTTCCTGATTCGATTTTGCTGAAGCCCGGCCCCCTGAGTGCCGAAGAAAATTATATTATGCAGCAACACCCGATCTATGCCTACAATTTGCTCTACCCTATTCCCTTTCTGCGCCCGGCCCTGGATATTCCCTACTACCACCACGAGAAATGGGACGGCACCGGCTACCCGTGTGGGTTGAAGGGGGATGCTATTCCCCTGGCCGCACGGATTTTTGCTGTGGTAGATGTCTACGACGCGCTCTGCTCCGACCGTCCCTACCGCAACGGATGGAAAAAGGAACAGGCCTACCAGTATATCCGCGAAGAAGCGGGCAAACATTTCGACCCGGAGGTTGTCGCCAACTTTTTTCGTCTCATGGAGCAGAAGACGTAGGGCCGGAGGCGGACATCTTCCCAGGACAAAACCCATTGCATAGCCCCCCGCAATAGGGTATAATTGAGGTAGTGTGAGGCTATACGGTAACTACAGGGTAACTATGAGGGGTAGTTGAGCCAGAGACAAAAAGAGACCGTCGGAAAGGGACCATTGGGAAAAGACAGCATGGAAGAACACGAGCTTTTGCACCGCCTCCTCCAGTGCCAGCTTCCTGTGGAAGAGTCACCGCGCCCGGTTGCGCTGCGCTCGGTGGCAGAGCAACGCCGCCTGGCATTCAGCCCTTTTTTGCAACGGACCTGGGTAGACCGGGGATTGTATACCCTTGAGCGTGCGCTGGTGCTGGTGTTGGTGGGGTTCTTTGCGTTCTGGTTTTTCGATGGCTATGGGCGCGACTGGCTCTCCCTATGGCAGCAGCAAAACCACACACCACAAGCCGCGCTCCCCGCTCTGCGCAACACGGGCAACCAGGCCCACGCCCGGGCGCAGCTTTCCCAGGATGCTGTGCAAGATGTTGTACCGTCGCTCCCCTTCACCACGCCCGCTATGGAGCAGGAACCCTCTCGCCCACAACCGCTCTATCTTGCTCCACAGCCTTTCGCCGTGGCTCCGGAGCCTGCCGATCAACGTCCCTTCTGGCTCCAGGTTCCCGCTCTTGATGTGGCATCGCCCGTGGAAGAGGTGTTTGTGCGCGAGGGGGTCTGGCAGGTTGCCGATTATGCCGTGGGCTATCACCACGGCTCCGCACTCCCTGGCGAGGCTGGCAATGTGGTGATGGCCGGCCATGCGGGGCTACGGGGAGCTGTGTTTCGCAATCTGGGCACATTGCAACCAGGAGATGATATTTTCGTTGATGCGGGGGAATGGCGATACCACTATACGGTTGACCAGACCAGGCGTGTCTGGCCGAATCAGGTTGAGGTGATGGACTCCACCCGCACTGCAACGCTCACGCTGATAACCTGTACGGATTGGGATACCCGGCGACTGGTCGTTGTTGCCCATCTTGCCGGGGCACACCCACTGCCAGAAACAAGAGAGGATTAGATCTCTATGCGATTATTCCGCCGCCATAAGCAAACCCCGCCGGCAAAAGGCCGCGCCCCCGCTCAGTGGACCATCTGGGAAGTGTTGCTCATTGTTTTTAGCATATTGTTGATTATCTTCCCTCTCTATGCAGAAGTTGGACAATGGGTCGCCCCCCCCGGTGTGCCCGCCCAGGAAGCCCTGCTCCAGGGCCGCCCGACAACCGAGCCACTCACAGATACGCCTGCGGGCCCGACCGATACGCCGGGCGGGGCCCCGACCGATACGCCTATCCCCGACCCTACAGACACACCCGGCGGACCACCCACCGATACCCCGGCTGTCCCGACCGACACGCCCGACGTGGGACCGACAAGTACCCCCTCCGGAGAAGGGGTTCTCACTATTGCAAAAAACGCCAGCATTGCCCAGGGAGTCCAGGGGCAAGAGTTCAACTTTACTATCTCGGTTGACTACTCTGGCACGACCCCGCAAAGCGTCAGTTTGCAAGATGTCATCAACCCCAATCTGGAATTGATCAGCGTGGCTCCGAGCAGTGGCTCCTGTACACCTGCGCAGACGGTGAGCTGTTCGCTCTCGGTGAGCCAGGGAACCCCTGTCTATGTCGTGCTCCATGTGCGAATACGTGCCGATGCCCCCCACGCATCCGTTATAACAAACCGGGCCAGTGCAAATGGAAAGAACTCGAACCTTGTCAGTGTCGCTGTGGTGGGCGACCCTATCCCTGTCACTGATACACCGGTTGTGCCCCCGACCGATACGCCGGTTGTGCCCCCGACCGATACGCCCGTGCCTGGTCAACCCACGAATACGCCGATTGTTGTGCCCCCAACGAATACGCCGATTGTTGTGCCCCCAACGAATACGCCGGTTGCTCCACCGCCCCCACCACCCGGAAACGGTGGGAACGGCGGCGGTGGCGGGAACGGCGGCGGTGATGATGATGAGGTCACGCCTCCTGTTCCCCCTCCCCCCCCACCACTGGAGGCACAACCGCCACCGCCCCCACAGCCCCCACAGGCGCAACCGCAGCCACGGCAACCGCAAAGAGCACGGCAGCCAGTGGCGCAGGTGCGGGCAACAAGACAGCCTGTTGTGCAGGCAACAGAACCCCCGCCTACCCCGCCGCCGACAGAAAAACCAACCTTGCCCCCCCCGACTCCCATTGACAGCGGCATCGCCTTTCGCATGATGAGCGACTGGGGAAGTGTTTTTCCAGGGCAGGAGGTTGTCTATACCATTATTCTCCACAATGACCAGTCGGCAACCCTGAAAGATGTGACGATTGACAGTACGCTGCCGGGCAATCTGAATGTGCTAGGGGCTGCAGCAAACCGCGCCAGCGACCCCTCGGTAGCGGGGAACGATGTGCAGTATTCCGTTGCAACGATCAAGCCGGGCGAGGTTGTAGAGATTACTATCGAGACGAAAGTGAAGCCGGATGTTGCCAGGGGGACGCGGTTGGTTGCCCAGAGCCAGCTTGATTTTCAGGGGGGGGCACCCTCGCTCCTCTCCAATATCGTGACCGTTATGGTTCTGGATGATGAGGAGCGGGTGGCTGCTGCGCCGGTCTCCAGTCCCTATGCCCAGGCTCCAACGGACACGCCCACCCCGACTGACACGCCCGCGGCAACCGACACGCCCGCGGCAACCGACACGCCCGACCTGACTGGCACATCTGGTGCAACCGATACCCCCACAGCAACGAACAAACCAACCCGATCTGCCGAGGCTGTGGCGGCTGCTCCAAAGACTTCGCCGCAACCCACGCCTGCCAGCAGTCGTGCAACAGAGCCAGCAACTGCGCCTCTGCCAGCAACGAGTAGCGGGGTGCCGCTTGTGGGGTTTGCTCTGCTTGGATTGACGCTGATGATACGCACGGTGCGGCTCCACCGCTCCCGTGAACGGATTTAGGTAGGTCTGTTTTGCAAGGAAATCAGTATTACAACACCATTCAAGACGACATTCCGCAAGCCCCCACGCGAACAACGCTTGAACAGCGGGTTGGACTGCTTCGCCACATTGTGCGCGAGATGGGGGCTGTCGCGGTGGCCTTCTCCGGGGGGTGCGATAGCACGCTGCTGCTGGCGGTGTGCTGCGAGATGCTTGGCTCCGAACGGGTGCTCGCCATCACTGCCGACTCGCCCACGCTGCCAGCGCAGGAGATGGTGGAAGCTCGCGCTCTGGCCGCTCAGCTTGGGGTGCGGCACGAGGTTGTGGCAATAAACGAACTCGACAACCCTGACTTTGCACGGAACGATGCGCAACGCTGTTCCTTTTGTCACAACGAACGGTTGCGGGAAATAGCGCACCGGGCGCAATCGTGCGGCTTTGCCACGCTGGCCTGGGGGGTGAATGCCGACGACGACCCCGCCGAACGCCCCGGTATCCAGGTGGCCTGGCAACACGGGGTCCGCTTGCCGTTGCGAGAGGCCGGGTTGAGCAAGAGCGACATCCGCCAGATCTCGCAGCAGCGCGGACTCCCGACCCACGACAAACCTGCGATGGCTTGCCTGGCTTCGCGCATCCCCTATGGGAGAGCAATTACCGCAGATCTGTTGGAACAAATTGAAGAAGCCGAAGCGTTTCTCAAACAGGAGATGGGGCTACGGCAGGTGCGCGTGCGCCACCACGATACCATAGCCCGCCTTGAAGTGGAACCCGACGACATCCCCCGCCTGGCGCGGCCCGACGTGCGTGAGCAAGTTGTGGCCCGCCTGCGACAAATCGGCTTCCGCTATGTTGCGCTCGACCTGGCCGGCTTTCGCAGCGGGAGCCTGCACGAGGCACGATGAGAGAAACGCCTAACCACCTTGCTTCATTCGTTCCTTGAGAAGCAAACCAGAGACAATAGGAACACCAATAGCGAACGGGGCAAAGCACAGAAACCCGATCCCCGCTGTGGCTGCCGAAATGACAAACGCAATCGCAAGGATAATCCACCAGCCGACCAACTGAAGTATCCCGCGAGTTGTATACCCTGCATACATATAGCCGATGCCAAGAAATCCGAAGATTCCTGGCAAGATTTCCAGAATAAGAGCCAGTCCAGAATCTTTCTGCTGCATCACGAAAGCCTTTCTTTCCTAAAACCGTCGCATCCTCGAACAAAAAACAGAAACAAGCAAATGGTAATCGTTCAGGGGGGGATAAATATAATCCTTCAGAACAAGGAGTATCGCTTCTGAGATCGTGGATAAAGCTTTCCCCTCCCCATCCCTCCCCCCAGCAGGGTGAGGACAGGTGGGGGGGCTGAACG
>DAOTUE010000002.1:0-3293 GCA_034436975.1 Chloroflexaceae bacterium
TTGGCGTAGGACAGGGCGGCCCGCGGTTCGGTGCTCTCCAGCACGCTGCTCAATTCCGCCGTCATCCCCAGGGCGAAGTGGCGCAGCGATTTGGCGTAGGACAGGGCGGCCCGCGGTTCGGTGCCCTCCAGGGCGGTGTCCAGGCCAGCAGCACCAGCGAGCGAGGTTTCGAGCGTGGCCGCTGCCTCGCTGACGCTTATCTGGGTGAGGCCGACTGCCGCCGTGCTCCGCTGCTGGCCGAACAGGAGCAGCACACCCGCTACCCCCACCAGGATGAGCGCGAGGGGGACAAAGCGCTGGTTTTTCATGGCGGCTACTCCTCCGTGTAGATGATGGCAATCATTCCCTGAATCTCACGACTAAAGTGAGCATCATAAATCCCGACCGTATGAGTATTACCTGGTAGTAACTGCCCCGTGGTAAAGGTATCGAAGCAGATATTTCCATCGCAATACCCAATCTGCTCCTCGTTCACAAGGAGTTTGGCATCATCAATTATCCAGCTACGTTCGAGGTAGGAGAACCCGGATGGCAGAGTGATCTCGAATGATGAGGCGTAATCGGCTACCAGCATCATGTTCGTGGCATTGGGATACTGAAAGTGGTAGTAGGTGATGTCCGCATCGGCTGCGCCAACAAAGCTGGCTACGCTCCCAAGCACTTTCTCCAGTATCGTCGGGATGTGGGTGCCGTTATCGTAGGCGAGGGCATCAAAGATTTTGCTGGTCGGTTCGTCTTTGCCGTAGTAGGCCAGCACCCACCCGTCGGTATGCACATAGACATGCACATCCCACCAGTCGGAGTAGCCTTCAACTGCCATGGAACCAATGATGTAGGTGTCAGTCTCGTCCTCGACCGTGCGGTACATATTCCGCAGGGCTTCGTCAATGGGAATGGCGGAATCCGCCTTGAAGTAGGCCGAGATACCGGCCTCTTTCTGGATAATCTCCGCTGCGGCGGGGGCCGCCAACGGCTCAGCAGCAGAAGCAACGGAGATGAAGGGGGGAGCCTGGAGCCAGACCGCGCTGTCGGGCAGGGCGGACGACCGCTGGAGGTGGGCCGCCAGCGCAAAAAAGCCAAGAACCAGGACACCACCCGCAACCAACCGCATCATGAACGTTCTCATGGAAACTGCACTCCTTTCGTACACTTCTCAAGTACCGTACAAAATCGAAACATGGCCAAACACATTCATTCACTTGACCTATTGTACTACAAGAGAAGTCTCCCTGCAAACCCATACGACTAACCAGTATACCCCCTTGAAAATAAACCAGCAAGATCTGGTATAATAGAGCGGGCAGAGTATTAAGCGAGACAAAGGGAAGAACCAATGCCTGGAAGAAGAATACCACCGCTCACCGTAACGGAAAAACAACGAGCAATCCTGGAACAAATTATCCGACGACAGACCAGCCCGCAACACCTGGTGCGACGGGCCCGCATCATCTTGCTTGCAGCAGAGGGCAAGCGAAATCGCACTATCGCCTCCGATCTGCGGGTCAATCGTGAGATGGTCAGTGTCTGGCGGGGTCGTTGGGATGCAGCCTACGCACGCCTCACTGTTGCTGAGCAGAATGGCAACGACCTGGTCGCGGTCATTGCCGAGGTGCTGGCAGATGTGCCCCGACCGGGCAAGCCCCCCACCTTCAGGGCGGAAGAGATCGTGCAAATTGTGGCCCTGGCCTGTACCGACCCCGCCGAATCCGACCGGGCTATCACGCATTGGACCTCCCGCGAATTAGCAGATGAGGCTATCAAACGCGGAATTGTTCCCACTATTTCTCCCCAAAGTGTGGATCGTTTTTTAAAAGGAGGCAGCTCTCAAACCCCATCAGTCGCGCTCCTGGCTGAACACAAAAGAAACCGACCCGGAGGTGTTTGCTGAGCAGGCGGGGACTATTTGTGACCTCTATGCCTATGCGCCTATGCTTGATGCTCTGGGGGTGCATGTAATCAGCACGGATGAAATGACTGGGGTGCAAGCCCTGGAACGGGCGGCCCCAACCCAACCGATGGAGCCAGGGCAACCGGAACGCCAGGAGTTTGAATATATTCGCCACGGAACGCAAAGCCTGATGATCAATTTTGAGGTAGCAACGGGGCAGGTCATCGCTCCATCCATCGGCGACACGCGCACCGAGACCGACTTTGTCGCTCATATCAAACAGACGGTCGCCACGGACCCAGAAGGAACCTGGGTGTTTGTCGTGGATAATCTGAACACGCATCAATCGGAAAGCCTGGTCCAGTTCGTTGCCGAAACGGGTGCGATCACCGATGATCTGGGGGTGAAGGGAAAAAGGGGTGTCTTGCAATCAATGGCGAGTCGGGCAGCATTTTTGAGCGACCCAACCCATCGCATTCAGATGGTGTACGTGCCAAAACACACTTCCTGGCTGAACCAGGTCGAGATCTGGTTGGGTATATTGACCCGCCGGGTCATCAAACGGGGGAATTTCACTTCGGTGGAGGATCTCAAAGCCAAAGTGCTGGCCTTCATTGAATACTTTAATCAGACATTGGCAAAACCGTTCAAGTGGACATATCGGGGGCGACCGCTGATGCTTTGATTGGTTGGATTATTTCTGGGGCGGTGTACTAGCTGATGTTGTCGCTTTTGCCAACGAGCACGGCGCGGGCATCAAGAACATCGAATAGCAACGCGCCTACCTGAACAAATGAAGCACCCTACCTGTCGGGGTTCTGCGCAGAAGTTGGACAGAGCCGCCGGCTGGACAGGGGCCCGGCGCACCCCGCCGCTGCTGTCCCGTGCTCGTGCGTGGGCCGCTCCCGTGCGCGGCTGAAGCAACGAGGGAGCGAGGCAACGCCCCTGCCGTGTCGGGCCGTGCTGGTGCGATGCGGAGCGGTGCAGAGCATTGCTGCGCTGCCTGTCGTTGCTCTTGCGGTACGAGCAAGAAGGGAGAGCGGGGGCAGTGTCTGCCATGCCTGCTGCGGTGCTCTGCTGGTTCTGTGCTGCACGAGCGAGGGGGAGCGGGGGGCAGTGTCTGCCATGCTCTGCCGCTGCTGCCGTGCTCTGACCTTGCTCCTCTCGTTGGGGGGCGAGGCAGGGGGGCGGACACGCAGACGCGGGGGCGCGAGGGCAATTCCGATTGCGGTAGGTTCTGAAAAAAACTTTTCCGATTTCATTCGGGCTTTTTTGCCTAGTAGACTGTCAAGCACTATTTGCATAGTTCCGGCATTGCGATTATCCTGGTGAGCATATCGACTACAGAAGCCTGGAAGCAACGGAGTGCTGCCATGAACAAGACCTATCGGGTCACCTTAACGAC
>DAOTUE010000003.1:0-3921 GCA_034436975.1 Chloroflexaceae bacterium
CTCGCTCATCGAGATTGATGGGAATACGAACAGCCGCATCTTCAATGTTGATCCAGGCGCAAGCGTGGTTATCGAGGGAGTGACGGTGCAGAACGGGCGTGCGGCCAGTGGCGGCGGAATACGTAATGAGGGCACGCTGACGCTGGACAATGTGGCTGTGTCGGGCAACACTGCGACAGATAGCGGCGGCGGAATAGGCAACCAGGGCACGCTTAGTGTTGCGAACAGCACAATCAGTGGCAACAGGGCAATGATTGCTGGTGGCGGGGCGTACAATGCCAATGGCACACTCGACATCACCAACAGCACAATCAGTGGCAACAGGGCAATGATTGCTGGTGGCGGGGCGTACAATGCCAATGGCACACTCAACATCACCAGCAGCACGATAAGCAAAAACAATGCGATGGTTTCCGGCGGCTTATACAACGGCATTGGCACAACCAACATCGGGCAGAGTATCGTTGCAGGTAACACGGGTAGTGTGGCGGCTCCCGACTGCTACGGGACCGTTGTTTCTGGCAATTACAACCTGGTTAAAGACGACAGTAGTTGCAATGGGTTCAACGGTTCGGATGATATGACGGGGATTGACCCCCGCCTCGGCCCGCTCCAGGACAACGGCGGCGACACCCACACCCACGAACTCTATGCGAGTAGCCTCGCCATTGATGCCATTCCCGCTGCCGACTGCGCCACCGCTGCCGACCAGCGCGGTGTAGCCCGTCCGCAACTCTCCGCCTGCGACATCGGAGCCTTTGAGTATTCCATCGAGGGGTTGATTGCCCTCTATGCATTCAATGAAGGGGCGGGCAGCACAGTCTATGACACATCCGGGTTCGGGACACCAATGGACCTCACCATTGCCAACCCCGCTAACGTGGACTGGCGCGATAGTGCGCTGGATGTCACCAACGAAACGATTGTCAAATCCTCTGGCACCGATGCCCAGAAGATAAAGACGAACCTTGTGGGGAGTGGTGAGTTTTCCGTAGAAGCCTGGATTACGGTTTTCACTGAGGAACAGGGAGGTCCCGCCCGTATCATAACCTTCTCATCAGACCCGACCCATCGCAACTTTACTCTGGCCCACGGAGATAATGGGGGAGGGGATAGTCGCAAGGTTATCTTCCGTACCCGCACGGGGAATGGAGACCAGAATGGCATGGACTACCCACTGGAAACCCGCGATATTTTGCAAGAAGGAAGCTGGCAGCCTCTCCCCGGAGTGGACATGGATGACCTGATGCACATTGTCTACACCTACGATGGGACGACAGCAAAGCTGTATGTAGATGGAGTGGAAGAAGAATCTACTACGTTTGGTGTAGATTTTAGCAGTTGGGATGATGCCTACCAGTTTGCGCTGGCCAACGAGCTAAATTATCCGCACACCGAAGACCGCCCCTGGACCGGCCTCTACCACTACGTCGCCATCTACAGCCGCGCCCTGCCCGAAGCCGAGATCCAGCACCGTTATAACACCTATCGGTGAGGCCCATTAGGAGGCACGAGTGACGGGTGGAATGATGAAATCTCATCCATCTACTCGTCACTCGTCACCTGTCCCTCCTCCCCCGGAGCAGGCGGCGGAGGGACAATCAGCCGGTCCAGCAGGGCCCGCACCCCGAACGAATCCCATAGCAAGTTTGTCCCCTCTTCCACAACGTCTACCTCCTGCGGGGTGATGCGGAGTTGCCCGATCTGGTCTGGCTCCAGCCCCTTTGCCAGAACCAGAAGCCCCACAAGCATATCAACGCGGTCAAGGGGCATGGTCGTGAGGATGGGCGGGGTTGCGCCCTGCTCTAGCCGCTCCACCACCTGGCGCACGGCCCGGACCCGCTGCAGCCACCCGGCCGCCTGAAACTCGGCAACCACCGCACGGATAACCTGTTGTTGCCGCCTTGCCCGGTTGAAATCGTCGTCGGCGTGGCGGGTGCGAGCATAGATGAGAGCCGTCTCCCCATCCATCTGCTGCGGGCCCGGCAAAAACTCCACCGTCGTCACGCCAAAATCAGGCGTAGGGTAGGCATAG
Organism: Chloroflexaceae bacterium; assembly: GCA_034436975.1. GTDB lineage: Bacteria > Chloroflexota > Chloroflexia > Chloroflexales > Chloroflexaceae > JAAUSY01. The sequence goes on from DAOTUE010000003.1 coordinate 2,036, forward strand.
TCAACAATATGGTAGGGCACATCAACGGTAATGCCGCCAAGCGCGTCTATCACCTCGACAAAGCCGGCAAAGTTGACCTGGGCTGTATAGTGAATACGCACCCCGCGCCCGTGGGTGTCAAAGAACTGCTCCACGGTTTGCGCCGCGAGGGCCATCCCCCCCTGCTGTGCGGTTGTGCCCGGCCCGTAGAGCGTTTCGGCGCGGGCGTAGCCCTGCCCGTAGGCAACGTTGATCTTTGTCGGGCCAATATCAGCCATCTCCACCTGCGTATCTCGCGGAATAGAGAGCAAATTGATCCAGCCATTTATCATATTGACGTGGGCCAGAATAAGCGTATCACTACGGACCCCCTCTTCGGGATGGTCCGGACGTTCGTCCACCCCCACCAGGAGCACGTTTATCCCCCCAAGCAACGGGCTTGCCAGGGCCGGGTTGGGGCGCACATCGGGCACCGTCACCACCTCGGCTATCGGATGGACCTGCTGGCGAAGCAAAAACAACCCCAGGGCCAGCAGAGCCACAACTACAACCACCACAACCCGCACGCCAAACCAGAGACGGTTGAGCATGCGTCGCAGGGGCGAAGATGAGCGCGGAGACTGCTTGCGCTTTCCCCCTTTGCGCTGGTTGCGTGGCGCGGGGGACGCGGGCGACGACGGGGCTGACACGGGGGGCAGACCGGGCAGCTCCGGCCTGCGCGATGACCTGCTATGGTTTGCTGGCATACCATCCTCATCTAGCTGTATTCTCTACCTCTGCCTATGATACCAGATCTGCTTTGCCCATATCCACAACATGTCTGGATTGTGCTCATAGGATCTCCATAATTGGCTGCTATACTCCAGACAGATACAGGAAAGCGTGAGCCTGATAGCCCGATACGGACAGGTGGCTATGGGCAAACGAAGGACGCGAAGGACGCGAAGGACGCGAAGGATTGTAAGGGAAGAATTGTAACGGAACGTTTGTAACGGAACGTTTGTAACGTAAGGAGTAACTGTCATGAAAAAGTGGATGATCGGGTCGGGTATAATGGTTGTGTTGGTGGCGTTGGTGGCGGTTTTCTCGTTCAGTTCTGTCACGATGGCGCAGGGGCCGGGATATGGTGGCTCCGATGGCAGTCCCCGCGATGGCAGTCCCCGCGGTGGTCCCGCCGACTCGCCCGTGAGCATTCTGGCTGAAGAACTGGATATGACCCCCGCCGAGATATTGAGCGAACTGCGAGAGGGCAAGAGCATTGCTCAGCTTGCCGAGGAGAACGGGGTAGACGTGGATACCATCATTGACCGGGTGGTTGAAACCCACACGGAGTGGTTGCAGACGCTGGTAGACAATGGGCGCATCACGCAGGAGCAGGCCGATAGTCGTCTCGAAACCGTCCGCGAGCGCGTGACCGAACAGGTCAACGGGGTCTGGACGGAAGACATGCCGCCTCGCCCCAGGCATCCGCGTGGCTCCGATGGCAGTCCCCGCGATGGCAGTCCCCGCGATGGCAGTCCCCGCGGTGGCAGTCCCCGCTCCGGAGCCAGCGATACCTCTGTCTGACAGAGAGGTTGTCTGAGGGGGATAAATATAATCCTTCAGAACAAGGAGTATCGCTTCTGAGAACGCGGGCGAAGCTCCCCCCCCACTGTCCTCCCTCCAGCAGGGGGACGGATTGGGAGGGGGGCTGCGTCCCTCCAGTGGGGCAAGCGAGACGCTTGCGTACCCAGGAATCAGGGATTGCCCAAATACCGTGAACGATTACCGATCATCCACTGCTTTTCGTCTCGGCTCTATGGATTACGAAATTACCGGAAGTCATTAAAAAAGGTATTGGAATCCCATGATACGCGCACACAAGATACGATTGAATCCAACCCCTGAACAGGAACAGTATTTCCGGC
>DAOTUE010000004.1:0-27101 GCA_034436975.1 Chloroflexaceae bacterium
CAACAAAAAAACCACTCCTTCTGTCATTCTACCAGATCCTCCCGCCATTGTCCTCAAAAAAAGGTCGCAACATATTGCGACTTGCCTCGGAACTTTTTCCTACCCTCACGCCGGAAAAACCCGAAAAACCGGTGCAATATAGGGTTTTGCCCCTTTCGGATGCTCCAGACCCCGCCAATGTCCACAGTTCTGCTCTTGCGTTTTGATCTGGTACGACGTATAATGATTATGGTCTCTACACGAAAGAGAGAGGTTTTTTGCCCTCCTGCTATTTGGGGAAAACGCATGGAACCGTCAGAAAAGCTGGGACTGGACCAAGAAAGAATGCGACCAGGGGATGCTGTCTCGTTGGAGGAAGGGGAAGAAGGCTATGATCCGCACCTGATGGAAGAACTGATGGCCGACCCATCTTTCGACTATCCGAAACTCCGGCATGGAGAAACGGTCGAAGGGCGGATTATGCGCATTGACAAGGAAGGTATCCTTGTTGACATCAGAACAAAGGCCGAAGGGATAGTCCCGCTCCGCGAAATGCAATCGCTGACCGCCCAGGAGCGAGAAGCCCTCCAGGTGGGAGATGAGATCCTTGTCTTTGTGCTCTACGCAGAGGGAGAAGAAGTCCATGCGCATCTCTCCATTGACAAAGCGCGCCAGGAGAAAAAATGGCGACATTTGCAGCACATCTACGAACAGGGAGAAGTCATCGAAGCAACAGTTATCAATTATAATAAAGGGGGGTTGCTGGTTGAGCTCGATGGGTTGCGCGGGTTTGTCCCGGCCTCCCAGGTTGATGGCATCAACCGGGTCCCCGATGCGCAAAAACAATCAGATATGGCGCGGATGGTCGGAGAACACCTGACGCTCAAAGTGATAGAGATGAATCGCGACCGCAACCGCCTTATTCTTTCGGAGCGTCAGGCTGTGCAGGAGGCCCGCGAAAACAAAAAAGAAGAACTCCTGGCTTCCCTCAAAGAAGGAACCATCCATACGGGAACCATCAGCTCTATCTGCGATTTCGGGGCTTTTGTTGATATTGGCGGGGCCGATGGATTGGTCCATCTCTCCGAGCTATCCTGGGGGCGCGTCAACCACCCCTCCGAAGTCCTGAGCGTTGGCCAGGAGATCCAGGTCTATATCCTGAGCATTGACCCAGAACGAAAACGGATTGCCCTCTCGCTGAAGCGAACGCAGGGGGAGCCGTGGGCAACCGTTGGCGAACGCTACCATGTCGGCCAGGTGCTCGAAGGGTGTATTACCCAGATTGCCTCGTTTGGGGCGTTTGCGGCGGTGGAAGAAGGGGTTGAGGGGCTTATCCATATTTCAGAAATGGGAGAAGGCAACATCCAGAACCCGCGGGCCGTCGTTAAAGAGGGCGACATTGTCCAGGCCTGCATCATCCGAATAGACCCGGCCCGAAAACGTATCGGATTGAGTTTGCGGCTTCCCGAAAACCAAACAGAAAACCAGACAAAAGAACAATCACCGGACCTGCCCTCTGCAACGATGAGTGAGGCAGCGGAGCAGAACGAGGTTAGAGATACAGCGGCAACCGATACTGAAGATTGAGCGTAGGCACAGGATATTCAGGATATAGGTATCGAGATACCCTCGTCGTTCAATAGCGGTTGTCATCAATGGAGAAGGTTATGGCTGATCGACTCTACGATAAATTCACAAAACGAGCCAAGCAAGTGTTGCAACTGGCGACAGAAGAAGCCCGAACATTCAATCATCCCTATGTGGGAACGGAGCATATCTTGCTCGGATTGATCCGCGAGAATGAGGGGATCGCTGCGCGAGTGCTGGATGATCTCAATGTTAAATTACCACAGGCTCGCAGTGCAGTCGAGTTTATTGTTGGTACGGGAGAGGGTGTGAAGCATAGTGAGCAGGAATTGACCGCACGGGCCAAAAAGGTCATTGAGTATGCCATTGAGGAAGCGCGGCGGCTCAACCATCACTATATCGGGACCGAGCATCTGCTGCTTGGGCTGGTCCGCAATGGAGAGGGGGTTGCCACTGGCGTGCTCGACATTGTCGGCGTGTCGCTGGAACAGGTGCGAAACCAGGTCATCCGGGTGTTGCGCCACGGTACATCCCCAAACCTTGAACGGTTGTCATCTGGCTTGCCTGGCCAGGGACAACAGCAACGTCAGAGCAAAACTCCCTACCTCGATGCGCTGAGCACCGATTTGACGGAGATGGCCGAGATGGGCCGTCTTGACCCCGTCATCGGGAGGCAGGCCGAGATCGAGCGGGTAATCCAGATTCTCTCCCGCCGAACAAAAAACAACCCCGCTCTGATTGGCGAGCCGGGCGTGGGCAAAACCGCAATTGTCGAAGGACTGGCCCAACGTATTGTGCAGGGGTTGGTTCCCGACACCATCAAAAATAAGCGCGTGGTTGCCCTCGATATGGGGGCTCTGGTTGCCGGCACCAAATATCGAGGACAATTTGAAGAACGGCTCAAGCGCGTGGTAGACGAGATCAAAGAAACCCGTTGCATTCTCTTCATTGACGAATTCCACACCATTATCGGAGCGGGCGGAGCCGAAGGCACCCTCGATGCGGCAAACATCCTCAAACCAGCCCTCAGCCGCGGCGAACTGCAAACCATCGGGGCAACCACCCTCGACGAATACCGCAAATACGTCGAACGCGATTCGGCCCTGGAGCGGCGGTTTCAACCCGTGATAGTAGACGAACCAAGCCTCGAAGATACCATAGATATTTTGCGCGGTATCAAAGGCCGCTACGAAGATTTCCACCAGTTGCAAATCAGTGATGAGGCTCTGCGAGCGGGGGCTATCCTCTCTGCCCGCTATGTGCCCGACCGCTTCCTCCCCGACAAGGCGATTGATCTGATAGATGAGGCCTCCAGTCGTGTGCGGATGTATCGCTCGACCACGCCCCCCCGTTTGCGCGATGCGCTGCGTGGCCGCGAAGCCCTGCGGAAGGAGCGCGAAGCCGCCATCGAAGATCAACAATTTGCGCTGGCTGACGAACTGCGCCTTCGTGAAGAGCACATGAAACAGCGCATTGAGCAAATTGAGCACGAACTGGGCGTTGATGCCTCACAGGAGAGCGTCATCGAACGACCCTATGTGACGGAAGAAGATATTGCCGAAGTGGTCAAGATGTGGACCGGTATCCCCGTCAAGCGGCTTCAGGGTGATGAAACCCTGCGATTGCTGCATATGGAAAAGGCCTTGCACGAGCGCGTGATCGGGCAAAACGAAGCCATCGCGACGATTTCGCGGGCCGTGCGCCGCGCCCGCGCCGGCTTCAAAGACCCACACCGCCCCATCGGGAGTTTCATCTTTCTTGGCCCGACGGGCGTGGGCAAAACAGAACTGGCCAAAGCCCTGGCCGAGTTTATGTTTGGCTCCGAGCAAGCCCTCATCAAAATTGATATGTCGGAGTTTCAAGAACGCCATACCACAAGCCGTCTGGTCGGGTCGCCGCCGGGCTACATTGGCTATGGCGAGGGTGGGCAGCTTACCGATGCGGTGCGCCGCAAGCCCTACAGCGTGATCCTCTTCGATGAGATCGAAAAGGCCCACCCGGAAGCATTCAATATGCTGCTCCAGATGATGGAAGACGGGCAACTTACCGATGGCAAGGGCCGCCGCGTAGATTTCCGCAACGCCATCATCATCATGACCAGCAATGTCGGCACCGAGCATATCCGCCGGGCCAGCCGTATCGGGTTTAGCAGCAGCACCAGCGACATTGACCTTGACGACACCCGCCACAAGGTGGAAGACGCACTCAAACAGTATTTCCGCCCCGAATTTCTCAATCGTCTTGACGCAACAATTATCTTTCATCCGCTCACAAACCAGGAGATTGGCCAGATTGCGGAGATTATGCTCCGACGCATCGAGCAGCAACTGGCAGAACAGAAAATTCGCCTTGAGATGACGCAGCAGGCTTTTGAGTTGCTCTCACAGCGCGGCTACGACCCGGCCCTCGGCGCACGCCCGCTCCGCCGCCTTATCACTAACATGATAGAAGATCCGCTCTCCGAAGGATTCCTTGAGGGGCGGTTCATCAGTGGCGATACCGTGGTGGTGGATACTTCGCACGATGGGGGACTGCTGCGGCTCCGATCCGTGCGTCAGATTGAGCAGGAAGAGCCGGAAGCCTACCTCGAAGAGGAAGAGCTGGTTATATAGCGAAAAGATGGTTTGCACGTTCAGCCGTCTGCTTTTCGCTCGGATTAAGAAATAGGTGCAAAAGCGGTAATCTCCACAGGTTTCCGCTTTTGTGTTTTCCGGAAGTGTAGCAAACACGATGGAATGCATTGAAGCAAGGAGATTGATTGCAGAGGGGGTGTTCTCAGGAACGTCTGCGGCCCTGGATAGCGACCTGTGGCAACACCTGGCGCACTGCGAAGCCTGCCGCGCCCACTATGAAACACAGCGTGTCCTGTTCGGGGAGTTGCTTCCCCAGGAGGACATCCCCCCGCTACCGCCACGCACTCCTCCGAAGCATCCCCCGCCCACGTCCGGCGAATCGTCCGGGTGGGGAGGACCGGTCTCGCTGGTAGCTGCGGAAGCATCGCCACGCCACGCACCCAAAACCGCGGCCCCCATGCCCCTGGCCCGCTGGCTCTGGATACTCGCTATTGTCTTGCTGGTGGGGGGGCCGGCGGTGGGGGGCACCTGGTTTGCGCTGGTGCTCTTCCGCGCCCATCAAAACGTTTCGGCTATGATTGTCCCCACAGCAAGCCAGCAACCCACAGCAGCATCGGCGGCAGCGTCGCCAACATCCCTTCTCCCCCCTTCGCCAGCAACATTGCCGACAGCTTCTCCAACACCATTTCCTACAGCACCGCCGACAGCGACCCCACCCATCAAACTCGCGCCCTCGCCCCCGCCCCCACCGGCTCCATCCAGCATCCCCACCAGTCCTGCGCTACCAGTGGGAAGCGAGATACCGCTGATGCCCCCACTTGCCGTTGTCTCGCCGCAATCCTCACGCCAGCACCCTACATCGTGGCCCACTATTCAATCGCTACCGCCCGTGCGGCCCGCCTCCTGGCCCACGATACCCGTTGCACCCGCCCCCCCCCCCGAAAGCACCCCACTCCCGCCGGGGGTGACGCATGTCGCAACCCTGCCCACGCCAGACCCGCGGTCGGCTTCGATACGAAACGAGTCGGGGGGAGCGACAGGCGAAGCAGTGACCCTGCTCCTTCTTGGGAATGACCGCAGGCCAGGTGAGCGGGGCATTCCGCGCACCGATACGATCCTGCTGATGCGGGCCGACCCCCACCGCAACCGCATTGCCCTGCTCTCGCTCCCGCGTGATCTGTGGGTCAACATTCCCGGCTATGGCTCCAACCGCATCAATGCAGCCTATGTGTGGGGCGAAATCTACCACGCGCAGGGGGGGGGACTGGGGCTGGCCCGCCGCACCGTCAGCGGCCTGCTTGGGGTCGAAATAGACTATGTGACGATGGTTGACTTCGAGGGATTTATCGGGTTGATAGATACGCTTGGGGGCATTACGGTTGATGTGGAAAAAGAACTCTACGACCCGACGTTTCCCACAATGGACTATGGCTACCAGGCGGTCCATTTTGTGCCCGGCCCACAGCAGATGGATGGGCGCACGGCTCTTACCTACAGCCGCATCCGCCACCCCGACAGCGATTTTATGCGAACCCGTCGCCAGCAGGCCGTGCTTGTGGCTATCGGGCAGCGGCTCCGCGAGCGCGGCGATATGCACAATCTCGCCACAATTGACCGGCTCACCAGCGCACTCACGGGGTTTGTGCAAACAACCATTCCCGAAGCCCGGATGGCCCCCTTACTCTGGACCTTTCGCAATTTCGACCCGGCCCGCGTTGAACGCTATTCGATAACCAATGACATGGTTGCATGGGGGGTGGGGGGCGATAGGTATGCGCTGGTTGCGCCCCGCCCGGTGCTCAATAGCCTGGTAGCGCAGTTTATGGGTGAGGGGATGCGGAGCGAAACGCTCCCCTGACCCTGGCCTATCACTGCTCCGCCAGAAGCCAATCTAGCTTGTCTTCTGCCCGCTGCCGCCAGACCGAGGCGGGAGCCATATCCGCTACCTGAATGAGCATTTCGCGGGACTCCTCATAGTGTCCGAGTTCCAGGAGAGCCGCACCGAGATAGTAGCGAGCATCGCCCCCCCCCCCCCCCCCCACTCCAGCGCAACACGGGCCGCCGCCGCTGCCCCGCCAGAATAGCCGCAATGGTAGCGGATAGCGGCCAGCGTAGTCCAGGCCTGCCCGTCGTCAGGGCGCATCCGTGCGGCCAGCTCGGCAGAGGATACCCCGTGGCGGCACAGCTCATACGTTGTTGCCAGGTGAAACCGCGCCGTCAGTAGCGCATATTCGCCCCGCCGCTCAACCGGTTGCTCCACGAGCGAGAGAGCCTTCTGATAGCCGCGCATTGCTGCCGCGTAGTCGTGCTGGCGCATGGCCCATTGGGCCCGCGCCACATAGACATCGGGCATATCTGGATATTGGCGCGTCAGTATGTCGAGATGGCGGCGGGTTGCTCCAAAATCCTGTTCCTGCACCAGCATGAGCACAAGCAGCAACCGTATCTGTGGATTGGTGGGGTATCTGGCAACAAGCGTTTCCACCTGTTGCAGGCCAGCTCGCCCTTCTCCGGACTGCCAGCGGGTGTAGCCGGCATAGGCTGTGGCAATTGGTCCGTAGGAACTATCGGGGGCAATGTGGGCAAACTGTTCGAGCGCAAGGGAATACAAACCGAGGTCAAGGGAGAATTGTCCTAGAAGCTGGTATTGTTCGGGCGGCCTGGTTTGCAGCAGCGTGAGCAACTGCCCGGCCTCGTGGCCTGTGTTGGGCACAAGCGGAGTGAGAAAGGGATCGGTGGGAACAACCCGCGGAAATGTGTGGGAGGGGAAACAGATCTGGTCTTCCTCACATTGCCGGGCAGCTTCCGCAACGATCTGGAGGGAAGAGCGGGCAGCCACGGGGTCGCCGTGGGCCGCCTGCAACAGGGCCAGACGGTAGGCAATGGTGGGCACCCAGTTGGCAGGAAGCGGTTTTGTGCGGGCGGCTTCGTATGCAGCCCTGGCCACCTCGCTGTGACCCTGCCGGAGATCCCATTCAGCCCGCAACACGAGCCACGGTCCCTCCAGGGGGGTGGGGGAACGCACACGGCCCCATGTTTGCGCGGCCTCGTGCCCCAGACCACGCTCACGCAAACTCTGGCTGAGATAGAGCAATGCGAGATTATGCTGCTCTGCTGGCAGGCCCAGCCCCAGAGCGCGGTGGAGCTTTCGTTCCGCTTCGGCATATTCGCCACGCACCACAAGGATCATCCCCAGACGGAGCAACCGCTCTGCCGTGGGCGCGTCATCCACAAGGTGCGTATATTCGCGCATGGCGGCGAAGTATTGCCCCGATGCAAAAAGGTGGTCTGCCTCTGCCAGAGAATTGGTGGGGGTGGGGGACCACCTGGGTAGGTGGGCAACACGGCTCAGGAGGAGGGTCAGGAGCAGGAGGAACAACGTGGCCGCGATACGTCGGAAGGTTTTTTTGAGGGGCGCACGGTTTGTCATTGCTCAGGAGACTAGCGGCCGCGCCGGCCAAACCCGCCCCCGCCCCGGCGCGAGCCATTTTCGTTGCGCGGGCGCATGGTCCACAACAACGCCACGGCAGCAGCCAGCCAGGCCCGTTTCGATTCCTTCTCCAGCCCGCGGGTGCGGAGTTGCACCCCCCCCAGAAATAGCCCGGTCGCCACTACGCCTCCCGTCAGCCGCTCGGTTGAGTATTCCATACGGCGGAGCAGTCGCTCGATGCGCCCCAGGTCGGTGCGTGTTTGCAATTCGCCACGGTTGGCCGCTTTGTAGTAGGTATCCATCTGGCGCGGGAGCGTCAGGATAATCTGCCCTAGTTCGCGGATCTCCTTCCCGATGCGCTCAAGCCAGTCACCATTCTGCTCTTCGCGCTGGAGCACCCGCAGGGCAAAGGGACGCATAGAATCAAACAGGTTCATCTCCGGGTTCAGGTCCATCATCAACCCTGTGACCATACTGACGGCCCGCCCCAGGTAGAGGAGATCTTGCGGTATCTGAAACGGCAGATCGTAGATAATATCCCGTATTTCATCAAAGACGTTCTCAATGTCCATGTTGGTCAAATCGCGGATATTGAGATCGTAGGTATGGCGCAGCAATACTTGAATAGCCTGCACAATGGGCCGCTGGTCTACGCCGGGCAAAAACATTTTGAGATTGAAGAGGGCCTGGACAATCCGTTCGGCATCGTTTGTTGCTAGCCCGAGCAACGCACTGCGGACAATCTCCATTGTCTGGGGCGGCAGATGCCCGACCATGCCAAAGTCCACGAAGATGATGGTAAAGGGGGTTCCATTTGTGCGCGGGGTCACGGTTGCGCCAAATGAGCCAGCTTCCGCCCCCGCTCCGTCCCCATTGTGGGGAACGCTTGACCACGGATTAGCATTCCCGATGCCACCAATGCCGCCAATACCGCCAATGCCCCCCATATGATCGGTGCCATCTACTCGTGGGGCATCAACCTGGAGAATGTCCGGGTGAACGTGGATAAAGAGATTGCCGGGGTGGGGGTCGGCATGGAAGAAACCATCGAGAAAAAACTGCTTGAGATAGCACTGGTTGAGCCGCTCTGTCATATCGTGAATGTTTACGCCGGCCTGTTGCAGAGCCGCTTTGTTGTTGATTTTGATTCCGCTGATGCGCTCCATCACCAGGACGCGGCGCGTGGTCAGCTCCGTAATGGGGTAGGGAAAGTAGACTCCGATCACCCCGGCAAAGTTTTTTCGGAAGATCAGCGCGTTCTGGGCTTCCTGGATATAGTCGAGTTCTTTTCGCAGCACCCGCGAAAACTCTTCAAAGAGGGCCATTACATCTACGCGGCGTTTGACAAAAGGGTAATCCTTGATGATGCGGAGCACCCACTCCAGCGCGTTGAGGTCCACATCGAGTATCTGCTCAATGTTGGGACGCTGCACCTTGACAGCCACTTCCTGCCCATCGTGGAGCGTGGCAAAATGCACCTGCCCTAGCGATGCCGCCGCCTCTACCTCCTGGTTGAACCAGTGAAAGAGTTTATCGGGGGGCAGGCCGTGTTCTTCCATAATGAGGTTGAGCACATGGCCCGCGGGGGCCGCGGGTACCTCGTCTTGCAAGCCGGCCAGCTCGTGGCGTATTTCTTCGGGGATAATGTCGGCGCGGGCACTGAGAAACTGCCCGAACTTGATCTGCATGCCGCCCATCTCAACGGCCACCTTGCGAAACCGTCGGGCCACCACAAGCCAGCGGTTGAGCATTGTCCGCTGGGCATACCAGCGTGTGAGGGGCAGGCGGGTCAGGATGATTTCCCAGATATAGGCATGGAATACAACCCCCAGGAAAAACGTTACCCCGCGCAGGAAGCGTAGCCGTGGGCGAAATGTGGGCGCACGGTCGGGGCGCGGCACCGAGGAGCGAGACGTGGCTGCTGGTTTTTTCCACCATTTCGGCATCGTGCGGTTGGCCATAATCTTGTTTATCTCACCTCTTCTCTACCACAGGTATTATACCAGGAAATGTCATGCTTCATGCCACGTTGCTATCAGAGCAGCAAGAAAACCACAGAGAGGGGGAAATGCCAGACCACAGGGAACGCAAGTGTCCCGCTTGCATTGTGGCGGACGGGATGGACGCGCTCCCTGGAGCCGGTGTATGGTTCAGAAGCCGAATTGGTATGATACCAGATTTGGATAGATGGCGACACTCCGCACGCGCTCAAGCGCGGCGGCTTCTTGCGTGCGCTCCCCACGGGAGTCCGCACAACAAGCCATTTGCCCCGTGCCCAGGGGACTACGCATACTCCGCTTATTGCCGAAGCGACAGCCGGTCTACGATACGTCAGTCTGGCACAGGCTTAAAATCGGCTCCACAAATACTGATTTGTTACTTCATGGTGAAACTGCACCTCGGCGCGTTTGATCTTGTTGCCGAGTTGACGCGGGCAGCGATCTGCCACCATAGTCTTCAGGTCGGCATATTTGGTGTGAGCTTCCTCCCCCAGAATGTGGGCCATCGCTTCGCTGGCGCGAAAGCCCTGAATTGCATCGTAGATATTATCGGGCAGAACGGCCGTGCCATCACGGAGACTCGCCGACGGCCGCTCACCCTCCAACCCTGTTTTGAGCAGCGTATAGATCAGCATATAGGGGTTTGCATCGGGCGCAATTGAGCGCACCTCAACCCGCGCCGAACGCGCATTCCCAATCGGAATGCGGATCATCGAGTTGCGGCCAATCGGTGAGGCTTTGATCTGGTTTGGTGCTTCAAAATTCGGATCGAGGCGGCGGTAGGCATTGATGCTTGAGTTCAGGACAAGGCACAGCCCGGGCGCAGCGTGTAAAATCCGCTCCACAAAATCCCATCCATAGTCCGAGAGATCGGCATGCCCATTCGGGTCGTAAAACAGGTTTCCAGAACTATTTGCAATTGAGAGGTTGGTATGCATCCCGTTGCCATTCACACCGGTAACGGGTTTTGGCAAAAAAGTGGCGGTCATATTGAGCCGACTGGCAATCTGGCGACAGATCAGTTTGTAGAGCAAGATTTGATCGGCAGCGATGGTTGCCTCGGTATAGCTATAGTTTAGCTCAAATTGCGCGGGGGCTACCTCCGGGTGATCTTTTTCGTTGCCAAACCCCATAGCACGCTGCACCTCGGCCGCGGTATCAATGAAGTGTCGCAGCGGATCTTCTGGCAGCGAGTGGTAGTAGCCCGATGTACTCACAAAGGTGAACTCGCCGGTTTCATAGTAGTGCTGTTCGGCATTGCGCCCCTGGAGCAAGATACCCTCCGCCTCACTTGCAACATTGCAGGTTAGCCCCTTCTGTTCATACAGTTCATTGATATATGTCTGGAGCTTTGTACGCATATCCGAGGGATAGGGTGTGCCATCGCGTGCCTGGACCATCCCAAAGAGCAGCACTTTGCCCGGGCCGAAGACATCTGCCGGCAGCCAGTAGAAGGCCGACCAGTCAATTGCCAACCGCAGATCCGATTCGCTCTGGACAGTAAAGCCACGCACCGATGAGCCGTCGAAGGTGAGCGCATCTGCTGCCTTGAGCAAGAATTTCTTGTCATAGTCGAGCATATGCAGCCGCCCCTCCAGGTCGGTAAAGCAGACGGAGACGGCCTTGATCCGTTTCTCATCGCTCAGATACCGCACACGCTCTTCGCGCATCTGGTCAGATGAGACCCGCGCCGTCCGCTGTGCCTTGACCTCTAGATTCAGCTCTTCTAACTGATCGTAGGGGATTTCCAGAAAATCACGAAGTGTGTTCGTCATAATGTGCAAACTTTTCCCTTCTCTTATAAATCATTGCCACCCGCCTCCGTTTGCTGTTGGCAAGGGTGATGCTGAGGGGTATTATACCATGTTCGCCTGAACGCTTAAAAAACCACAAAGACACAAAGGGCACAAAGGCTTTGTGAGAGGGTTTCCCTTTGTGTACTCCGTGCCTTTGTGGTTGAACTCTCTATCCGGCTTTGGTATGATGCCCCCGTTCCCTGTTCCCTCCTCCCTATCCCCTTGCTACGGGCAACGCTCGTTTTCCAGCAGGTGCCATATGCCACGAAGGGGGATTGTTGCCCACTCCGGACGGTGGTGTAGCTCAAACCCCAGTTCGTACAGGGCCCGCTCCAGCAGGTAGGCGTTGAGCAAGACCTGCGATTCCTCGCGGGTTTGTATCAGCAGGGGGGACTCATTCACAGCATCGAAATAGGCCCGCAGGAACGCCACGGAAACCTCCCGATACCAGAAATGGACCCACGCCCACTCTCGTTGCCGGCGGGACGCTCCTTCGGTGTGGCTTGCGGTGTTGCCCCCGCTCGTATTCTTACCTTCTTGCGTGCGCTGCTCCTGCCACTTGAGCAGGGCAACAGCGGCAGCATAGTGGAAGGAGCGGAGCATGCCAGCAACATCGGAGAGGGGAGAATTTTTTGTCCGCCGTTCGTCAAGCGAGCGGGTCGGCTCCCCCTCAAAGTCTATGATCATGAAATCGCCATCGGTACAGAGCACCTGCCCCAGATGATAGTTGCCGTGGCAGCGAATACGCATCGCGGTTATCTTGCGGTCGCGGAAGGGGTGAAAGAAGGCACGGACGGTCTGTTCGTGTTCAAGCACATAGCGGGCTTCATTGCGCACATCGGTGGGAAACTGTCCCTCCTGCCGCCGCAAAAGCTGGAAATTGCGGTCCATCAGTCCAAGTACGGCGTGGTAAAAGGGACGCTGGAAAAAATCGGTAAATGGTTCGGGGACAAAGGTTTCGTCGTCGGTCTCCTGCGAAAGGGCAACATGCATTTCGGCGGTACGCTGCCCCAGAAGGCGTGCCACATCCAGCGTATCACCAATGAGGTCGCGAGTCGTGTGGTTCTCCTGCTCCGGGGCTGGTGGGATGGGGGCGGTGGGGTCGGCCAGGTCGAGCAGCGGCATGGTGGGCAGCGAGAAGGTTTTGGGGTGGCGGGCCGCGTAGTCGCGGGCCCGTTCCAGGTAGGGGGCAAGCCTGCGCTGCATATCGTGCCAGGCGTTGCCCTGGTTTGGCACAAACTCGCGCACCACGCCAAGCGTGATAGGTTCGCTCCCCTTCTGGGCATATTCCATCGCGCCATGCACCATCGGGGCGCGGGCTGCAGAGACGCGCTCGGTCAGAAACCGCCCGATCTCCAGGTCGGGATTGATGCCCGGCTCGACACGGCGAAAGAATTTCAGGATAACGCGCTCATCGTAGATGACCGTTGTGCTGTTGCTGTCGGAGGTCATCACGGGGGGGGCGTAGCCTTCGTCTGCGTCGGGCCCATCGGTTGCAACCTGATACCCCGCTTCGCCCTCGGTTTCCTCGTGGTGCGGCCAGCTTCGTTGTGCCCCCCCCGCCGGGGCAATGGCAATGCGGAAACTGTCGGAGACGCTCTGGAACGGGCGCACGGGGAAGGCGAGGATTTCGCCCGATGTGCCACGGAAGAGGCGATGCTGAGCAATAGATTCAAGCAACATAGCGGCAAAATGCGAGTTTCGCAACCCATCGTAGAGGATACGATCCTCTTCCCCTGTTTCCTCCCCAACCCGCACCCGCGCCGCGACAATCTGCGGGTAGGTTTCCCAGAGATGCTCCGCTTCTTCCCCCCGCGCAATCGTGAAAGGCACCACGTATATTTCGCGGTCCCCTTCGAGATACTCAATCTGCACAAAGGTGATATACCCCGTTGCCGGCTGTGCGTTTGCGTCCTGGTAGGACATGGGGATCATCTCAACCATTTCGGCGGACTGAATGGAGCGGGTGCGCTCGCCAAACCAGCGTCGCCGTCGGATGTAGGCTGGCAGGATTTCCTCCAGGGCCGCCGTGGCCTGCCCACCCGAAAAGAGCGTAGTCCAGTCTTCCGCCACACAGAGCAGAGGGGCTGTCTCCCTGCCATATAGCTCGTGCTGCTCCTGGGGCCGCTCTTCCGGGCGGATGAGCGCGAACCAGTAAAAGCCGTAGGGCCCCAGCGTGAGAAAGTAGGGCAGTTCGCCAATGGGGGGAAACTCGGTCCGCCCGAACAGTTCGAGCGGGAGCATTCCCTCATATGGGGAGAGGTCCAGCTCGACACACTGGACAAAGCGCGAGAGATTAAAGACAATGAGGAGCCGTTCTTCTTCCCTTTCGTCTTCGTTCTTGTCTTCATAGGAGCGCAAGAAGGCCAGCACTTTGGTATTGTCGGGCGCGAGAAACTCCACGCTCCCGCGGCTGAAGGCGCGGTGGTGCTTGCGCGTGGCGATGAGGTGTTTCATCCACTGCAGGAGCGAATAGGGGTTTGTGCGCTGGGTTTCAACATTCACAGCCTCATAGTGATACTGCGGGTCAATGATGACCGGCTGGTAGATGCGTTGCGGGTTGGCCCGCGAAAAGCCAGCGTTGCGCTCGTGGCTCCACTGCATCGGCGTTCGCACCCCGTCGCGGTCGCCCAGGTAGATATTGTCGCCCATGCCGATTTCGTCGCCATAATAGATTACGGGCGTGCCAGGCAGCGAGAAGAGCAGGCCGTTGAGCAACTCGATCTGCCGTCGGTCATTCTGGAGCAGGGGGGCCAGCCGCCGGCGGATACCCAGGTTGATACGGGCCCGCTGTTCCCGCGCATAGGTGCGATACATAAACGAGCGTTCTTCTGCCGTCACCATTTCCAGCGTCAGCTCATCGTGGTTGCGGAGGAAGAGGGCCCACTGCGACAGGGGGGGAATGGCCGGCGTGTGGGAGAGGGTTTCCACAATGGGAAAGCGATCCTCCATTCGGATAGCAATAAACATCCGCGGCATCAGCGGAAAGTGAAACGACATATGGCACTCATCATCATCGCCAAAGTAGACAACGGCATCCTCCGGCCACTGATTCGCCTCAGCCAGCAACATCCGGTTCTCGTAGTTTGCGTCTACGTGGGCCCGGAGCCGTTTCAAAAAGGCGTGGGTTTCGGGCAGGTTTTCGCAGTTTGTCCCCTCGCGCTCATACAGGTAGGGAATAGCGTCAAGGCGCATGCCATCCACTCCCATTGCAAACCAGAAATCTACCACCTTGAGAATTTCATCCTGCACCGCCGGATTCTCAAAGTTCAGGTCGGGTTGATGGGAGTAGAAGCGGTGCCAGTAGTAGGAGCGGGCCAGGGGGTCCCAGGCCCAGTTGGAAAACTCGAAATCTTTGAAGATGATGCGCGCTTCGCGGTAGCGGTCGGGCGTGTCGCTCCAGACGTAGAACTCGCGCCAGTGTGAGCCAGGGGGGGAGCGGCGGGCCCGCTGAAACCACGGGTGCTGGTCGGATGTGTGGTTGATGACCAGTTCGGTAATGACACGGAGATCGAGCTGATGGGCTTTCTCAAGGAAGGTGCGAAAATCTTGCAGCTTGCCATACATCGGGTGAACATTGGTATAGTCGGCAATATCGTAGCCCTCATCTTTGAGCGGCGAGGGGTAGAAGGGCAGGAGCCAGATAGTTGTTATTCCCAGGTCTTGCAGATAGTCGAGCTTGCTGGTCAGCCCTTGAAAATCGCCTACGCCATCGTCGTCGTAGTCGGCAAACGAGCGAACGTGTAATTGATAGATCAAGGCATCTTTGTACCAGAGGGGGTTGTCGTCAAAGGGCATGCGCGTTCCTGTCAGGATTCCAGGTCAAGATTCCAGGGCGGGGAGATAAAACTGATTGATATAGTCTTTGAGCATGCGGCGGGTGCTGAAGTGTGGTGCAACGGTCATTATCGCTTCTTTGCACACCTGCACCCAGCCGGTCGGCACATCGCTACTATCGCGCTGGTCATAGAACAGAGGAATGATCTCCTGCTCCAGCAGTTCGTAGAGCGAACGAGCATCGTAGGCATCCTGCTCATCCGGGTCGTCAAACTCACGCTCCTCGCCAATGGCCCAGCCGTTGCGCCCGTTGTAGGATTCGGGCCACCAGCCATCCAGGATGCTCACGTTGGGCACCCCATTGAGACAGGCTTTTTGTCCGCTGGTACCGCTGGCTTCGTAGGGGCGGCGCGGCGTATTGAGCCAGAGATCCACCCCCTTGACCAGTTCACGCCCCATCGCAATATCATACTCTTCGAGGAAGACAACGCGCCCGGCAATGCCGGGTTGGAGCGCGGCCTGGCAGATGTCCTGGATGCGCTGTTTGCCCGCTTCGTCGGCAGGGTGAGCTTTGCCCGCAAAGACAAGCTGCACGGCGTGTCCAGGGGTATTGAGGATAGCTTTGAGCCGCTCCAGGTCGCGGAAGATGAGGGTTGCCCGTTTGTAGCTGGCAAAACGGCGGGCAAAGCCAATGGTGAGTGCATCCTCATCCAGTACAGGCCACACGGTGGGGGTGATCCCCAGACGGTGGGACCGTTGGCGCACCCGTTCGCGGACAAACCCGATCAGGTGGTGTTTGAGCCGCCGCCGCACACTCCATATCACCTCGTCGGGCACCTCGCGGATCTTCTCCCATCGGGCCGGGTCGTCCAGATGGGTGGCCCAGTCGCCCCCCAGGTAGCTATCGTAGGTCTGGCGAATTTCGGGCGCAAGCCACGAGGCCGTATGAATGCCGTTGCTGATTGAGGTAATGGGCACGTCATCGCGTTCTTTGCCTGGATAGAGCCACTGCCACATGCCGCGGGCAACGTGGCTATGGAGCTTGCTCACCCCGTTGCAGCGGTCGGAGAGGTTGAGGGCCAGGGCGGTCATGGAGAAGGTTTTGCCCCAGTGCTGGTCGGTGCGGGCCAGGTCCATAAAGGCATCGTAGCTCAAACCAAGCTGTGGCCAGTATCGCCAGAAATAGGTTTCAATGAGGTTGGAGGGGAAGGCATCGTGGGAGGATGGCATGGGCGTATGGCTGGTAAAGATGGTGTGGCTCCGCACCTGCTCCAGGGCCCGGGCAAATGGCTCTCCCTGCGATACCATCTCGCGGATGCGTTCGAGTAACAAGAAAGCCGCGTGCCCCTCGTTGAGATGCCAGAGGGACGGGGTGATGCCAAGCTGACGCAGCACGCGCACCCCACCAATACCCAGAACAACCTCCTGTGCGATACGCATTTCCTGGTCGCCGCTGTAGAGCCGCGCCAGCAGGTCGCGGTTTTGCTCGCTGTTCGGGTGGATGTCGGTATCAAGCAGGAACAGCGGGGTGCGCCCCACCTGGATACGGTACACCTTTGCGTAGGTCATACGCCCGGCCAGCTCAACCCCAACGACAACCTCGTTGCCGGAGGAGGTACGAGCAGGGACAACCGGCACATCGGTAAAATGCAAGCGGGGGTATTCGGCCTGCTGCTGGCCCGCTTCGTCAAGGTGCTGGCGAAAGTAGCCCTGGGGGTAGAGAAACCCGACCGAGACCAGCGGTACGCCCATATCGCTCGACTCCTTCACGAGGTCGCCCGCGAGGATGCCCAGGCCGCCGGAGTAGATGGGAAGCGACTCGTGCAGGCCAAATTCGGCACTGAAATAGGCAATGGGGGCAGTATGGGCGGGCTGGTGCGTGGCCCACCACGTCCCCTCGGCCCGCATATACGCATCAAATTCAGCCATCACCGCGTCGTACTGCTGGAGGTAGGCGGGGTGCCCGGCCGCCTGGTCGAGCCGCCGCTGGCGCACCTCGCGCAGGAAACGCACGGGATTGTGATAGACCAGTTCCCACAGGTCGGGGTCTATCTGGGCATAGAGGTCCTGGGCTTCGGGGTGCCAGCTCCACCAGAGGTTGTAGGCCAGGTCGCGCAACCGGGCAATGCGCCTGGGGATGGGGGTAAAGAACAGATCAAGGCTCAGTGCGGTCATACAATTTCCCTGCTGATACCACATTCGCTCACGCTCACAACAGTTTCCCCTTTCGTTTGTGCCAATCGTACAGCGCGAAGGGGAGATAGAGCACGCCAACCATGCCCACCCCGATGAGTTCCATCGGGATGATATACCACGGCCAGGGGCCGAGGCTGTCTATCAGCGTGGGGATCTCTGGTTTGTGTGCAATGTAAAGATAATTCCCGCCAGTGATTTTGTTGATGATGGCGATGGGAATGATGGACAGGTTGAGTCCGGTCAAAACGCGCAGCATAGATTTTTTTGTGGGGCGGTAGCCCTCAATGAGGGTCATATAGAGAGCCGCAACGACAATACTCCCGTGGGAAATAAAGGTCTGGAAGTAGCAGAAGTGGGGGTAGTCGTGTTCGCTCAGGCCAGGCGTGAGGAGGGCCTGCACGCCCCCGCCAATACCGGTAAAATAGACATACTCATAGAGGGTGGGGCTACGGGTCAGGAGCATAGCCGCGCTGGTAAAGACCATTGCGCTACACAGATGCAGCGGGAGCATGGTTTTCACCTTCCACTGGCCCGTGGCCAGGTTCCAGACGTGCCAGGACCCCTCGTTGACCAGCAGGACCGTCGCCAGTCCATGCCGAAACCGCCTCCGCACGACAGACTTTTTGAAAAACCGCCGTAGCGGAACGAGGGCCAGACTTGCCGCGCCCACTGCACCGAGGGCGGCCAGGTGCGAGCGGGAGAAAAGCTGAAACGGTTCCCCATCAAATGCTCTGGAAAAAAGTTTCTGTATCCTGTTCATCTCTGTCCCTCTCCCCTCTCAGTCTCGTATTCTCCGGAGTTCCTCAAACAGCTCTCGCTCACGCGAGGAGAGCCTCGTCGGGAGCAGGGCCTCAACTGTTACATAGAGATCGCCACGCTTCGATGGCTCCTGGAGCCGGGGCATTCCCAGGCCACCCAGACGAAAGACTTTTCCGTTGGGGGTGCCCGGCGGAATGGTGAGCGTGATTGTTTTGCCGTCAATAGTCGGGATACGCACCTCTCCGCCAAGCAGCAGCGAGTAGAGGTCGGATTCAACGCGAGTTTTCAGGGTATCTCCCTCGCGCTCAAAGCGGGAATGGGGGAGCACCTGAACGTTGATGTAGAGATCGCTACGCTTACCCCCGCGCCCGACACTTCCCTCACCGGACACGCGAATACGTTTTCCGCTCTCGATGCCGGGCGGTATCTTTACGGTAATGGTGCGCGTGGTTCCATTCGGGTTGGTCAGTTGCACTCTTCGCTGGCTCCCTTGAAAGGCTTCTTCCAGCGTCAGGTCAACAGACTGCTCCAGGTCGGAGGGAGCCGCCTCCCCAACACCGCCCACACCTCCTGCGCTGTAGCGGCGAGAGCTTCCCCCACCCATTGCGCCAAACAAACTCTCAAAAAAGTCGGCGAAGCCCTGGCTTTCGGTGCCCCCACCGGCGTAGCCGCCCCAGGGATTGGTGCCGGCATAGCCGCCCGCTCCTCCCACTTGCTGGTAGTGCTCCCAGTTGTGGCCAAAGCGGTCATATTGCTCACGCTTCTGCTTGTCGGAAAGCACCTGGTAGGCCTCGTTGATTTCTTTGAACCGGGCCTCGGCCTGTTTATTATTCGGGTTCACATCGGGGTGATATTTTCGGGCAAGGCGGCGATAGGCCTGCTTGATCTCCTGGTCGCTCGCCCCTTGCTCAAGCCCCAGAACCTTGTAGTAATCTTTCTGTTTCACGCATGTTACTCCTCTGCGTGCTGGATGGAAATCCGCTTGCTGGTTGTTTACCTGCTTCATTCAGATAACGATGTGTGCTATTGCTGGTTGTATAGTAGAGCCTGAAAGCAGGCCTGTCAAGAGGGTATCGAAATTCAAAATTGCCCTCACTCCTGTTGCTTTTTTTTTGCTCGCTCTTTTGCGGCAAACAGCCGTGCCATATGCTCATCGCGCTCGCCCGGCGTGGCTGTGGTCGGACGGGAACGGCGGCGAAGACGTGAGCGCACGTAGTTGCGCAGGGCCGCAAGGTCGCGCCGGCGCACGAGCAACCGGCGGGCCGCAATATCCAACGGCACCAGCAGGAGGGCCAGCCACAACAGCGGCAACGACACATCGCGCACGGTGCCGACAGTCTGGCCAGGCGAGGTGAACAGGTCGGAAGCGGGGGGGGAGAGGGCCCCGCCAGTGGTGGTGGCCAGGTCGTGCAGCAGCGTGGGATTGATGGTGCGCTCGCGGTATTCGGGCGAATAGGCCACCACAAGCCCGCTGCTCACGCTGCCGGCTTTCCCATCGGAGCCAACAACCGCCACCTGGGCCAGATAGGAGCCGGGGGTGTCCACATCCACAACGGCGCGGTAGTGGCCCGGCCCCACCTGCTCAAATTGCAGTGGGATACTTTCCTCATTCGGGTCGAGGAGCCGGGCCTCAATCTGTGGGGCACGATGCTCGCCCTGCTCCATGTCCGGAGGCTCATCCAATGAGCGGGTGGTCAATTCAAAAATGGCCTGGCTCCCCTCAGTCTGTGCCTCCAGCTCCAGCCCTTCGGTCTGCTCCGGCGGCAACATCATATCAAGCAACCTGCTCCCAAATGCGGGAAACTCCTCCCAGGAGACCCAATCGCGGGCCCACTGGTGCTTGAGGTCGCTGGTCCAGGCCAGGCTATTCCCAAGCCCATATTGCCACTGGGCCAGGAGGGGGGCCCCGTCGGGGGTGGTCAGAATGGTCCGTGCAGCTGAACGTGGTCGGGTTACATTGTAGCCATAGAGGGGGGGAATACGCTCCAGGCCGCGCACGATAGGGGCGGGCAGCGCGACAACGGGGAGAAACGCTCCCTCTTCAATATCGCGCCCGGCTGCGATAATCGTCTCGGAGAGAAAAATGCGCGGGATTTCTTCGAGAGCCGTGGTGACCTCGTAGTATCGCCCCCCCCCGCGTTGGGCAATCTGTTCAAGCTGCGGGTTTGCCCCGCTCCCGATTGAGACAATCGTAATCGTCACGCCATTCGCGTTCATCTCGTCAATCAAATCGGTATAATTGCTGCTGGCTATACCATCGGTCAGGAGAATAACATGCCTGACCTTTGCATCAATTGTTTGCAAGGCCTGCGCCGCTGGCTCAATGCCGCTGCGAATGTCGGTGCCTCCATCGGCGGCAAACTGGCTGAGGGATCGCTCGATGGCCAGCAGATGGGGGAGCTTCTGCACAGGCAACACCCAGTCTGCACCTGTGTCGAACACAATCACGCCCACCTGATCATAGTGCTCCAGTCCAAGCGTTGCTTGATACACCGCTTCTTTTGCCAGGTCGAGTTTGGTCACTCCTGGTCCGGCCCGTTCGCTCATGCTGCCGCTACGGTCAATAACCAGCACCAACCCCACATCGGGCCGGCGGAGCGTGTCCTCTCGCTCCAGCTTGACCGGCAGCACGTCGGCAATGACACTGCGCCGCCACCCTCCCGCTCCGAACGATTCATGCCCCCCGACCATTGCCAGACTGCCGCCCTGTTCACGTACATACACTGGCAGGGCTTCTTTGACGGCCCGCGGCACGTCGTGGGCCAGCACATTGAGCAACACTATCGCTGTATACGGTTTCAGCCGGGTTTGTTCGGCGGGAGCGCGGTCGGGCGGCACAACTTCGACCTGTGCGCCCGCAGCGGTCAGCACACTGCGGAGCGGTGCGGCCTGCTCAGCATCACTTGCAACAATGAGGATGCGGGGTGGTCCTTGCACCATCGTGAAAGCTGCGGCGCGGTTGTTGATAGCCTGGGTATCGCCTTGCGCCTCCAGGCGCACCTCGTAGCGATGAAACCCTGCCTCTTCTCCCTCCACGTTCAGGGGGAGCGTGGTCGGGCCGGCGGGTATATCCACCTCTTGCGTGGCGACCAGTTCTCCATCGGCAAACACTTGAAGCTGCCCACGGGTGGCAATTGTGCTATGAATACGGGCTATCAGGGTAAGGTTCTGTCCCTCGTGGGCCTGGTCGGGCGCATCGAGTCCCCCCACCAGCACATCGTCGCCGCTCTCCTCTGGCAATGGGACCACGTCGAGCACCACCCCGCGCACAGCGGCCAGCCGGGCTGCTTCGCGGGCCCTCCCCATATTCTCCTCGCCATCGCTGAGCAACACAAGCCGCTTCTGGCTATTGGAGGGAAGCAGCGCAAGACCAAGCTGAATAGCTTCGGCGATATTTGTTCGGTTTCCGATGGGAGCGGAGGCGAGCTGCTGGATGGTTTCCAGATGGGTGGGGGCCCGCTCAACAAGGGCCCGCTTGCCAAATACCACAACCGCGGCGCGGTCGTCGGGATGTTGCAAAGCGAGAGCCTCAGTGATATACTGCATAGCCCATTCCCGCTGTGTGGGCGAAACGGAGTCGCTGCCATCAATGAGAAACACAACGGTGACATTATCTACAGTGCGAACAAGCCGCATCCCCGCCAGCGACAGGATTAGCGCAATCAGGAGCACCATACGAAGGACCAGCGCAAGCAGCGGGCGATAGCTTCCATCAAAAAGCCAGCGGACGATCTCGCTCCACCTTCGCTGCCGGCCTTGCCCCATTCTTGATTGCGCTATTCCTGATTGTGCCAGAAAGGTAAATACCCACAGGAGCGGCAGGAGAGCGAGAACAAACAAAAAACCTGGATAATCGAAGGAAACATTCATGACAGCAAACGGGCCCTCTTAATAGAAGTAGAAGCACCAGCAGAGCAACAAACCGACCGACTGACCGACAAAGCAATCACCGGTTTCTGAGAGTAGTATACAATATCCAGAGTAATCGTGGAAAAAATGAAGGAATGAAACAATGAAACCATCGGAGCCGTATCCGCTGTTGACAGAACGTCAGCTTGTCTATCGCCTGTGGGGGGGAAAGCGCATTCTCGAATGGCTCAACCTCCCGGACCCATCCGTTGAGCAGACCGTTGAGCAGACCGTTGAGCAGACCGTTGAGCGGATTGGAGAATCCTGGGAAGTGTTTGATACGAACATCGTCCGCAATGGCCCGCTGGTGGGACAGACGCTCGCCCAGGCAACGCAACACTACGCAGAACGGCTTGTTGGCACACGCATTGTCGAACGCTACGGGGCCGATTTCTGCCTGCTCATTAAATTTATTGATACAAACGATAAAATCTCTATCCAGGTCCACCCGGACGATGCCTACGCCCATACCCATGAGGCAGAAACCGGTTTTCATGGAAAAACCGAGGCGTGGCATATCCTCGATACCCACCCCGATGCCGGTATCATCTACGGCTTGAAAGACCGCATAACCCGCGAACAGTTTGTCCAGCTTGTTGAAACAGAAATGCTTGTTCCCTGTGTTCAGCATATCCCTGTTGCAAAGGGGGATACAACGCTCATCCCGCCCGGCATCATCCACGGGATGGATGCCGGGTTGCTGCTGTATGAGGTGCAGCAAAAGTCCGACCTTACCTACCGCGTGTATGACTATGGGCGGCGCGACCCGGCCACCGGCACGTTGCGCGAACTCCACCTGCAAAAGGCTCTCGATATTCTCCACTACGAGCCGGAACCTGTCCCAAAAACGGTGCCCCTGCCGCTCGATGCCAGCGGAGAGCGGACGCTACTGGTGGCTTGCCGCCACTTTGCGCTGGAACGTTGGCGGGTGCAGCGGAAGCGTTCGTTTGACACCAACCGCGGCACAATGGAGATCCTGACCATTATTGATGGGAAGAGCACGCTGGAGTGGGCCGGTGGGACAATGGACCTCAAGACCGGCGACTCCGTCATTGTGCCGGCTGCGCTCGGAGCGGCCCACCTGGTGTCGCCGAGTGCTCCCTGCCACCTTCTGCGGGTCTATGTTCCCGACCTGGAGCACGATATTCGCAAGCCGCTCCAGGAGCGGGGGTGGCCCCTTGCCCGCATTGCCCAGGCTGTTTTCGATGTGTGAGAGCTTGTTCGCCTGAACACGTAAAAAAACCACAAAGACACAAAGGGCACAAAGGACACAAAGGCTTTGTGAAAGGGGTTCCCTTTGTGTCCTCCGTGCCTTGTGGTGAAATTATCTCTCCGCTTTTGGTATAAGACATGGTTCAAAAATGGCACATTCCGCTTGACAGTCTGGTTGTATGAACCAAGGCTCGTGGGATGAAATAGCATCAATAGCCATTCACGCCCGCACCACGATCACCCGTCTCCCCGCGGGCGTGGTCGCTGGCTCCGTCATCAGCCGCTCCCCAATGTCAGGCAGGTCGCTGCGCTGGTCGAAGATGACGAGCCAGCCCGTGTCCAACCCCAACCCCGCCAGGTAGCCGTCCAGTTGCGCTAACCCCGCACGGAGCGGGTTGGTCTCGCCTTCGCGCCACACCTTCAACTCCATTGCCAGGGACACCTCGCCATAGCGCACGCACAGATCCATCCGCCTTGTGCCAATCGCATACTCCCGCTCAATCGTGCCGCCCGCGTTCACCACACGGTGCAGGAACGCCATCATCACCAGGTGGGGCGCGATTTCGTGGTAGGGCGCACTCTTGAGCAATGGCTCCCCGTGTTGCTGCCAGAATGCGAGAAACGCCTCCAGCAGCTTGTCAGGGTCCATCCTGCCATCGGGCGTGAGCCAGGTCGGGGCAATGTAGGGAAGCGAGGCCTGGGGAACATTCGCCAGCACCCGCGGGATAACCTCCTGGTAGATAGGATTGGCAATCACCAGACCGCCGGCAGGGTCCATTCGGCACAGCCCCAGGTCTTGCACAAAACGAATATCGTCGTAAGAAATGTTTTCCAGGGCAAGCCCGGCCAGGATTGGCTCAATGATGTGCCGTACCCGCGGTTCGCGCAGCCGCTCGGCCAGGCTGTCCAGGTGGGTATCTTGCCGCAAGATAAGGATCTCCTTTGCCTGGTCAACGTGGTCGGGGGTAATGGGAACAGCCCGATCCGTCACGAGTACCTCGGTGAGCTGGCGGGCCAGCGCGTTGACAAGCCAGGGTTGCCCCTGCGTCAGGTAGAAGGCCCGCGCCGTCGCATCGGGCGTGAAGCGTTGGCCCGTCTCATCGGTGTGCTGCTGGTAGAGCGCGGCAACCTCATCAGCCGTGAAGTTGCGGAGGGTGATGGACTCAGCTTTGATATTGAAGGGACTGGCGGTATGGAGGCGTTCGCTGCCCCCCGATGCAACTTTGTAATCACGCACATCGCGCAGACCAATGAGCGCGAGCGACCAGGGGAAGAAGTCCGGCCGGTCAGCATAGCCATCTCGAAGCTGGCGCAGCACGGAGATAAGCGCGTCGTCGCGGAGTGTATCTATTTCATCAAGAAATAACACAATCGGGCGGGGAGATGCGCGGACCCAGGTTTGTAAAGCCTGACCAATACCAGCCCTCATTGTTTCCTCAGTCCAGGTTGGAGGTTGCAGATCTGCAGGCAATCGCGCAGCGGTCGCACGTCGCCAACTTTTCAGAATAGCTATCTCTGCTTCACCAGGGTCATCATTGTAAGCTGCGCCTCGTTCCATCGATACAAGCACGGCGGTATAGGTCCCTTCAGCCGTCAGCTCCTGAGCCAGCGAGAGCAGGGCGGTTGTCTTGCCTGTCTGTCGCGGCGCGTGCAGCACGAAGTAGAGCTTCTGGGCAATCAGGCGATTCACTTCGGGGAGCCGAGCGGTTGCGGGCAGCATATAATGGTCATTTGGATTGCACGGTCCCGCCGTGTTGAAAAATCGCGTCATTTCTTTTCTCCTCGTATACGTTCCGGCAGGGGCGTATTTCCCCCCCCACCTCATCCAGCACCGTTTGCACCTTGCGATAGGCCGAACCTCCCGTGGCCCCGCCGAACACCTCGCGGCAGAAAGCACGGCGGCTCGGCGGGGGTCCATTGCTGGCTTCCAGCGGCTCCCACACCCCGGCAGGGTACCGGAGTTAGCGGATTGCCTTCACTTCAACCGCGTCAATGAGAATATTCTCACTCCTATAGTTCGCAGCATACCATTTTACTCCCAGGACAATCGCATCTAATTTTACATGGTACATTGCTGTTTGATACAAAAAGCATTTGTGGAATTATCGTATAAAACGATTTGCTATGTCTTCAGTACGTTACGCTGACTTCCTTTGCCTTTGTGGTGAAACTGCCTGCACGGTTTTGGTATCAGTGCCCTTCCTGGTACTCCCTGCAATATCATCCGATTATCGGTTCAGATATCAGTGAGAACAGTTATCTGGATAGAATCAAAAGAGATCTTCGCACCATCGCGATCATCAGGCCACGTAATGTCAAAGAGTACCCCGCCTCCGCTAAAGGTGTTGTCTGTAAACCGTATCGGGTCATCGCCATCTCCATATGAGTATGCACCATTATCCACCACGATCTCAATATCATGGCGGCTGCTGATTTGTGATGTGGTGGCTGGTATGACATTCTCCTGCCCATCAACCACCCGTGCCCAGTAACATTTGTTGTGTTGTCCCAAATCACAGTTGAAGGCGATGTAGTTGTTGCGATCCTGTACGTGCAACCGAACTGTAAACCTACCACGACCATCTCGATCAAAGTCGGTGAGGTGCACTCGATAATTCGTCCAACTGCTGTTACCCAGCAGTCGTGACTGGAAGATCCCATCTTTTCCAATGACTAGCCGTCCGTTGGTCGCAAAAAAGTTCGTTCCTGTCGCTTCCCACTCCGGTTTTATTCCATCATCGAAACTGTCATAAAACAGGACATCGTCAGGTATGGGCGTGTTGACAGGTATTGGAGTTTCCGCCGGCAGCGGTGTATCCGTTGGCACAGGCGTATCCGTTGGTCGAGGTTCCGGCCCCAGGCTCACGATAAGCGTGACATCGCCCGCGCACGGTTCTAGCCGCGTACCGGCGGGAGGGTTCTGTGAGATTATCACATCACCAGGGACATTCGAGTCAAATTCTTTGCTGGTGAGCATCTGCAATCCAGACCCGACAATTTTGGCTTCTGCCGCCACACTGTTCAACCCCACAACATCCGGGACAAGACAAGCTCTCTGTGCCGGGGACTGCGCCACTCCGGCCGGCTGCGAACTATCTCCACTCGAAGCACCCCCACAGGCAACCAGTACCAATGTTACCACGATGAACAGCGAAACCAACCCGAAACATTTGCGTATCATGACATTCCTCCTATACATACATGTTTACTTACAACCGAAACTTCCCCATTCTCATAACTCATCACACATCACGGACACCAATAGTTTACGATCTGGATGGAGCACGACGTAACAACCATAGCAGCACAATACCACTGATGGCCCCGGCAATGGTTCCGTTGACCAACCCGAACAGGAAATCATCCACTGCTCCTCCCGCGGCCCATCCGATTGTACTGAACAGTACCCACCAGCCAGTTCCCGGTATGCGCCGATGCAATACCTGCCACTGGGTAATGCCCGCAAACATACCGCCGGCGGCCCCGATTATCACGAGATAAAACGAAGCAACCGCAACCGCCCCACCAACTGCCCATCCTATTCCCCACCCAACCGTACTAGCTACTATCCACCAGAAGGCACCAGGAACACGACGAAACAAAAGTATTCCCTGTACTATTCCCATAACCGTTCCGACAATCAAACCAGAGAGCGCGTGATAGGCAACTTTACCCAAAGCGTTATACAGAACATCGTATATTTCCATAAACACTGGCCACTTGATAGCCTCGGCCAGGAGCCACTCTGTTCCCCCCGTGCCGACGGCCCACCCGATAGCGGTTGCTGCAATCCATTGCACCCACCACGCGCTATCCCACCATCCACGCCTGGCATCTGTGCTCGCTACGGCGGGTTGTGTTTCGGGTTGCAGCGGAACGACCA
>DAOTUE010000005.1:0-5866 GCA_034436975.1 Chloroflexaceae bacterium
TGGAAGGTGGGAGCCGAGTACCCTGGCCGTAGGGCAGCCCATCCGCTCGCCCGAACCGCTCTTCAAGAAGCTGGACGAGCAGGTTGTGGCCGACGAACTGGCCCGAATGGAAGAGCAGGAAGGGTAGGCGCGTGTTGGGCCATCGTGACAAACCGTGACAAAACAATGGCTCTTCTCTTCTCTCCTAAAAATAAAGGGATTTCCCCTCTCCCTGCTTCTGTTTGTCTGGCGACGCTGGCAAGCATCCTTCTGAGTTTCCAATAATCAGGTCTTATGATACAATTGATACAATGCCTATGGCAAGTGTGCATTGTTTTCCGGGTTGTTTTCTGGGTCCGGGTCTGGCAAATCATATCACCTGAGTAAGCGTTCACTGGGTTCGGGCAATCTCTACTCCTGGGAGCGCAAGCGTTGCGCCTGGACCAGGCAGGGTGGGCAAAGATGCCCATGCTCCCAGTTTCATCCCACTCCCTGCCCCCGCTCCGCCACTCCTACCAGAGGCGGGCCTGGGGGTCATCTTCCGTATAGGGCAGGCCCAGGTGTTCGTAGGCGCGGCGGGTGGCGATGCGCCCGCGGGGGGTTCGCTGGAGAAACCCGATTTGAATGAGGAACGGCTCATACACATCTTCAATTGCGTCCACCTCTTCGGCCAGGGCTGCCGCCAGCGTCGAAAGCCCCACGGGCCCCCCATTGAACAGCTCAATAATTGAGCGCATCATCCGCCGGTCATTCTCATCAAGGCCAAGTTCATCAACCTCTAGCGAAACAAGGGCGTTTTTTGCCACCTCAAGCGAAATGCTCCCCCCGGCCATCACCTGGGCATAGTCGCGCACACGGCGCAGCAGCCGGTTGGCAATGCGCGGGGTGCCGCGGGCCCGTCGTCCGATTTCGTAGGCACCATCGAGCGTGATGGGCACATCGAGAATACCTGCCGAACGCAGCACAATTTCGCGCATGGCATCGTGCGAGTAGAACTCTAGCCGATGGACAGAGCCGAAGCGGTCGCGCAAGGGAGAAGTGAGCAGGGCCAGCCGCGTTGTTGCGCCCACCACACTGAAGGGGGGAAGCTGGAGCCGCAAGTTGCGGGCCCCCGGCCCCTTCCCGACAATGAGATCAAGGGCGAAATCTTCCATACCAGGGTAGAGCACCTCTTCCACGGCGCGGTTGAGGCGGTGGACTTCGTCAATGAAGAGCACATCGTACCGCTGCAAGTTGGTGAGGATGGCGGCCAGGTCGCCGGCTCGCTCAATGGCCGGCCCGCTGGTAATCTTCATCTGCACGCCCATCTCGTTTGCCACCACGCCTGCCAGCGAGGTTTTGCCCAGTCCGGGCGGGCCATAAAAGAGCGTATGGTCGAGTTGCTCACCGCGGGATTTTGCCGCCGCAATCGCAATCCGGAGCTGTTCAACCACCTTTTCCTGCCCGATGAATTCTTCCAGGGTTCGGGGGCGCAGGCTCTTTTCAACCTGCTGCTCATCTTCTTTGTTCTTCGGAGTGACCAGACGGTTGTTGTCGCGTGTCTCGTCCTTCATACCCAACAAACGATCTTTCCGAGTTTCGGGGTTTCCTGCTTTCCAGGCGTTCCCCGGTTCTCGCCTGTAGCATACCTGTGCGTTACGGTATTATAGCATATATCGCCTTGACACCTTGACTGCTGAACGGCTGAACGGCTGAACATCGCCTGCTCCCCTGCCGTCATAGTTGTGCATATATGCTATACTAGCAGAAATCCTACCTCCCTCATCCCTGCGAACACCACGGTGAGACGGGAGAATGGGTGAAGAATTGAGAAAAGATCGAAGCAACGAAGCAACAAACAAAGCAACAAACAAAACAACAATGGAGCAGGAACAAAGGAGCACCCCTCATGCAAACAACAAACGTTGCCGACGGTGCGGTAGACTGGTTGGCCCGGCGAGCAATGCTAACCCCCGACCAGACCGCTCTCATTGAGGCCAGCACCGGGCAGCACATCTCATATGGGGAATGGAACCAGCGAGCCAACCGTGTGGCAAACGCGCTCGCCACAAGTGGGCTGCGAAAAGGCGATCGCGTGGCTGTGCTGGCCACCAACAACCTGGAATACCTGGATATTCTCTTTGCCTGCCAGAAGAACGGTCTGGTGCTCCAGGCTCTCAACTGGCGGCTGGCCAGTGCCGAGCTGGAAAGACTGGCCCAGAACGCCATGCCCCGAATACTCTTCTATACCTCGGAGTTTGCCGAAAAGGCCAGGAACATTGCGGGAAACAGCGGAATCTCGATAGATACCGTGGTGGTTATAGGAGAGGGGGGAGAGCTACGAGACACCCGCTGGGATGACTGGCTCGCGTCTGCCACGAGTGCTCCCCCACCTGCCGTACCCCTCTCAATGGACGATCCCTGGATACTCTGCTATACCGGCGGGACAACCGGCTTGCCCAAAGCGGCCATCCTGACCCACGGCACGGTGACATGGAACGCCATCAACACCAATATGAGCTGGGGATTGACCGCAAACGATATGACCATCCTCAATCTGCCGCTTTTTCACACTGGTGGGTTGAATGTGTTTACCACGCCACTGGTGCATGTCGGAGGATGTTCGCTGGTCTGTCGCGGGTTCGATGTGGATCAGCTTTTCAACCTGATTGAGCAATACCCGGTGACAGTTTTTGTGGGTGTGCCAACAATGTTGATTATGATGCAGAAGCACCCGCGATGGCAGGGGGCCAACTTCTCGCGGCTCCGCACCGTCTTCAGCGGGGGGGCATCCTGTCCTATGCCTGTCATCGAACGGTTCTTCGCAAAGGGAGTCTGTTTCAAAACTGGTTACGGACTGACCGAGGCCGGACCAAACACCTTTTGCCTGCCCGATGCAGACGCGGAGCGTAAGGCTGGCTCGGTCGGGTTTCCGCTCTTTCATATTGATATTGCCATTGTCAATGAACAGGGGCAACCCTGCAAGCCAGAGGAAGTGGGCGAACTGCGTATCCGCGGGCCGCATGTTGTCCCTGGCTACTGGAACAACCCCGGTGCAACCAGTCAGAGTATTGTGGAGGGGTGGCTCCACACGGGCGATCTGGCACGGCGCGATACCGAAGGGTATACCTACGTTGTCGGGCGCATCAAAGACATGATCATCTCCGGGGGCGAAAACATCTACCCCGCAGAGGTAGAAAGCGTGATGCTGGGACATCCGGCGGTTGCCGAAGCCGCGCTCATTGGCATGCCCGATGAAAAATGGGGCGAGGTAGGACGGGCCATCGTTGTCATACGAGCAGACCATCAAATCAATGCAGAGGATCTGCTCGCCTATATGCACGAGCACCTCGCCAGCTACAAGATCCCCCGTTCGGTAGTATTTGTCAACAGCCTGCCCAAAACCGGCGCGGGAAAAATAGACAAGAAAATCCTGGAACAAAAATTTGCTGGAAAGCTGTACTAGGGAAAGGGGGCAGGATGATGACCACACCAGCACATCTGGATGGTATCGGAAGTGAGATGATAACCACGCCGCGGGGGAGCTTTCATCTGCTGCGGGCTGGCCGCGCCAACGGCGTGCCGGTGATCTTTGTCCACGGAAACGTTTCCTCTTCGACCTTCTGGGAGGAGACGATGCTGGCCCTGCCGGATGGGTTCGCGGCTATGGCACCCGACCTGCGCGGCTATGGCGAAACGGAGCGGCTACCGGTAGATGCAACCCGTGGCCTGCGTGACTTTAGCGACGATCTCTACAGTTTGAGCCAGGCAATGGGGGTGCAATCATTCCATCTGGTCGGGCACTCGATGGGGGGGGCTGTCGCGATGCAATACGCCATTGACCACCCGCAGCAGCTTCGCTCGCTCACACTCGTTGCGCCCGGCTCGCCCTATGGGTTCGGGGGCACCCGCGACATCTACGGCACGCCAACCTGGCCCGACTACGCTGGCTCCGGCGGGGGGTTGGTCAACCCGGAAGTTCTGACACGACTGGCCATTGGGGACCGCGGCGAAGTGGGTAACTTTGCACCACGCCAGTTGCTCCGGCTTGTCTATGTAAAACCACCCTTCCGCTCACCCAGAGAGGATGCGCTGGTTGAGGGGATGGTCCAGACTTCGACAGCCGCCGACCACTACTCCCGCGATATGCTCCCGTCAATCAACTGGCCCGGCATTGCGCCAGGCACCAGAGGGGTCAACAATGCACTGAGTCCGAAGTATTGCAACCTGGCTCCGCTGGCTACCATCTCTCCGAAACCGCCAATTCTCTGGATACGCGGCGCGGATGATCGCATTGTTTCCGACAACGCCATCTCCGACCCTGGCACGCTAGGCGCAATGGGGGCCCTGCCGGGCTGGCCGGGCATAGATACTTATCCCCCACAGCCAATGATCGGGCAGACGCGACTTGTGCTTGAACGCTACAAGGAAAACGGCGGAAGCTATGAAGAAGTTGTCATTCCCGACACCGGACATATGCCCTACCTGGAGGCTCCCAAAGCCTTCCTGAATAGCTGGTTGCCATTTTTGCAGCAGCACATGTGATACGGTTTCCCTGCAAGGGGAGAAAAGAAAGACCAGGCAACGCGGGCATATCCTGCCCACACCAATACAAGTCCTTATAAGTTGAACTTGCAGGAGCACATTCCTGTAGGGAGCACAGGTATCCTTCCCCCCGTCCCAATGCAAACAGGACGCTTGCGCTCCCAGGGTTTTACCCCTCAAAATAAACAGGTACAGCAGGGAGCTTGCTACAAAAATGCAAAGATAGGGTATACTATAAGGAAAGTTTATACTTGCGGGAGCGTTTGAGAATGAGTGAAGATACAACAACCATCCAGGAAACCCCTACAACCGACCCCACCCCCACGGACGAGGGGGCATCTGCTGCTGAGTCCCCTCCTGCGGGTGCGGGTGAAGGAGGCGAGGGGGAAACACCAGCTGCTGACCCCCCCCCTGAAAGGGAACTCACGGATGAGGAAAAGGCCAGCATAGAAAAAACGGGAGCGTTTATCTCCGACACACTTGGAGAAAAATACAGAGGCCCACGCTGGCAGATCAACCAGATTGTTGGCATACTTGGTGAAGAGCAGAGCATGGCTCTGCTTGCCAAAGTTCAGGAAATCGAAGCCAACGGCGGGATTATGCTTCCTGATAATAGCCGCCGCCGCACGCCGGGAGGGGTGTTTTTTCACCTCGCCTACCACCACATGCCTCCCGAACGACGACGGGGAGTGTATCGCTACAAACACCAGCGAAAATCGCGGGACACAGGCCCCCCCCTCCCCTGGTCAAGCCGGGGTGAATTGATTACCTATGCACGAGAACATGGAAAAACGAAGGAGGTAAAAACCGTGAAGATAACAATTGTGGGTACTCTGGGCAAAACCGTAGAAAAAAACGGCTTTACACTGGCAATGGTAAAAAATACCCCGAACCTCGACAAATTACCACGGGGTATTCCCCGTCCCGAGGCCAGCGAAACAACCTATGTTATCTACATTGGAAGCAAGCAGTGGCAGAAGGTAAGTCACGCGCTGAGAAACCCGGAAGATGCCGCTATCATCGAGGGTACGCCAATGTGGGATGAAGAATATCAGGCGATGGCTGTGTTTGTCAACAGTATTACCACGAAACTTACTCAGCAGGCCAGGCGTGAGGAACAAAAGGCTCAGGCAGCAAAGGTGAAGGAGCAGAAGCCAGAGCCTGTCGCCCAGGCGCAAGCAACACAAGAGGCAGTGCCGGAGCCAGAGCCTGTCCCCCAGGCGCAAGCAACACAAGAGGCAACGCAGGAGCCAGAGCCTGTCCCCCAGGCGCAAGCAACACAAGAGGCAACGCAGGAGCCAGAGCCTGTCCCCCAGGCGCAGGCAACACAAGAGACAACGCAGGAGCCAGAGCCTGTCCCCCA
>DAOTUE010000006.1:0-13427 GCA_034436975.1 Chloroflexaceae bacterium
GGGGGAGACGACGAGATGCTGCTGGCCGGACTGGTCAACTATCGGCTTGTCGGGTTGGTGCTTGTGGCGGGGGCGGCTGCGCTGGTTATGCTGGCCATGCTACGGCGTGCCGATGGACTGACGCGGGTGCGGGGGGCGGCGGTGCTTGCGCTGGCGTTTTTCCTGCTGCCCACGCAGATACACGAACGCTACCTTTTCCTTTCGCTGGCTTTTCTCGTGCTCTGGGCCGCTGGCGAGGGATGGGTACTTGTCCCCTACCTTGTTCTGGTGACAACAGCAACGCTCAACATTTTTGGTACGCTTGATGGGTTTGTGCCCCTTGCCCATGGTTTCATCCAATCGTCGCCGCTCCCCTTTGTCTGCGCTGCGGTCAATCTGGTTGTGCTTGTGGTGCTTGGGGGGAGGATGCTGGCGGGGCGGGAGCCATCTGGTACAATAGGCAAAAAGAGGAAAAAAGCCCAGTGAGGTAATGATGGAACAGAAACATTCGCTGCTGGACCGTATCCTGGCCCACAAGCACGACGAAGTGGCCAGCAGCAAAACCCAGGTATCGTTGGATGCGCTCCGGGAGCGCGTGGCCCAGGCCCCGCCGGTCCGCAGCTTTGCGGCTGCGCTGCGGCAGGAGGGGCGCACCGCATTGATAGCCGAGGTGAAGAAAGCCTCACCAAGCCGCGGGGTGCTGCTCGAACATTTCGACCCTGTGCATCTGGCTCAAATATATATGGCAAATGGGGCGGCGGCCCTGTCGGTGTTGACCGACGAAACATTCTTCCAGGGGCACCTGGCTTTTCTCGAGGCGATCCGCGCCGCTCAGAGCGAAGCGCAAGCGGTGCCCCTCCTGCGGAAAGATTTTCTCGTTGACCCCTACCAGGTCTATGAGGCTCGCGCCCACGGGGCCGACGCGGTGTTGCTCATTGCAGCGGCACTGGACGATGCCACGCTCAGCACACTGCTGGAAACAACGCACGCGCTCGGTATGCATGCGCTGGTCGAGGTGCATACCGAGGCAGAGATGCATCGCGTGTCTGGGGCCGGGGCGCAGATTATCGGGGTGAACAACCGCGATCTGCACACCTTCACCACGAACCTGGAGACAACCGAACGGCTGGCCGCGCTCTGTCCCACGGGAGCGGGCCGCCCGGTGCTCGTCAGCGAAAGCGGCATCTTCACGCCAGATGATGTTGTACGACTACGGGGCTGCGGTGTTGATGCTATCCTCGTGGGCGAGGCTCTCGTGACTGCACCAAACATCGGGGCGCGGGTGCGCGAGCTGGCGGGGGCGTAATGCCAGTGATGAGGGGCAGGTGACAAGTGATGAACGGTCCCGGCTATGAGAAAACCAGGAAGGGCAAGAGCATTGTGCTCTCGCCCTTCCTCGCTTGCGTCCTATCTCATCTCATAGCAGGATGGTTGTCTGGGATGGTACGCTTGCATTCATAGTGCCGATCCTCGTCGCCGGGCTTCATTCTGGTACAATAAGCCCGTAGTGCCCATCGTTGCGACGGTAGACAACGCTCACCTGAGAGGTGTCGGCATCGCGGAAAACAAAGAAGGAGTGATCGAGGAGTTCCATTTGCTCAACAGCCTCATCCGTAAACATGGGCTTGAGCGTGAACTGTTTGACCCGCACAATACGTGGCTCTTCGTCATCATCCAGGACCGCAACCGGAGAACCATTGGCTTGAACCGGGGTAGGTTCAGAGGGGATAAATTCACCACCCTGCCGGCGCAGTTTGCCACGCCGCCAGTGTTTTTCCTTGTAGCGTTTCATCTGCCGTTGCAGAACATCCTGGGTCTGGTCAACAGCGGCATACAGGTCTTCGGCAGTGCGATCCGCCCGCAGGATGATCCCGTGTTCGCCCACAAGCGTAACCTGGACCCGTTGCAATTCATGTTTGTTATTGCGCCGGGTTTCGGCAGAAATCTCTACCGTCACGCTAATGCTGTGGTCTATGTGGCGTTCGAGTTTGCCAAGTTTTTCCTCAATATACAAACGCTGACGTTCGCTCAGCTTCCCGTTGCGACTCTTTAATTTAAGGTCCATCATTGACCCTCCATTCCTAATCATCCAGCGAATCCCTCGCAGTGGCTCCCTATGATGTTGTTATGATATGTTGGATGCCACCGCCAGACAAAAAACCGAAACCAAGAACCCCCGGAGGACATACGTGCTCCGAGGGCCTTGCTCTATACCCACAAAGTGGCTGTGTTATGAGCGAAAGAGAAGGGATTTCGTTTCATAAGCATACGCCACTTCCTACTACAATACCTGGTATGAATTTTTGGACAGTGACAACACCGTACTGCCCTCCATGATTGATTCTTGTCTTAAATTCAGCATAGCACTCCCCGGCCCTTGTGTCAAGAGGATTTCGGGGTTTCGGGGTTTCGAGATGCGGTAGTAAACAGGTTGACGGGGTCAAGCAAGACAGGTATAGTATGACGGAGAGAAGAGAAGGAACGAGAGGCAAAAAACGTGGATACCCTGACAGTCATCAAAGTGAGCGGACGGGAGGTAGATGACGACCGCTTTCTTTCGACGCTCTGCCGCGCCCTGGCCGCCCCAGCCTTCGACCGTAGACTCATCCTGGTCCACGGCGGGGGCAAAGAGATTAGCGCGGCAATGGAGCGATATGGACAGTCGGTGCAGTTTGTTGATGGGCTGCGAGTGACTCCACCGGAGAGCATGGAAATTATGCAGATGGTGGTATGTGGCAGCATCAACAAGCGTATTGTGGCGAAACTCGTTGCCGAAGGGCGACAGGCCCTCGGCCTGGGCGGTATGGACCTGGGGTTGTTGCGCTGCGTGCCCTACCGGCCAGACGGGGTCAATCTGGAGCGTGTGGGGATCATTACGGCAGTTGCCGTGGAAACCCTGCAAACTATGCTAACAATGGGCTGGCTCCCGGTGTTTGCCCCCGTTGCTGTGGGGCAGCACGACAACCTGCCCTACAATGTCAACGCCGACCAGGTGGCCCAGGCCATCGCAGCAGCCTTGACGGGCGCGGCAGGGGGCCGCCTGACAGAACTGGTCTTTGTCAGCAACGTACCGGGCGTGCTTCAGAAGGGCCAGGTTGTTCCCCACCTCACCGCCAGCGACATTGAGCAGGCTATCCAGGCCGGGGTCATTACCGATGGGATGATCCCCAAAGTTCGCGCAGCTCTCGACGCACTGCAAGCTGGCGTGGCCGTCGCACGGATTACCAATCTGGAAGGGCTGGCAAGCGGTGGCACACGCATTGTCTGACACGCCACAGAGCAGATCCAACACCAACGATATTTTTCGCGATCTCCCCCCCCACGAGCGGGCCAGGGTTGAGCAGGGCATTACCGACACCACCTACCCCGCGGGCCACCTCTTCCATACCCCCGGCGAACTCTGCCCCCACCTCTTTGTGCTGCGAGCCGGGCGCGTCCAGGTCTACAAGCTCTCCAGCGAGGGGCGCGTTTTGCGGCTGGCCGTACTCATTCCCCCTACCGTTTTTGGAGAGGTAGCCCTGTCGGAGCAGCAGGAAAACAACAGCTTTGCCGAGGCTATAACCGAATGTGTGGTTGGACACATCCCCCACGACATGCTGGAGCGTATTTTGCTCGACTACCCTCAAGTGACGCTGCGTTTGATGGAACTTATGGGGCAGCGGCTCCACGAAATGGAAAACAAACTTGTTGATATTGCCTTCAAGAGCGTGCCACAACGTCTGGCTACTGTCTTGCTGACCCTCGCGGGCGTGCCGCCGGCAGGAAATCGCCCCCCGACCGCTTCATCCCCGACGATTGTCCGCTATACCCACCAGCAGCTTGCAGAGATGATTGGCTCCTACCGAGAAACCGTGACAAAAATTATCGGTGAATTTCGAGAAGCCGGGCTTATTCGCGTGCAGGGAGACAGCATCTATCTCACCAACCTGGGCAGGCTCCAGCAGCTTGCCAGCGAGGAGTGATACCAAAACCGGAGAGATAGTTTCACCACAAAGGCACAGAGGACACAAAAGGAACCGCTTTTGCAAAGCCTTCGTGCCCTTTGTGTCTTTGTGGTTTTTTTCAAGCGTTCAGGCGAACATAGGATGAGGATACGTTCGGGAAAATCAAGCGTTGGTATGGTTTCTTCCGGAGTGGTATAATACCGGTCACTTCTGATGAGGATACGAGGTACGGTTGGTCATATGATGCGAATGGATAACACTTGAGAGAAAAGAGTACAAAAAGTTTTCGGAGCACAAGCTATGCGTGGACGTTACTCTGAGTTGTATCGCCGGACGCGAGAAGCCCTGGAATCTGATGCAGAATCGCTCCTCCAACGCCCGCTGACCCCCCACGAGCAAAACCTGTTTCGGAGCTGCGGCACGCTCACGATGCTTGAATCACTTGGGATGAAAATTTACTACGCGCAGAGTGCCGAAGAGCTGACCGAACAGCTTGCCACGATGACGATGCACTCGCGTTTTATGCTTGCGCTCAAAGAAACGGTGGATTTGCTGGAGAAGGAGTTGGGGCGGCCCATCACACCTGCCGAACGCAAGGCGATGGAAACACTGGGCAATACGGAGGCCCTCTGGTTTCTCAAAGAAACGATCTTCGACACCCCGTCCGATCAGCGGGAGATGGCTCTCCGGACATTGTTATCAAACCACCCATCGGCAGGCTGATACCATCTCCGGCTGAACACACAAAAAACCACAAAGACACAAGGGGCATGCAGGCTTTGTGCAAAAGGCTTCCTTTGTGTCCTCCGGGCCTTTGTGGTGAAATTATCTATCCGGATCTAGTATAACAGGCCAACAGGCTAACACGCTGATATGAGTAGCGATTTTTGTTTGACACCCTATATTTCCCCTGCGCCGGTCTTTCGGCGGCTCAAGATTGAACGGTTTGTTGGCCGCCAGTGGCTCCGCGATGAGGTAGACCGTTTTTTGCACGAGCATGACCGCGGCTACGTTGTTCTCGAAGCGGAGGCGGGGGTGGGCAAAACGAGTTTTCTGGCCCACCTGGTCCGCGAACGTGGCTATATCCAACTCTTTGTGGAGCAGGCCAATGGACTGGACAATGTGGCCAACGGGCTACGGAGCCTGGCTGCGCAGATTATCCGCACCTGGTCGCTGCAACACTGGTTTGCTGATGATGTCCTGCCGGGGGTGGCCGTCCGCCCCGATTTCCTCTCGCGGCTCCTGTCGGTGGCCGCCCGACGGCGCGACCTGGACCGGCCCGATCAGCCGATTATCCTGGTGGTAGATGGGTTAGATGAGGCCGGAACGTTCCCCGGCCAGAATGTTCTGGGACTTCCCCGAACGCTCCCGCGGGGTGTCTATATCCTTGTCTCGTGTCGCCCGTTGCCGCTTGACCTTGCGGTTGATGTGCCGCACACGCGAGTAACGCTGACCGCAGACGACCCCCGCAATCTTGCCGATATGCGCTCATCCCTTGAACAGGTTGCCGCAACCCCTCAATTTGCGCGGGCAATCCGTGCCAGTGGCTATACGCCAGACTACGTTGTTGAAAGTTTGCTCATGACTTGTCGGGGAACCTGGGCCTACCTCTTCCATATTGTGGATGAGCACGAGCGAGCGTGGAAAGCACAGGGGGAGCAAGCCGCCCGGCTGCAGCTCGAATCCCTGCCCAACACGCTCTGGGCATACTACGCGCAGCGGTTGCGCCGCCAGCGCGATGAATACCAGGACCAGTGGGAGAAAACGCTGCTCCCGCTCCTCTGCACGCTCTGCGCTGCGTGGGAATCGGTGTCGCTCCCGATGCTTTGCACGCTGGCCGGGGTTGCGCCTGTCCCCGATGTGGCACGGCAGGTTGTTGAAAACGAGTGGGAGGCTTTCCTCATTGTGGAGCCGGGGCAGGAGCCGCGTTACAACATTGGCGACACGACCTTGTGTGATTTTTTGCAGGAGCGCATCGTGGGTGGGAGCGTGAGCCGGGCCGACCGGGCCTTCTCGCAGGAGTTTGCTGCTGCCGTTCACGCGGCCCATAACCGCATTACTGAATACTATCTCTGGGCCTGGGGCACGATAGAGTGGGGGCTGCCGGAGCTGGTGGGCCCGGCCTATTCCAGCAGAGGTGAGACCAGCAGCAACGAGACCAGCAATGGCGATAGGGAGAACGCAAAACCAGCAGATTTCTACGGGTTGCGCCACCTTGTCGCCCATATGAAGGGGGCCGGGCGCAATGCCGACATTCACCGCCTGTTGCAACTGGAGTATACGCTGGAAGAAGCCACACCCCATCTCTCCAACGCAGACGCACCCGCTCCCCCCCCGCTCCCAGGGTGGCGAAGCTGGCTCAATGGTCTGTTCGGGCCGTCTCCCCCCTCACAGGTGCAACCCCAGGCTCACCAGATGCGGGTCTGGGTGTGGCACATGGTACGGGAGCGGCAGGGCGAGCTAGACGATTTCTTGAGCGACGTGGCCCAGGCCTGGCGGGTCAGCGAGGGGACGGGGAACGGACCGGGGCCGGGGAGTATGTCCTGCCACCCGGTCGCCGTGGCATCCCCCGCTATCGGGCTACAATGTCGCTATGCCCTCATCAACGCTTCAATCAAGAGCCTGGCAAATGAGATCCCCACCCCGCTGCTTGTGGCCCTGCTGGAGCACGAAATCTGGTTTCCGGCGCAATTGCTGGCCTATGTGCGACAGATTCCCCACGAGGAGCAGCAAGTTGTAGCCCTGACCAGTCTGGCTCCCCATCTGCCCCCCGCCACAATGGGAGATGCGCTGGCTGTGGTACAAACCATCGGAGAGGAAGAGAATCGCGCCGATGCCCTGGCCGGGTTGGCCGGCTCGCTGCCCCTGCCTCTGCTACGCGACGCACTCGCCACGGCTCGCACCTTTGAGCACCCGGCCTGGCGCACCGCGGCTCTGGCCGGTATAGCCCGCCATATGCCCGCCGACGAACGAGAGCCGCTCCTGCTCGAAGCCCTGGATATTATTGAGGCTATCTGGAATGCCAAACTTCGCGTCGAGGTTCTGA
Organism: Chloroflexaceae bacterium; assembly: GCA_034436975.1. Lineage (GTDB taxonomy): Bacteria > Chloroflexota > Chloroflexia > Chloroflexales > Chloroflexaceae > JAAUSY01. The sequence continues at coordinate 6,970 of DAOTUE010000006.1, forward strand.
TCAAGCTGGCTCCGCTCCTGTCGGAGCCGCTGCTCCAACGGGCTGTCGCCATTGCCCGCGCTATTCTCGATGAGGACTGGCGTGCGCAGGCATTGATAGGGCTGGCTCCCTTTTTGCCTCGTTCGCTGCTGCGCGAAGCTCTGGCCCTGTGGGAAGTCTGGGATGACTACTGGCGGGCAAAGGTGCTGGCCGAGCTAGCCCATCGCCTGGGCGAACTGGGCGACATTGACCCCGCGCTAAATATCGCCCGTTCTATCGGCAACGAACACCACCGGGTGCTGGCCCTGGTCGGCCTGGCTCCCCTGCTTGACGGGACGAAACTGTACGAGGTTGTGGACCTGGTTGAGCAGCTACAATCTCCGGCGGAGCAAGCGACGGCCCTGGCCGGACTGCCCCCCCATCTCCCGCCAATGTTGCTCACCCGCACCCTGACCACGGCGCGGAACATTGAGCCTGCCACCGAACGAATGCGGGCCCTCATCGGCATGGTTCCCTTTGTCACACCAGATGAGCGCGTGGCTCTCTTACGAGACCTGAAAGCAGACGTTGGTACGATAGAGCAGGAGCAGGCGCGTATGGCGGCGGCGGCAAGCCTGGCCGAAATGCTGGCAGAACGGGGATATGAAGAGGATGCGCTCACGATGGCCGGGCTGGTGGTGGGCAAGGGGGAACACACCATCCTTCTGGCAAAGCTGGCCCACCACATCCACAATATGTCACTACCCGATATTCTTGCACGGGTGGCGGTGCTTGAGGATGCCGCGCAGCGTCGTCAGGCTCTCGCGTTGCTGGCTCCGCTGCTCAGCGTGCCGCTGCTGTGGCGAGCACTCGATATAGCCCGTGCTATTGGCGATGGAAATGAGCGGGGACGAACGCTGGCGAATATGTTCCCCTATCTCCCACCTCCACGCTTGCGCGAGGTATTTCAGACCATGCTCACGATTGGCAACGAGAAGGGCCGCGCCCGCGCCCTCGTTGAATTGGCAGAACACCTGCCAGAACCAATGCTCCACGAGAGCCTGGAGCAGGTACGCACCATGAAGCGTGGGGATTGCCGCCGGATGGTACTGGTGGGGCTGGCTCCCGTTCTGCCCGAGTCCCTGCTGCGAACCGCACTTGAGATAACCTGGCTCATTGGGAGCGAGGAAGAGCGGGCCAATGTGCTGGTGGGACTGGCTCCCGCGCTCCCCACATCAGCTTTGCGCGAGAGCCTGGATATGGCTCTGGCCATCGGGCAGGAGCAGGAGCGAGCGCGGGCCCTGGTCGGGCTGACCCCGCGTCTACCAGAGACGCAACTCCAGCGGGTGCTGGCGGCTAGTCGCTCGTTCAGGCAGGCCGATAGCCGTTCGATGGTGTTGATGAGCCTGACCCCGCACCTGGCCCGACACGGCTACTGGCGGCAAGCTCTCGATGCGGCCTGGGGTATCCACAAAACCGAAGACCGCGCCACAACGCTGGTCAATCTTACTCCCTACCTGCCCCAGGTTATGCTCAAAGATGTGCTGGCAGCGGTGCGGATGCTGAGCCAGCCGGACAAAAAAGCACAGGCCCTGGCCAGAATTTGCGCCTACCTGCCGGGCGAAGACCAACCCTATGTGCAATCGGAAATCCTGAATGCGGCCCTTGCCGCACGATGGAAGGGAAAAGCAACTCCCTCTTGCATTCTTGCGCTGCTGGACGACCCGCACGTCAGCAGTAAGGTGCTCAATTCTGTCCAGATGCTGGAAAGCCCCGACCATAGGGCCGCGGCCCTGGCCGATGTTGCGACGCACCTTTCCGAGCCGCACCGAAGCGAAGCCTTGCGGAGTGCGCTGGCTGCAATCCGTGTGATATGGGGGCCATACCGCGCCGAAGCCCTGGCACGGCTTGGCCCCCTGCTCTCCGAGCCAATGCTCCGCGAAGCTCTGGCCGATGTTCAGGTATTGGAGCAAGAAAGCTGGCGGGCCAGCGCAATCAAAGGGTTACTCCCCGCGCTCCCGCCCGCGTTGAAACGGGAGCTAATCCACGAGCCGCTCGCCGCGGCCCGCGCTATCTGGGACGCGAGCGAACGGGTGCGGGCCCTGGTCGCGCTCATTCCCCATCTTCCCCCCGACCAGCAAACCGCGCTCATTGCCGAAACGCTTGAACAGGCCTGCGCGATTGACGATATAGATCTACGGAGCGAGAGCCTGGCCGCCACCGTGCCCCACCTCGAAAAGCTGCCGACTGACACACTCTACGGATGCTGGATCAAGATGCTCTATGTGTTGACCACCCGCACCACGCGCAACCGCACGGACCTGCTCTCCGACCTGCGCGTTGTCTATCCGGTGATTATGAAAATCGGGGGAGAGCAGGCCCTGGACGATACGGCCCAGGCTATTCTCGATGTCGGGCGATGGTTGGCATAGTTATAAGCCCTGGCTCACTCAACCCGGACCCTGGTCCAGTCGGGCGCGATAACATCTTGTGGCGTAAACACCAGTCCATGCACCCGCGGACTCATCATGATGTTCATTCGCGGGTTGTAGAGTGGGAGCCAACCAACCTCTTTCACCGCAATCTGCTCGGCCTGATTGTAGAGTTGCATCCGCTCGTCACGCAGTTCCTGTGCCCCCATACGGTCCGCCCGGTCCACCAGCCGATCAAAATCGGAGTTTGACCAGTGGCCATTGTTGTTTGGCAGGCCAGTACGAAGTTGCTGCGAGAGGAAATTTTGTGGGTCGGGGTAGTCGGCTCCCCAGATGCTCAAGTACATCTGCAAGCCGTTTTCCGCGTCGAGATATGTTTCATCCAACCGTTTGCTAAAGAGCGTCAGGTCCAACCCTTCAACGGTGACATCAACCCCCAGGGTATTTTCCCAGTATCGCTCCAGCGTCTGGGCGACCTTTGCATTGTCCCCCTCTCTCCCATAGGCCAGCGTGATGGGCGGGAGTTCCTGCCCGGAGAGATAGCCGGCCAGTTGCAACGCGGCGCGGGCCGCGTCGGGGTCGAACTCATGCCCGACAACAGAATATTGCGAGCCGGCCATCCCTTGCGGCAAAATACGGTCGGTTGGCCTGGCTGTTCCCGAAAGAACCTGCTCGGTCAGTTCCACTTTGTCTACCGCCAGCGCGAAGGCCTGGCGCACCGAGACGTTATTGAAGGGTGCAAGCTGGTTGTTGAACCCGACATAGCGCACGGCCAGCGCGGGCGCGCTCTGAAAATCTGGCAAGGTTTGCGCTTCGGCAACGCGCACTGCCGGGATGCCGGCCTGGGGATTGCCGCTTATATGCAGGTTTCCTTGCCGATGCTCCTGGTAGGCTTTCTCGCTATCTTGAAAAAAGGGCATCCGGATTGTATCAATCCCTGGCATTCCCCCCCAGTAGTGCGGGTTGGCTTCGAGAATAATTTCTTCGTTGTGCCGCCATTCGCGCACGCGGAAGGGGCCGGTTCCAATGGCTTGCTCGGTCCAGTTTGCCCCCTCACGTTCAATGAGGTCTTTGGGGACGAAAAACAACTGTGGTGAGGTGAGCCAGGAAATGAAATAGGCCACCGGTTCATCAAGCTCTATTTCCAGCGTTCGCTCATCAATGGCCCGTACCCCCCGTGTTGTTTCCGCCTTGCCATCAATCACATCGCCAGCACCGACAATATGCCGCATATAGTCTGCCCCATATGCCCCCGTTTCGGGCGAGAGGGCACGGTCAATCGAATAGACAAAATCGGCTGCTGTCACTGGCGTTCCGTCGCCAAACATCAACCCCTCCCGAATGGTGAAGGTATACGTCTTACCGTCGTCGCTCACCTTCCAGCTTTCCGCGCCATCGGGCTGAATCATCAGGTTTTCATCCAGCCGCACCAACCCCCCGAATACCAGCCGCATAACGGTGATAGATTGCTGCTCATTGGCATGAGCCGGGTCAATGGTCGCAAGGTCTTGTACCCCGACCCCCGCCGAGCGCAACTCCCCACCTCGCGGAAGCTCATCTACCGCTGCTGGCGCATTGCCACAACCGGCCAGTGTCACCAGCGCAACCACAAGCAACACTGACAACAGCGGCCAGCTACGAAACCACGTTTTCCTGCATCTGTTCCTCTTCATACCAGTTTTCCACATTTTTCTGCAACACTCCTGTAGCCGCTCCGAGAGAAGGAGAAACAGCAACAATGGTCATATCGTCATGCTGCTCGGCCCGACCCATAAACTCCTGTATCCGCCGCAAGAGCGCATCAATAAGCTGATGAATGGTATCCAATTCGGTCATCTCGCGACACAGCTTTTCAAGACGCTCGAACCCGAACATTTCCCCCTGTTCGTTGTGGGCCTCGACAATCCCATCGCTGACGAACAGAACCATATCTCCCGCCTCCAGGGAAATGGTTAGACTCTGGTAGGACGGGTTGGCGAGGGCCCCGATTGGAAATCCCCCGACATCGAGCATGGTGCAACACGACGATTGCCCGCTCAACGAGTCGGGAGCCTCTGTTCTCCGAATGAGCAAGGGAGCAATCATCCCCGCATTGGCCACAGTCATTGTTCTGTTGTGCAGGTCAAAGATGGCATAGAGCATGGCGGCATTCATTTTGTTGTCCTGAAAGCGGATGTAGAGCAGATGATTGAGCGTGGTGAGCAGTTCCGACGGCTGATGGACCTGGCGGGCATGCGATTCGAGCATGCTGCTGGTGAGAGCCATCATCAGCGCAGTTCCAACCCCCTTGCCCGAAATATCGCCCACAGAGACCGCGACAACCCCATCGGAGAGGGTGAGATAGGAATAGAAATCGCCGCCCACCTCATAGGCTGGAACAGACCACGCATCTACCAAGAGCAGGCTGTGGTCCCAGGGCGGGCGCGAGGGTAACAACCCCATTTGAATATCGCGGGCAAGGACAAGCCCCTGGCGAAGCCGCTCATTTTGCGCTTCAATCTCCGAGAGGCTCGCTTGCAGTCTCCCCGCCATCTGATTGAAGGTGCGGGCCAGTTGGGCCAGTTCATCGCTGCCTTCCACGGTAATGCGGTGATCAAGCTGCCCCCTTCCGAGCGACAATGCCCCCTCGCGCAGTTTTTTCAGCGGACGCAGAATCTGCCGTGACAGGAGCACCCCCACACTCAATCCGAGCACCCCGACCACCCCGACCAGCATTCCCAGAAGCAACACGGTGTTCCAGACATTGCCAAACGCTGTATCCAGCGGTTTTTCCACAACCACCGACCAGGTTCCTGGGTTCACAGGAGAAACCGCTGCAAGGATACGTTCCTGGCTGTTGTTTTCGTATATCAGAATACGGCTGTTGCCTGGCTGATAGGGGATCTCCTCTGCCGACACAAGAGACGCAGCGAGATCGTTGGGATGTAAGCGAGGTGAGCCAGACAAGCCACTGAGAACAACCTCAAGGCTGTCGTTGAGCAAGTAGGCGATGTTTGGTGTGCCGCGCCCCGGCTCGTTCAAAATTTGTTTTATCGGCGTGGCACTGATATTGGTGCGGATAGCTCCAACAATGTCGCGGCCTGTTTCGTTGTTGCGAAGAGGGAGCGCAATGGTGAGCACAATCTGCCCATCTTTGTCGAGAAACGGGTCGCTTCGCCCGCCTATGCCCCGCAGGGCCCGATGGATCATCGGGTCGTTTGTCCGCCGGATCAGCGTATCAGGAGAGAACGTCTGCTGCTGCGACAACCGAGCAATTTCAGTTCCCTCCGTATCGAACATAGAGATTTCTCGAAGATAGGGGGAATTCACCTGGATCAATTCACGGATAACCTGATTGCGCTCATCCTGCGTTTCTCTGCCAAGCATCTCGCGCCCCATCCGCAAAATCTGGGTTTCCATGTTGGAAATGTAGGAAGAAATATCGTGTGAAGCCTGCCTCGCCAGCACCACCTGCTCATTGAAAACCAGTTCTCGCTGAATACGAAAATTGAGGAAGATGAGCAAGGCCCCGATCAAGATAAGCGGAAGCGTGGAAGAGACCAGATAGGACCAGCTTAACCGTACCCCGATGCTGCGCCGTTTGACGGGACGAACGGGTGGGCCAGAGCGGTCCGACGGGAAAGACCGGTCTGGTGGGTCTTCTTGTGACCCATCTTGCGGCCATTGATGGTCCTGGCGAAGAACACGTTGCGACATCAACTATCCTGCTTCCAGTCCTCGTTACCAGGAGATACGTGAGCCTGTCTGACAACCACTCTGAATAGAATGAATGCGAAAGAAGACGATGACGCGGGATATGAAGACTGATGGTATTCTGATGAGAAACAGTTTCTACAGGTATTATAGCACAGGTATGGGGGAGGGGAACGCTGTCCCCCCCCCCCATATTGTTCCAAGAAAAATAACGACAGGATATGCGATGTTGCGGCCCGCATTTTCAGTCAACGACCACCCGCTTCAGCGGGTGGCTTGGAACTACCCTCCACCGCAATTCCTATCCGGGGACAGGCTTTGGTTTCATCAAGCGTTCCTTCGGGGGTGGCTGACAACCACCCCGTCCAGCTCCGG
>DAOTUE010000007.1:0-21957 GCA_034436975.1 Chloroflexaceae bacterium
GAGGGATCGAGCGATGCCGGGCGAGGCGCGGGGGCCGCGGCCGGGGGAGGGCAAGAAACCAGAACACGTGTTCTCTGGGTGTCCGGGTTTTGGCGCAGTTCTTTACCGTGAAACACGGGAAACAGCACAGCTGGTGCCCGCGGGGGAATCCGCGGCGGGGCTTTGCAGGCTGTGCCGTTTTCCATTCGCCCTCGGCCCGCCACGCGAATTGCATTGCGTCGAGCAGCACTGTGGAGACGTAGAGACATTCGGTGTTGTCGAAGTAGACTTCGTACAGGGTATGTGTGCCGAACAGCGGGGTGTCCGCTTCGCGCTCACGGGCCAGGAATTTTGGTTTTGCCTTGGCCATTTGGGGCTTCCTGTTCTACATTTCGTTTGAACTTAATCCAACCCTCTAATTGGTATATGGTTGACTGATTGCTCCTTGATAAAGTATCTTGTGTACACCTCAAGTGTACACCATGTCAGTTTGTTTGTCAAGTACCGATTACACGTTTGACATGTACAACCGATCATGATATATTCATTTTGAACACCAGAACTTAGGAAAGTGAGTGTGCTATGGGAAGATTGATTTCGGAGGCAAAGCGACTTCGGTTTGAGTTACAAGCGAAGCTAGGGCGAGCTATACCGCAGGGAGAAATTGCGGAGCGTATTCGAGTTGATCGTCGCGTGATTATGCGGATCGAGAACAATAAGTTCCAGGAGTTGGACAGGCCGGTTATTGAACGACTTGCAGATCTGTATTATCAAGAGGGACTGGATGTATCGAAGATCTTGCACTACGTCCCTAACGAAAGTAAGCAATCATCAGAAGACGAGCAAATAAATAACAAAGCCCCTCTGTTACAAGCCGCTTAACAAGCCATGTAACAGAGGGACTTTGTTTGTCGTTTCACTGCCAGAAAGCCAATTCCTTGTTCAGTGAAGCGACTACCAAGCACTTCCCAGGCTACACGCTCAGGAAGTCCCGAACCGCGCTCAGTGTTGGCGCACCAAGCACGGGAAAGGGCTACAAAATAAAGCGCGATCTGCCTGCCGTTGCTTATCGCAGTGGCGGAAAGCCGCGAGATAACTCAGACATAGAGAAAAATCTGCCTTCATTATAGCATGCCTATGGTCTGAGGGGAATTTCGATACCACCCCGCGTGGGCGGGGAGAAGCAACAAGACGATGCTGGGGGTTTATCGGCAGGGGATTGGGGCACAGAGCAACCCTACCAGCACCGAGGACGCGCTGGTTGAAGCTGGCATAGCTCTGGCAAATGACCTGTACCATGCTGATACCTGGCCCTCAATGTACCTTAACAATTGAATAAGCCAGTTGAGTTGACGGAGGTTCAAGCGGGGCTTGATGAAAAAAGGAAACAAAAAAAAACCGACCTATTTTGGTGGGCGATGACGGACTCGAACCGCCGACTCCCTCGGTGTAAACGAGGTGCTCTACCAACTGAGCTAATCGCCCTGCTGCTGAAGGATGGAACTGGTTGCTGAAAGTGGAGTTTACTGGTGCCGAGAGTGGGACTTGAACCCACACGAGCATTGCTGCCCACCAGGCCCTCAACCTGGCGCGTCTGCCAATTCCGCCATCTCGGCCCATCAGAACGTGCTCTGAGGTGTTCCCTCATCACCGAGCACGCCATTATAATAACAGAAAAAAAGAAGAGACGCAAGCCTGATGTCTCACTTGAAAATACACGGTTTTCATTCCGTCAGGGTATGCGATAGCGCATGGAAGTCTGAACCGCAACAGGCTCTAGAGAGCGCAAGCGTCTTGCTTGCCCGCCCCGGTGCAAGCAAGACGCTTGCGCTCCCAGGGATTATCCCAACACAGTGAACGCCGACCCGGAAATTATCTGGATGAAGGGCCACACTCCTTCCCCTGTACCTGATAATATTCTGCAACAAAGCGATTGTTCACGGCCTCGCGCATGGGAAGTGGCTCAGTGAGCAAATCGAGTTCCAGGAGCAGATCGTGCTCGGCTTCCCAGGCCTCAAGATCGTTCCAGCCGGGACACCCCTCCCCCACCCCATATTGCACCAGTGGGAGTGTCTCCTGTGCCTCAAACAGCAGGTGTGAGCGCGAAAGCTGCTTGTTGTACTCCAGAATGAGCGCGGCGGTTTCTTCAGGGTGGGCCAGCGCATCCTCCCACCCGCGCAGCGTGGCGTGGACAAAAGCGCGGGTTGTATTCGGGTGGTTCTCGACAAACGCTTCGGTTGCAAACAGAACATCACCCATCAGCTGCACGCCGTAATCGTGGGCCACAATGAGATCAACATCGGCTCCTTGCTGGCGGGCCAGGTCGGGCTGGTCGGTGACATAGCCGGGCCACACATCTACACGGCGACTCAGGAATGGCTCCATATTGAACTGGGCCGGCACCTCGTTGATCTCCTTGCGCTCCACACCCACGGCCGCGAGCAGAGCACGATACTCTGTCTCCACGTTGTCGCCATAAAACACACCGACCGTGCGCCCCACGAAATCCTTCGGGCCGGCAATGCCGGAGTCCTGATGGACCATAAACCCGACCGGGCTGGTCTGAAAAATCGTTGCCAGCGAAACCACTTCGATCCCTTTCTGGCGGGCGAGAAAGATGGTATCTGCGCCAGTGCTGCCAAAAGTGTCGGAGCCGCTTACCACAAGTGGCATCGGCACAAAGTCGGGGCCGCCGGGGTGGAGCGAAACATCCAGCCCGGCTTCCTCATAGTAGCCTCTGACCTTTGCGACAATGTAGCCCGCAAACTGGTACTGCGGAATCCACTGCAACCGCATGGAGACAGTGCGCACTTCGGGCACACCGTCAGCGGTTGTGGCGGAAGTGGGGGGAGACGTGGACGGACTGCACCCACTCAGCAGAACAACAACAAGCAACCCGATGATCCGGTAGATTTTTGTAGTTTTACACATTCCAATACGCATCACAATCAACTCCTCATACCATTTCCGGGGAAACCCTTGAATATTCAGACCCTCACTCCCTTCATCTTTCCCTGGAAAGATGGGAGTCGCGTCAGCGAGGAGAAAAGGGCACCGGCGATGACCTGAATGTTGGTATCTACCTACTTTCGTGCCAGAAAATAACCCACCTCTCCAGGCGGCAGAGCAAGAGATACCAGCCTACCCCCAGGAGCGAGGCCGCAGTAATTGCTGCAAAGGCCCGCTCCGTGTCCATGTGGTAGGTTGAAACCGTGATGACAAATCCTAGCCCCCGCGCTGCCCCCGAAAACTCCCCCACGAGGGCCCCCGTGATTGCCAGAATGGAGCCAATTTTCAACCCGCTGAAGAGGGCCGGCAAACTGGATGGCAGCAGCACAATCCAGAACATTTGCCAGCGATTCGCCGCGTAGGAATGGAGCAGGTCGAGCATCTGGCTGTCGGCCTGTCGCAACCCGTGCGTGGCATTCACCAGCACGGGAAAGAATGTACACAATGCCGCCATCGCCAGGCGAGGGAGTATGCCGTTGCCAAACCACATGAGCAGCAGGGGAGCCAGCGCAACCAGCGGCACCGTCTGCGAGACGACGGCCCAGGGGTAGAGCGCGTCCTCAATCGGGCGGACATGGACAAACAGAATGGCCAGCACGAAACCACCCAGGCTCCCCACAATAAACCCGCCAGCACTCTCCAGTGTAGTGATGCCGGCGTGTAGCAGCAAATCGTTTTCCGGGCGGAGCATGGATTGTGCAACGCTGGCAGGCGTGGGCAAAATATAGCGTTTGATGCCGAGGGCAGGCACCCCCCACTGGAAAAATGCCAGCAGCACGACGAAGATGAACGGAGTGCACCCCGCCCGCCGGAGTATCCCCCCTGCATTGTCCAGCATTCCTCTCATTGTTCCTCTCCTGCTACGATTCCCGCCGCGAGTTTCTGGCGCAGGGTTGTCACCTGGCGCAAAAGCTCCGGGTGCTCAAAGGTTTTGGTTGTGCGGGGACGTGGCAAATGGATAGACAGGTCGGCCAGCAGGCGGCCAGGGTGTCCCGAAAGCACCAGCACACGGTCGGCCAGGAAGACCGCCTCGAAGAGCGAATGGGTGACAAACAGGACCGTAGCGCGGGTTGTTGACCAGATACGCAACATCTCATGGTTCAGCCGCTCGCGGTTCAACTCATCCAGTGCACTAAAAGGTTCGTCCATCAGGAAAGCTGCTGGCTCAGAAGCAAAGGCACGAGCCAGCGAAACCCGCTGCTGCATCCCCCCGGAGAGCTGATGGGGGTAGGCTTCGGCAAACTCGCACAACCCGACTCGCTCAAGCACCTGGTTGGCAAGGTTGCGCCGCTGCTGACGTGGCTTGCCTGCCAGGGAGAGCGGCAGTTCAACGTTCTGACGGGCGGTTTTCCAGGGCAGGAGGACGGGCCGCTGGAATAGAAAGCTGATTACCCGCTTGCGGCGGGCCTGGTCGGGAGTCAACCTCCCCACCCGTATCTGGCCAGTAGTGGGAGCAATCAGTCCCCCCACAGCCCGCAGCAGCGTTGTTTTGCCACAGCCGCTTGGCCCCACCAGAGCAACAAACGTCCCCGCACGGATCTCGCTCGATACCCCCTCTAGCGCGAGAATGTGTCCTTTTCGCACCGGGTAGCTTACGCTCACCTGGTGCAGGGTAATATCAACCAATTGCGTGTCACTGGCCTGATCAGTCGCCAGTCAGCTCAAAGATGTCGCGGATGGTGCAGTAACTTTTTCCGGCCAACCGACCAACCGGCTGGAGGCGGCGAATATCAATATGCCCGCGCTCGTTGATAATATCGTCGCGCACGAAGACATGGTTGATAATACCAACAACCAGGGTGTTGCTGCCCGGTCCCTCTCCCAGTTGCATCGTGTCGTGGAGCACACACTCGAAACTCGCGGGAGCCTCGGCCACACGGGGCGGGCGCACCACCACGGAGGGGGCCGGCGTGAGTCCCGCAACCTGAAACTCATCTACTTCCGGGGGGTACTCTTGTGCGGTCTTGTCCATCGCGGCGGCGGTCGCTTCGCTAACGATATTCACCACAAACTCGCGGAGCTCCAGAATGTTTCGCAGCGTATCCTTGTACCCATCCGGGCGCGTCGGGCGGGCTGCGATAGAAACCATCAGGGCCGGCGGGTTTGAGGAAACCCCATTGAAAAAGCTAAAGGGGGCCAGATTATTGAGGCCCGCGGTGTCCTGGGTGGAGACCCATCCAATCGGACGGGGAACAATACAACCGATGATGATTTTATAGAGATTTTTTCGTTCAATGGTTGCAGGATTGATGTGCATAGCCACTCCTGATCCTCTCTCTAATACTCGCGACTATCTTGATACCTACGAAGAATTGTCAAGAAAGTTTTGCAAAAGGTGCTTCCCCTGGTCGGTCATAATGGATTCCGGGTGAAACTGCACGCCCTGCACCGGGTGGGTGCGGTGGCGCAACCCCATAATCAACCCATCGTCGGTCCAGGCTGTCACTTCTAGCGCATCGGGCAGTGTGTCGCGCTGGACAATGAGCGAGTGATAGCGCGTGGCGGGGAATGGCGTGGGCAGGGTTGCAAAGACTCCCTCGTTGTTGTGGTGAATGTCCGACATTTTGCCATGCATAACCAGCGGTGCCCGCACAACCGCACCGCCATAGGCTGCGCCAATGGATTGATGCCCCAGACACACGCCAAGTATGGGTATCTGTGCTCCCAGTTCTCGAATGAGGTCCACACTGATACCGGCCTCGACAGGGGTACAGGGGCCGGGGCTAACAACAATCTTCACTGGCTTGCGTGCAGCAACACCGGAAACAGTGATTTTATCGTTGCGATAGACCTCGACGGTTGCGCCCAGTTCGCTCAAGTATTGGTAGAGATTGTACGTAAATGAGTCGTAATTATCGAGTAGCAAAACGTTCATAGCCTTCTCCCCACTGTATATACCTATGCTATGCCTTCCATAGCAGTATACCACAACCTGAGAAAGCAGAGTATCAGACATAAGAATGCCATGTTTTTCCCGTTCCCCCCCCCGTTTTCATTGGTTTGACAGGGAATATGCCCCATGCTATACTCATAACGTGTCTGGTTGCGGGGGTGGGGAGTGGGGGTAGTGTTCTTTCTCTTCTGCCTCATAAAGGCACAAATGACTTCTTGTGGTGTCTGTAGCTCAATGGCAGAGCACCTGACTGTGGATCAGGGGGTTGCGGGTTCGAGCCCCGTCAGACACCCCACCTCTCTCCATCATAACAACCATCATAACAAATTACCCCCATCCGCAACCGCCCATCCTCAGCCGCACCTTGCCTGGCTGGTCTTCACATTGGCGAAACTGGCAACGTGCAAAAAAATCACAAAAACCCGAAGAACCGCAAAGGAACAGGAGCAGATGCAGAGCGACATATGCTTCTGCGAGCGAAACTATATTATTGCGTTCTCCGTGTCTTTGTGATTAAACAGCTTTTCCGAAGGCAGTATTACTCTTGAGCCTCCTGCTCCAGACCATTGCCAGCAAACAGAACGAACGAAGCTACCGCCCGACGATTACTCGTGTGCCCATAGGCCGAAATGTTGTGCGTGCCAATGGGAAGCCCCCCCTCCGGAATAAGCGCGGGAAGATAGATTTCCTCTCGAAACGCACCATTGAGGGTAATCCCCTCGTAGAGCGTGAGCGAGGAGCCATCGGGAAGCGTGAGCCAGAGGGCCACCCGTTCACCAGCTTCAAACCCACGGCCTATCAGCGTCAACACATTGAGCTGGTGGATCTGGGCAGGAGAAACCTCCAGCGAAGCCTGCTCCGCTGTTGAAAGGAAGTCGGCCCGATCCACGTTAAAGGAGACAATAGCCGTTTTCTTGCTCTCCTGACCGAAACCAGTCAGGCGGTAGGTTCCCGTCGGAGCATCCGGGCCAGGGGTAAACTCGTGCGTAAATGTCCCCTTGTTGGCCCGGGCGCGCCCCTGGTCAAGCACCGTCCCATCAGGGCGGGTGATCCAGAGCGACACATGCTCCTTCTCCTGGTAGCCTTCTCCCTTGAATGCAAAGGTACTGCCCTGGGTGTTGGTATGGTTCCAGGAGGAAACCGCTATCGCCACCTCGGTATGCTCCTCGACAGGCGGCGCAGTCAGATTGAACCGCGTAATAGCCAGTCGCTCGCTTGTATTGCCGCGGGCACTGATGGCATGGTTTCCAGTGGGCATCGAAGCCTCCAACGGAATATCCACATAGGCCCGCCCGGTCTCATCGGCGGTGACATCGAACAGCGGAAGCACGCGGTAATCAGGAAACGTTTGCCACAGGGTAACAACTTCTCGCTCGGCAAACCCTTTGAGCGCAATACGAACCGACTCATTTTGATACCCCACCTCGGAATGCACCGAGAGCGTTGCCGGGCTTGCCGCATTGCCCGGAATTGATCCCACAAGGTAGAGCACGAGAAACAAAGCCAGAGCGAATAGCCCGGCGACTGGTGCGGCCCAGTGAATCTGCTTCATCATCTTTCCCATCTCTTGTATCCTTTCTCGTTATATCCCTTACGTTCACAAAAATCCATTTGGTATTATCCAAACGAGAGCATCCAGACAATCCCTTGTCTCAACGATTACGAAAAGATTACCGTTCCTCGTGGCCTGGCAAGTGCGGGCAAGAGAAGAACGGAAACCTGAAGAGAAAAAAAGAAAGATCACGTATAATAGATAAAGAAATCTCGAAACCGCGTTTTTCCGCGAGACTGTGATATTGGAGTTGATATGCTACGTTTTTCCTTTTTCGGACTGCATGGCCGCCTTATTCTTTTTGTGTTCCTTGTGATTACCCCCGCGGTTGCCCTGATATACTACACGGGCCACGAGCATCACGAGCGAGCAATTGTCGAAACCGAGGACCATGCACTACGGATGGCTCAGGTTGTCAATGCCTACCAGGAAGAGCAGATTGTCCATGCCCGCCAGGTGCTTCACGCCGTGAGCCAAATCCCTTCGGTGCGGGAGCACAAGAGTCTGGCCTGCAATACAACCTTTGCCGCGCTCGACCAACGCTACCCCGACTTCACCGATTTTGCCGTTGCCACGCCCGACGGAACTGTTTTCTGCCACTCCAGTAGTAGCGCATTTCCATTTGATGAAGGAATCAACGTTGCCGACAAAGACTGGTTTGATCGTAGCATACAAATCCGAAATTTTGTTGTTTCTGAAGCAATCATCAGCCCCACCAGCAACGAGCCAGTCCTGCTCTTTGGCTACCCCACATTTGACGACGCGGGGAACCTGGTGGCGGTCCTCTCGCTTGGACTGAAACTCAACCAGCTCAATAGCTTTATTGCCAAAATCCCCCTGCCGCCCGGCACGGTAACTTCGCTCCTGAGCCAGGATGGGACCATCCTGAGCTACTACCCGCAGCCGGAGCAATGGGTGGGCAAACAGATCAACATTGCGCCGATAGCAGCAGCCGCCGCCGCGGGTCATGGTCAGGGTACGATTGAGATGATAGGGTTGGATGGCACGTCCCGCCTCTACGCCGTCGTCACCCTGCAATATACCGAACAGTGGCTCTATCTCAATGTCGGTATTCCCTCAGACATTGCCTACGGTGTCGTTGACAGGATGTGGCACCGCAACCTGGTCTGGATCGGGATCATCATTGCGTTTGAAGCTGTCGTCGCGGGCGTGGCCGGGAACCTGTTTATCTTGCGCCCACTCAAAACCTTGATGAGCGCAACGCAGCAGTTGGCCGGAGGCGACTGGAGCACCCGTATTGATACGTCGCGCCGATTGGGAGAACTTCGTCGGCTTGCCAACCATTTCAATACGATGGCCTCGGAGCTTCAGCAGCACGAACGCAGCCTCCGCGATGCCGAGTCGCGCTATCGCACGCTTGTTGAGCAGGTGCCCGCCGTCATCTATACCATTGCATTCAACCCGCTGCGGCTTGCCTATGTCAGCCCGCGCATTGAATCGCTGGTTGGCATCCCTGCCGATGATTTGATGGCCGAGGCGGAAACCTGGCAACGCTCCTTCCACCCTGAGGATCGTGAACGAGTATTCCAGGAGTTTCGCCATATTCTTGACCAGGCTCACCCCAGCCCCGACTTGAAATCGGAAACGCTCCGCCTGGAGTATCGCCTTCAAGCAGCCGATGGTCGGGAGGTATGGGTGCGAGACGAAGGCGAAATTGTCTTTGATGAAGCGGGAGAGCCGCAGTCTATGCGGGGGACGCTGGTTGATATTAGCGAACAGAAGCAGGCCGAAGAAGTTATCCTGGCCCAGGCCGCCACGCTGCGAAAACTCTCGACCCCACTACTGCACATCAGCGAAGGAGTGTTGCTAATGCCGCTGGTGGGCACCATAGATACACAGCGGGCCAACCTGATGATGGAAACGGTATTGCAAGGGGTTGAGCAGCAGCGGGCCCGAGTCGTATTGCTCGACATTACTGGCGTGGCTGTGGTTGATTCGCAGGTGGCGCAGGCCTTTATCCAGATTGCCAATGCCATCCAGCTCCTCGGTGCACGGGTTATCCTTACGGGCATCCGCCCCGAAGTGGCCCAGACCATCGTCAATCTGGGGCTTGATCTCAGCAGCATCACCAGCCACGGCACGCTGCAAAGCGGCATTGCCCACGCCCTGCACCTGGTGCGATGACAAAAGAAGCCCCGACATGTCTCCCCTGTGAGATGTGGTACCATGCAGGCCAGAAATGTTGTGGAAGACGTATAATCGTACAAAAGAATTAAGGAGGAAACAGAAGGAATGGAAGGGGTTAATCCGGGAATCTTCAAAGCCTATGATATTCGTGGTATCTATCCCAGAGATTTGAACGACGATATTGCCTACCTTATCGGGCGGGCCTTTGTCACGTTTCTCAATGCGGAACAGGTTGTTGTGGGGCACGATATGCGCGTCTCGGGACCGGCAGTGTTCGATGCAGTCACACGCGGCATTACCGACCAGGGCGCAGATGTGCTCAACATTGGCCTGGTCAGCACCGACCAGTATTACTTTGCCTGCTCAAAACTGGGGTTGCCCGGCATGATGGTCACAGCCTCGCACAACCCGAAAGAGTACAACGGGTTCAAGATGGTCCGCAAAATGCCGCAACTGCTCAGCGGCAATGAGGGGATACAGGATTTGCGCCGGCTGGTTGCGAGCGAAGATTTCCCACAGCCATCGCGCAAAGGGGACATCATTCCGCAAAACTTCCGCGAGGAATTTATCCAGTCGGTTCTCTCGCTCATTGATGTGAGTACAATCAAGCCGCTCAAAGTTGTGGCCGACACGGGCAATGGCACGGTCGGGCCCATCTTGAGCGATGTCTACAAACACCTGCCGGTTGATCTGATCGGCCTCTACCTTGAGCCAGATGGCACGCTGCCCAACCACGGGCTGGACCCGCTCCAGCCAGAAAACCGCGCCGAACTGGAGCAGCGCGTAGTGGCGGAGCAAGCCGCGGTGGGGCTGGCCTTCGATGGCGATGGCGACCGCTTCTTTGCCATAGACGACCGTGGAAAATTTATCCCCGGCGACTTCCTGACCGCCCTCCTGGGGAGCTATATCCTCAAGAAATACCCCGGATCAAAAATTATCCGCGACGTGCGCTCCTCGTGGGCCGTGGCCGACAAGGTCAAAGAAAACGGCGGTATCCCCCTCGTTGAGCGGGTGGGGCACGCCTTTATGAAACAGCGTATGGCAAGCGAAAACGCCGTCTTTGCCGGGGAAGTGTCGGGGCACTACTATTTCCGCGATTTCAACTGCGCCGACTCTGGCATCATTCCCTCGCTCATCATCCTGGAAATGCTCTCGACAACCGGCAAAACCATGTCCGAGATGCTCAGCGAACTGGAAGCAACCTACTTTATCTCTGGCGAAATCAACTCGACCGTTGATGACCAGCAGGCAAAAATTGAGGAGCTGGCCCAACGCTACAGCGATGGCCAGCAAGACCGTATGGACGGGCTATCGGTTTCGTTTCCTACCTGGCATTTCAATGTCCGGCCATCGAATACCGAGCCGCTCCTGCGGTTGAACCTGGAGGCCAAAACGCACGACGAGATGGAACAACGCCGCGATGAGGTTCTCGCCATTATCCGTGGGTAATTGTGGGGATGGGGCCGGGCGCGACCTGGTCGGGACATTCTGTCCCTTCTCCCCCGCCGGGTTGCACGGGCGGGGGAGAAACCAGGCACCAGAAGTTTTCCGCTCTATTTCAGAACATTCGCATGGTTTTTTGTGTGTCGTTCCCTGAATGTGATATAATGATAGAGTCGAAAACACAAAAGAACCACAGGTTGAGAGACTGTGGGCAAACCCAGGAAAACCCGACCCGGACATCTACATCTGGGCAATGAACAAAAAAAGAAAGAACAGTTGAGGAGGTATCCGTGTCCCTTGACAGAGAAGAGAAATCGTCTCTCATTAGCAGTTATCAAACGCATGGAATGGACACCGGCTCGCCGGAAGTGCAAGTAGCCATTCTCACAGAGCGTATCAATTCTTTGATTCAACATCTCAAGTTTCATATCCATGACTACCACTCGCGCCGTGGCCTGCTCAAACTGGTGGGGCAACGACGGCGACTGCTGGCCTATCTGAGCCGAAAAGACAAAAACCGCTATCGTTCATTGGTAGAAAGATTAGGGCTGCGCCATTAGGATGCAGCATGGTTTGTCGGGGTAGTCGTTATGAAGAGGAATATCGCAAGGAGAGCAGCACCAGAGGCCAGGGCTTTCTGGTGCTTTATTTCCTGAGCACACTTGGAAAGGTTTCTGCATGTCCGAACAAGAACAACAAGTCCACTCAGTCAGTGCTGAGATAGCCGGGCGCACCCTGACGCTGGAAGCCGGGAAACTGGCTGAACAGGCCGACGGGGCCGTGACCGTGCGCTATGGCGACACCATGTTGCTCGCCACAGTCGTTGGCGCAAAAGAAGCGCGTGAGGGGATAGACTTTTTCCCCCTGACGATAGATTATGAGGAAAAAATGTATGCCGCCGGCAAGATACCCGGCAACTACTTCAAGCGAGAGGGCAAGCCAACGACAACGGCGGTGTTGACCGCACGCCTCACCGACCGCCCCCTCCGCCCGCTCTTCCCCAAAGAATACTACAACGAAGTTCAAGTTATCATTACCACCTTCTGCATTGATATGGTCAATGACCCCGCTCCTCTCTCCATCATTGGAGCATCGGCGGCCCTGGCCATCAGCGACATCCCGTTTGCCGGGCCTGTCGGGGCCGTGCAGGTCGGTTTTCTCAATAACACCGTCATCATCAACCCTTCGATGACCGACATTGAGGAAAGTATGCTCGATCTTGTGGTTGCTGGCACAAAAGATGCAATCTTGATGGTTGAAGCCGGAGCCTACGAACTGAGCGAAGAGGATATGCTCCAGGCCATTACCCAGGGGCACGACGTTTGCAAGCAAATTGCCGACCTGCAAGAACAACTGGTCGCGTTGTGTGGCAAAGAAAAACGCCCCTTTGCCCCGCCCGAACCCGATGTCTCGCTTGAACAAGAAATTATCGCCTATATGGACAATCGGCTTCAGGAAGCGGTGTATCATCCAGACAAAACAAAGCGCGAAGAAGCAATGGATGAACTGAAGGCCGATGTGGTCGCCCATTTTACCGCCGACGAGCCAGAAGAAGAGGTTAACGAACGGACGAAAGCCGTCGAAAAGGTTTTCGATAAGATTCTCAAAGAAGCCGTTCGCTCGGCCATCATCAACGAAGATCTCCGCGTGGATGGCCGCTCGCTCAAAGAAATCCGCCCCATCAGCATTGATGTCGGCATCGTTCCGCGGGTCCACGGGAGTGGCCTCTTCACCCGTGGGCAAACCCAGGCCCTGACCATCACCACACTAGGCTCGCCAGGCGAGGAACAACGGCTCGACGACCTGGGGATAGAAACATCCAAACACTACATCCACCACTACAACTTTCCTCCCTTCTGCACAGGCGAAGTCCGACGCATGGGGTCGCCCCGCCGCCGCGACATTGGCCACGGAGCGTTGGCCGAACGGTCGCTCTATGCCGTGTTGCCCGAAGAAGAAGAATTCCCCTACACTATGCGATTGGTCAGCGAGATCCTTAGCTCCAACGGGAGCAGCTCAATGGCCAGCGTCTGTGGGAGCAGCCTGAGCCTGATGGATGCGGGCGTGCCCATCAAACGCCCGGTCGCAGGCATTGCAATGGGGTTGATTACCGACGAAAACGGCCAGTGGAAAATCCTGACCGATATTCAAGGCATTGAAGATGCCCTGGGGGATATGGACTTCAAGGTTGCCGGCACGAGCGCAGGGATCACCGGCTTGCAAATGGACATTAAAACCGTTGGCATAACCGCCGATATTATGCGCCAGGCCTTTGCACAGGCCCGCGAGGCCCGCGAAGAAATTCTGGCAAACATGCTGTCCGTCCTGCCGGCCCCCCGCCAGGAACTCTCGCCCTACGCCCCCCGCATTTTCACCCTGCAAATATCGGTAGACAAAATTGGCTCGGTGATTGGCCCCGGCGGAAAGACAATCCGCAGCATTATTGAACAGACCGGCGCAACCATTGACATTGAGGACGATGGACGCATCTTCATTGCAACCAACGACCAGAACGCCGCCGACCAGGCCATCCAGATGATTGAAGAATTGACCCGCGAAGCCAAAGTTGGCGACATCTTTCTTGGCAAGGTGGTTCGTCTCCTCTCCAGCGGCGCGTTTGTCAATATCTTGCCGGGCAAAGATGGCCTGGTGCATGTGAGCGAACTGGCCGAAGGCCGCGTTAAATCGGTTGAAGATGTGGTCAACATTGGCGATGAAGTCAACGTCATGGTTATAGACATAGACCAGGCAACAGGCAAAATCAGTCTGAGCCGCCGGGCTGTGCTGACGGGCGAATCTGCGGAGGACCGCCAGGCAAGCCGAAATGCTCGCGATAGTTCGAGCCACCGAGACCGCGGCGGGAGAGACCGAGACCGAGACCGAGGCGGGAGCCGTAGCAGCAGTCGCGGGGGCGACCGCGACCGCGACCGCGGTGGGAGAGACCGCGACCGCGGGGGAAGCAGTCGCAGCAGTAGTAGCCGCGAGGGAAGCCACGGAGGAGATCGCGAGGGGAATCGTGAGGGCGAGCGGGGAGGCCCGTCGCGCCCACGTCCGCGACGGCGCGAACCTTAAGAACAGGGGGCATGTTCACATTTGGAGATAAACCCTGGGAGCGCAAGCGTCCCGCTTGCACCGGGGCGGGCAAGATGCCCGCGCTCCCTGGCGTGATACCCCTTGAACAGGTAAGAACAAGAAGAGGACATGAGCCTCCGCTAATAATATAGGACAAAAGGGGCCTCGTTTTGCTCTTGCGCTCCCGGTGCAGGAGTGCTATCCTGATAATGAAGTGGACAGACCTGCTCCGTGGAGCCTGTCTCTTGATGCTCCAGGCTGTTCTTTGACCCGCCGAGGGCACAAGAGGACACACGGAGAGCCACGCACCTCCCAAAACAGTCTTTTTTGTCCACTCGCTGAGCGTGCTGGTGGTCGTGGCTCAACCTGTTAACGGTTGCTACTCTGGGTGGCAAACAAACTGCTCGGAGAACAGGAGAGAAGCGTGGTCCAAGAATTGAAGAGTAGCAAAAGTATGCGCGAGGTAAAAGTATGGCGTTAATCAAAAAAGGGGTTGACCCGAAGCGCACCGGGGTTTTGCCCAAACAGGACGAAGAGACGAAGAAAATCAACACACTACGCAAGGATAAGGAGGATGAAACCCGCACGGTCTCTCCTACCCCACCACGCAAGGATAAGGATGACGAAACCCGCAACATGGAACCTGCCGACGGAGGAGATTTGCCACCGGCGGACCAGGCTGCTCCCGCATCGTCCAGAAAAACGGGCACCCGCGTCGGACTGCAACGAATTTCTCGCAAAGATGAAGAAACCCGCACCGTTGACAACGCGCAGACCGAACAACCGCCAGATTCCCCCCCCCGCCTTGCAGCCACCCAACAAATGAAAGGGGGCACCGAAGAAATCCAGACCCTGTCCGAAGGAAGCACACTCCAGAATCGCTATGTGATAGAAGGCATCCTGGGTGTCGGGGGGATGAGCGTTGTCTATCGCGGGCGCGACCTGCGCTTCAAAGATGTCACCCGCCATTGCGCCGTAAAAGAAATGTACCAGCATGCCCCGGATTCGCACACCCGGATGCTCAAACTGCGCCACTTTGAGCGCGAAGCCGGACTCCTCGCCACCCTAAACCACCCCGCCATTCCCAAAGTATACGACTTCTTTGAGGAGGATGGACGGGTCTACCTGGTACAGGAGATGATCCCCGGCAAAGACCTTGAAACGATCCTGGATGAGCAAGGTTCCCCCATTGACCAGCGACGAGCGATCACCTGGGCTATTCAGATTTGCGATGTCTTGAGCTATCTCCACAACTATGTGCCAGAACCGATTGTCTTCCGCGATATGAAACCATCGAACGTGCTGGTAACAGCCGAAGAGCGCGTCTTTTTGATAGACTTTGGTATCGCCCGATTGCTCGACCCCGAACAGCGCAAAGGAACCATGATTGGAACGGAAGGCTACGCCCCTCCCGAACAGTACCGCGGGATTGCCGAGCCACAGGGGGACATCTATGCCCTTGGAGCCACCCTCCACCACCTCCTCTCTGGCAGCGACCCACGCATTGAAACGCCATTCACCTTTCAAAAACGTCCGATATGCAACCCGAATCCGACTGTTTCGCCCGAACTCGAAGCAATCATCTTTCGCGCCGTTGAATATGAAATGACAGATCGCTGGACAACCATTGAAGAATTCAAGCAAGCCTTGCTCAAGGTACCAGGGATGGAATCTGTTGGAAAGGCCTACTCCGCAACGGTTGCCAGTCCCTTTGCTACCAAAAAAAACCAGCAAGCCGAGCTGCTCTGGAAATTTGCCTGCGAAGAAGAAGTACGCTCCTCTCCCTGCATCAGCAATGGCCTGGCAATGGTTGGCTGCTACGACCACAACCTCTACGCCATTGATGCCGAAAGTGGCAAATTTCGTTGGAAATATGCCACAGAAGGTGGAGTTAGCTCCTCTCCCTGCGTCTGGCAAGATATTGTCATCTTCGGCTCAGAAGATGGTTCCGTCTACGGCGTGGATACACGAAATGGCTCCCGCCGCTGGGTCTTTCGCACCGACAAAGCCATCCATTCCTCCCCCGTGGTGCAAGATCGCGTGGTCTTCATTGGCTCCGATGATCTCCACTTTTATGCCCTTGATGGATTGCGGGGAGTCCTGGTATGGAAATATCGGGCATGGATGCCGTTTAGATCTTCTGCAGGGGTGGGGCGCAGTAATGTCTACATCGGATGCGACGATGGGCATGTGTACTGCATAGAAATACGCAATTCCACCATGAAATGGAAACAACGCACCCAGAAGCCTATTGTCTCAACCCCATATTATAGCGATGGACTTGTGTTTGTTGGCTCTCTCGACAATACGTTTTATGCGCTGGAAGCCCAGGGAGGCATGCCTGTGTGGAAATATCGAACCAGGCACCAGATCTACTCATCTCCGACGGTCGTTGATACGCACGTTTTTTTTGGGAGTGCCGATGGCAACATGTATGCATTGGAACGAAAAAACGGCCGCATGGTCTGGGAATATGAAACGGGCAGTCAGATTACGTCTTCCCCCTGCCATGCCAGAGGACGCATCTATTTTGGAGCCGTAGATGGCCATATCTATTGCATTGATGCAACAGATGGTTCCTTGATATGGAAATATGAGACCGATGGTCCGGTTGTCTCTTCTGCCTCGGTGTGGAACGACATTGTGTATATCGGATCTATGGATCATCATCTGTATGCACTCAAAGCATAGAGATTGAGAGAAACCAGTTGGATATGAACCAGCAAAACCCAACCAACAAGACCACGGAAGCCGAACAGGTTTCCGGTTCAACATCATCAACCCCGTCAGAAAAGGCGGAAGAGAAAGAAGAAACAGAGCCAGCGTATTTTTCTTCTCCTTCTGAACACGAAACCGCGCCGCTCAGTTCTCTCGCTATGCGAGAAAAGGAAAAAAACAAACAGCAAGAAACGGAACAAGAGAACGCAGGACAGCAAGCCCCCCCCGACAGGAACAACGACGGCTTCCGTCCTTCTGAAGGAGATACCCAGAAACTCCAGCCAGAACCGGAGAGCAAAGCCGTGATGGAGGGAGAAGGCACGCAACGCCTGGACTCCGAAAATATGCCCTTTATCAGCCCGGTGCATTCGGTGCAGGGGTTGGCCGCCGCCGCCCTGCGCGATGTCGGGCGGGTGCGCGAAAACAACCAGGACAACGTTTTCGCGCTCGTCTCAACTTTGCCCCGCGGCGATAGCGACCTCACGATGGGACTATTTGTTGTGGCCGATGGGATGGGCGGGCACAAAAGTGGCGATGTCGCCAGCCAGATGGCCGTTCGGACGGTTGTCCGCCATATCCTCTCCCAGTTTTTCCTCCCCACCCTCGAAGATGGAATGATGGATGCCATCCAGAACATTATGATAGCGGCCGTGCAACAGGCCAACCACGCTATCTGGGAGCAAGCTCAGGACGAACACTCGGATATGGGGTCCACCTGCACGGTGGCTTTGCTGCTTGGAGCAGCTATCTACGTTGCCCATGTGGGCGATACGCGGCTCTACCTGCTCGAAGAGGAGACGCTCCAGGCAATAACGACCGACCATTCCGCCGTCGGGCGGCTCATCGAAATCGGGCAACTCGACCCCACCGAGGCACAAGATCACCCCCTGCGAAACCAGCTCTACCGCGCCATCGGGCAGCAACCTCAGATAGAAGTAGATTTCCTCTATCAGCCATTGGGGGCAAGCACCCATATCCTCCTGTGCAGCGATGGCCTGTGGGGAGAGGTTTCCGAAGCGGAGATGGTCGCCGCATTGAGGCGGAGTCCCTGGCCACAGGATGGCTGCCGAGAACTGATTGCCCTTGCAAATATAAAGGGCGGTCAGGACAATATCTCTGCTGTGGTCGTCTCGCTCCCCATTGAAGAAGAACTCTTCTAACGTGGGCAAGACCTGGTGAAAGGTCGTTCTATGAGTACCATAATCGAGTTTCAGACAGAACTTAGCCGCAAGGTCTTGCCGGCAACCAGCGAGCCACAGCTTCTCTATATCCTGGTGACAGCAATGCCCCAGGGAAGGCCCGCAACCATGACGCGCCTTCCGCTCAATATCTCCCTGGTCATAGACCGCAGCTCATCAATGCGTGGGGAACGATTGGAGCAGGTAAAAGAGGGAGCAATCCGTCTTATTGATAGGCTCTCTCCCGATGACTACTTCTCGCTGGTGACATTCAATGATCGCGCCGATGTTGTCATTCCCTCGCAGTCAGTCAGCGATAAAGCAGTCATTCTCAAAGGGCTTATCCGCGATATTGAGGCGGAGGGCGGCACCGAGATGGCCACTGGCCTGAAACTGGGGTTGCAGGAAATCCAGCGGGCCTTGCTGCTCAACGGCATGAAGCGAATCATCATTCTGACCGATGGCCAGACCTATGGTGACGAAGCGCGCTGCATTGATATTTCGCGCCACGCGCAAGATTATGGGATCGGGTTGACTGCGCTTGGGGTTGGCAACGATTGGAATGAAGATCTGCTTGAGGTAATGACATCGCGGGAAAACAGCCATACCCACTACATCACCTCGGCCTACGAAATCCCCGAAGTTTTTGCCGAAGAAATCATGCGAATGCACTCGATATTTGCCCAGAATGTGCAAATGCTGGTTGAGGCTCGTTCCGATGCAACCCTGCGCTCCTTCGACCGCGTCCAACCCTATATTGCCTCGGTGCCCTTCAAGGGAGAACGCGACCTGCGCTGGGTGGGAAGGCTAGGAGACTGGCCGGGGGTAGATGAACAGGCATTTTTGCTTGAGGTGGTTGTGCCACCGCTAGGGGTGGGCGAGCATCCGCTGCTCCAATTGACAGTACGCTACGACATCCCCGCCCGCAACCTTCGCAATCAAAAAACCGAAATCTCCGTCGGGATACCGCTGCTTCCAATGGACCGGGTCTCTTCGGAGGTGAATGGAAGCGTGAAAGCCTGGCTGGAGCGGTTGATTGCCTATCGCCTCCAGGCCAGAGCCTGGAAAAATGTTGAAACGGGTCTTCTGGATGAGGCCGTGAGCCAGCTTACGATGGCCGGAACGCGGTTGCTCGAGTCGGGCAAGGCAGAGCTGGCCCGAACCTTGCAAGAGGAAGCATCCCACTTGAGAAAATCGGGGAAGCCCTCCAACGAAGGGCGAAAACGGATTAAATATGGGACACGCGGGTTGATCAAGGCTCCTATCAGGGAGCGTGTTTCTGAGAACTAATACCATCTATTATGCAAATTTGCAAAAACTGTAAATCGGAGCAACTCGACGGAGCTATTTTCTGTTCGGAGTGTGGAGCAAGCCTCTCGCAAGAACGCCAGGGGAAAGACACAACCTCCACACTTGGGCAGCACGGAAGCGAATTTGTCCCCGTCCCCGACCAGGCCACTGTTGTTCCAGCCCCCGACATCCGAACAACCGATCACGTTGTAAGCCTCGTGGTTCTCAATAGTGGGCGGCGGCTGCGGCTTGAAGATGGAAAAAACTTGCTCATCGGACGGGCAACCAGAGATGGCGAATACCCGGATATTGACCTGGGGCGCGATGGGGGATACGATGCGGGAGTCTCCCGACGGCATGCGATGATCTCTATCCGCGATGGGGTCTGTATGCTAACCGATTTGAGTAGCTCAAATGGCACCTTTGTCAATGGACGGCGACTTTCCCCCCATCAACCGGTAGCCCTGAGAAATGGTGATGAACTCAAGTTTGGCACCCTGCTCTTGCGGGTCGAGTTCACCTCGTAGCACTGCATCAGCGGCGGGTGCTTGTTTTTTCGTGGTCTGTGGGAATGAAGGAGTTGAATTGTGGCGAAAACGGTGATATTGCATCTGTCGGGGGAAAACCCGACAATGGGGGAAATAGAGGATGAACCTGACCCCCGCGATATGTTCATCAAAGTGTTTAATCTGAAGCAGTTGGATGGGAAAGAAGTGCCCTATCTCTCGCATGGGGTAGAGGCCGTTATCTTTCCCTGGCACCGGATAACGTTTCTGGAGGTTATGGCAGGTCAGGCCGATACGGGAGAGATTATCGGTTTTTTCCGTTGATTTGCTGTGCAGGTGTGTTGGAAAAAGAGCGTTTTGGAAAGAGACAGGAGCTATGCAGACTATTCGATGGTCACAAGGAGATATTCGTCGGTTTCTGATGCTAGTGGTGCTGGTTGTTCTGGCTGTTGCAATGGTGGCAATGCCGCGGCCCGCTACGGCCTACGAACAGGCGGTGCAACCAACGCGCTCGCTCCCCGGCGGGTTGTTTGCCTTTTTTGCCACGGGCTTCGAGCCGGATGAGTGGGTGGCGTTCTGGGTCAATGAGCCGCCAGCGTGTGTGCAAGAGCGTGGCTCTGCCGAACTATGCGTTCATCGAGGCGGGAAGGTGCGGGCAAACCACCGTGGGCGGGCCGACTGGACCTGGAAGATGCCCTCGGAAGGGCGGTATGGAACCTGGACAATGGTTGCCCGCGGGTTGCAGAGCGGGGAGCAGCGGGAAATCTCCTTTGAGGTTGTGGAAACCCCGCCAGATTTTTCGCTGCACCAGCCGGCGGGTCAGGGGCCGTATGATGCGGCGGTCGCACCAGAAGCCGGTGCTCCGGGCACCGAATTTTCCTTCTTTGCCCTGGGCTACGATGGGATCGAGCGGGTGCGATTCTGGGGGTTCGACCCGCTGAACCGCATGCACTATCTTGGCGACTTTGGCTCAAATGAGGACGGACGGGTAGACTGGCACTGGGAATCGCCCCCCGACGCTATCCCCGGTCGCTGGTTTATTCTGATGCGCGGCTCCCGCAGCCAGGTTGAGCGGGTGGTGCGCCTCGATATTCGCCCCGCTCAAGATTTTCCCGAAGAGGCCGAGCCACGCGACCCCTACGACTATGCCGTTACCCCTCGCGCCGGCTACCCGCGCACAAAGTTCACCTTCTTTGCCGATAACTTCGAGCGCGGTGAGCGCATTGTCTACCGCATTGTGGATTCTGCCGGTCAGGAGCATCTCAAGCGCAAGGTTGCCGCTAACCAGTGGGGACGAGTAGACCTGGAGTGGCGAACCCCCTACGATGCGCTCCCCGGCATCTGGCGGTGGATTGTCGAGGGGGAATGGGGCGACAGGCGCGTTGTTGAATTTGAAATCTGGCCCGTGGAAACTCCCACCGGCCTCTATGATTCTGCGGTGGCTCCCGGCGCGGGGCGGCCCGGCACCGAGTTCTCCTTTTTTGCCACTGGCTTCGAGAGCAAAGAGGCGATTGATTACGTGTGTCTCAATGCGGATGGGTTGCTGGACACTCGCGCCAGCACCAGGGCCAATGAGCGGGGACGCGCTGACTGGACCTGCAAAACCTCGTCGGATGCGGTGCCGGGAACCTGGACGACAATAGCCCACGGACGCGACAGCCACCGGCGGCGGTCAATCTCATTTGTCGTTTCGGAAGATGCGCCCTGGAGCGTGCCCCTTCCCTGATACCATACCGGTTTTTGTATGCGTTCCCAGGGTTCGGGCAGTCTCTGATCCCTGATCCCTGGGAGCGCAAGTGTCTTGCTTGCCCCGATGTGGGCGCGGCTCCCTCCTCGCTATTCTTCCCCTCTCCGTCGCAGTTTGTATATTTTGCACAATCAACCGCCATCCCTTTTTGTTGAAAATGGCTAATCAATCTGCTACGATTATAGGGTGAGAAGAGGTTGTCTGCAATGTCTGCGATGATGCGACAAAGCAATGATGCGACAAATAAGGAGGTCCTGTCAACAACCACCTGCTGAAGCAGGTGGCTTGCCCTAGCCCGAAGGCAGGGCTTCAGGGGAGGTTGACAGCTCCCCACGGCTCCGTAGAACCGTATAGCGATTGCGAATAATGTTCGCTTGTACAGGTGCAAAGCTGTTGGCTCTCCTTGCAGAGAGTGCCTTGTA
>DAOTUE010000008.1:0-8622 GCA_034436975.1 Chloroflexaceae bacterium
GCAAAATGGCTCCCCGACCAGGATTCGAACCTGGAACCTACTGATTAACAGTCAGCCGCTCTACCGTTGAGCTATCGGGGATTACATACTTATTCTCTCCCTGCTCCCAGCGACTTTAAGTATAACAAGGGAATTGCTTCCTGTCAACATGGCATAATAGATTATATAGATAATAGGGCTACGTCAGTTTGCCTGCCTCAAACTTCTGGGCCCTCTCCCCGGCGACCTCCGGCGGGAGGGGAGTGGAAGAATCGCTCGCGGCTCCGGCGGGATGCGTATGATGGGCGGGATGATGATGACCGTGTTTTTTTGTCAGGGACTTCATGGGCATAAAACCACCCCCCAACGCCTGATGCGCATTGCCAACGACTACAAAAGAAAGCGGGTCAACATCCGCGACAATCTGCTTCAGCTCACGCACCTGCGAACGGAGAACCGTACACATAATCATCGCACGAGTTTTTCCCGTATAGCCCCCCGTAATCTGCCAGTAGCTCACGCTCCGACGTAGCCCGACGATGAGCGCGTGGCTGAGCGGCTCCGGGTGGTCCGTCACAATCGTCACCGTCCGCACCTGGCTCGGCCCATCTATCACAAAGTCGGAAGCTATACCGCTCAGGAACAACGCAAGCATGGCATGCAAGGCAATCTCCCACCCGAAGAAATACCCCGCCAGCAAAATGATGATCCCATCGGTGTAGAGGTAGAGCTGGCTGAGCGGCATACCGGTTTTTTTGAGCAAAATCTGGCTGAGGACACTCGTCCCGCCGGGACTGGAGCCGGCGCGGTAGATAAGTCCCATCCCCACCCCCGTCACCAACCCCCCATAGATGGTGCTGAGCAGCACATCGGAGGTTATCGGGTAGGGGGAGAGCAGGTCGGGCAACATCAGCGTAAACAGGTCGGTGGCTACCGAAAACGAAAGCACCGCCGAAAGCGTGGTGATGAGAAACTTCCACCGTCCCAGCGAGAAGAACCCCAGAATGAGCAGCGGGATATTCATGAGGAAATTCAGGACTCCTTCGGACCAGCCAGTAAGATGATTGACCACGATGCTCAGCCCGCTGACTCCCCCCGCCGCGATATTAAATGGCACCTGAAACAGACTAAATCCCAGAGCAAAAATGATGGCCCCAACGGCGACCACGACGATCTTTTGCGTCATTTGCCAGGCAGACGAAAATGGTATCTCGCTCAGAGAAGAAAACATTGTCGTTACGCGCCCCATTGTTACCCCTCCTTATGAATTGCTCTTTGCTTACTCTTGAAAACCTGCAACCTTCCCTGTATGATACAATATACGCAACCTTTAGAAAGACCCGGAGCAGAAGAGATTATGGGAGAACAGACAGTCCCCCCACCAGTGTTTCGATTGCTGTTATCAGCAGCAAGTTTTATCATTGTCGTTATGGGAATGCAAGCGGCAAAGGCGATTCTTGTGCCTATTTTCCTCTCGTTTATCATTGCTGTGTTGTTTGCCCCGCCGATGCTCTGGCTCCAGCGCAAGGGGGTGCCAAAATGGTTGGCCTTGCTGCTGATAACTCTCATCATTGTGATTATTGGTATCGGGCTGGCAACCTATATCGGTACATCGGTTGCACGGTTTGCCCGCTCGCTCCCCCGCTACGAAGAGCGGCTCGAAACGCAGCAAGAAACCCTGGCCCACCATCTTGAGGAAATGGGCATTGATCCCTCAACCGTGATCTTGCCGGATATTTTCAAATTCGATTCGGCCATGCAAGCCATCGGCTACCTGTTGACGGGTCTGGGAGGGGCCCTCACCAATTCGTTCCTTGTGCTCTTCACGGTTATCTTTATGTTGCTCGAAGCCTCCAGCATCCCCATCCGGCTACAAGCCGCGTTTGGCAAAGAGTACCAGTCTATGGACCATTTTCGCAAATTGAGCGAGGGAATTAAAAACTACCTGGTTATCAAAACCTGGCTCAGCCTGGCCACGGGGATCAGTGTTTCTATCTGGCTGATTATTATGGGAGTCGAGTTTCCCATCCTGTGGGGTCTTGTCGCCTTCTTGCTAAATTTTATTCCCAATATCGGCTCAATCATTGCGGCCCTCCCGGCCAGTCTTATTGCCTTTGTCCAGCATGGGCTTGTCTGGGCCCTGGTTGTTGCTCTGGGCTTTGTTCTCATCAATAGCGTGGTCAGCTATGCCATAGAGCCACGGTTCATGGGACACGGACTGAATCTCTCGATTCTCGTGGTCTTTCTCTCGCTTGTATTCTGGGGGTGGGTGTTTGGCCCTGTCGGACTGATTCTCTCGCTACCGCTGACCGTACTGGTGAAAATAGCTCTGGAAACAAACGAAAACACCCGTTGGCTCGCTATTTTGCTTGGTTCGGAGCGGTCTATCATCAGGCAGGAGTTTCAGGAAAAGCCCCCGCCAACCTCGGCCAGTTCGGCCCCCGCAACCGCCTCTCTCCCGTCTGATGCACAAAACCCCTCTTCCCCCCCCACAAACCCGTAGGATTAGTGGGAGGTGCTGTGGGTGGCTTCGGTCGCTTCCTGCACTCCTGGAGCCGGCCTGGTCTCTCGGAGCGGCTCACCGCGCACGCGGTGGTAGATGGCTTCAATCTGGCGGGCCCCGCGCTCCCAGGAGAACTCGGAGACAGCGCGAGCGCGGCCCGCGGCGCGCATTTGTGCGGCCAGTTCCGGGTTTTCCAGCACCATTGCCAGCTTGTCGGTCAGGTCGCGGACATTGCCCATTTCGGCATATAGCCCCACATCGCCAAGCATCTCATAGCTGACCGGGCTATTGAAGGTGACAACGGGCAACCCCATCGCCATATAGTTGCTAATTTTGCCGCTTCCCTCGGTCAGGCTCATCTTGGGAGCCACGGCGACATCGCCAAGCGCAAGGTAGCTATGGGCATCCTTGTAGAGGATGCGTCCGGGCAGCGTGACGCGGTCGCCCACACCAAGCGACTCGGCATAGGCACGGTAGCTGCACGGGTCGGGATAGCCCATAATGAGCACATGGACATCGGGGAGCCGCTGTGTGAGCAAGCGGGTTGCCTCTATCAGGACGTTTGTCCCCTGGTAGGGGGCCAGCAACCCCAGATAGACGACAATTCGCCGTCCTTCGGGGATGCCAAGCTGGGCCCGCAGTTCGCGCCGTTGCGCTTCCCAGGTGGCTGAGCCATCGAAGGGACGGAAGCGGTCCGTATTCACACTATCTATGACGGTGTGGAGCCGCTGCGGATTGACTATTCCTTCCTGGCGGAGCAGGTCTGCCGCATTGTAGGTAGAGGTGATGATGGCATCGGCCCAACAATTGATACGCTGTTCGAGCGCAACCAGCGGCGTATAGATCGGGTTGCTGCGGCGGATGAAGCCATGGTCGAGCATTTCACTTGTCATGCTCCCCTGGTAATCGAGCACGAGGGGGGTACGCATGAGCCATTTGAGCACGGCCCCCATCAAACCGGCTTCGTGGGTGTGGGCGTGAATAACCGTCGGGCGGATGGCCCGCGCCACACGCAGGCTTCGCCACGACAACCCCACGTCAAGGTAGAGTTTGTGGCGCGACGACCCCACCATAGCGCGCTTGATCCAGGGCACGTCCCACGAGCGGCGAATGTCTATGCCGGGGATGGTATCACCGTTGTGGTAGGTAGTGAGGACCACGCGATGCCCCAGGTTCTGAATGGCCCGAATCTCTTCCAGTATTCTGACATGACAGCCGTAGTCGGCAAAGAAACTGGTTGAGGCAATCATCAAGACCGTATGCGTCATCACCAGTGGTATTTCTCCCTTTTGTCCAATTTCCAACTGTGGCATTCTAACGCAGATGAGCGGGGTTTGCAACCCCTGTTTTGCCTCACCCCCTGCCCCCTTCTCCCGCTGGGAGAGGGGATGCCGCGGGAGCGATGGGGGTGAGGCGAGCGATTATCCTACAATACCGGCTCCTCCTTTGGCAGAACATAGAGCGGCGACGCAGTCAGGATACGGTCGGTGTATTCCTCATACTCCGGCTTGAATGGCCGGTATTCCTCGACCATCAAGGGAGACGAGATAAGGAAATCGGCAGTAGCCCGATTGCAGGCAACCGGAATGTTCCAGACCACCGAAACGCGCAGCAGAGCTTTTACGTCGGGGTCATGAGGCTGCGATTGGAGCGGGTCCCAGAAGAAGATCAGCAAATCTAACTCCCCTTCGGTAATCTTCGAGCCAATCTGCTGATCGCCGCCGAGTGGGCCGCTTCGGAATTTGAACACCGGGGCTTGCAACTCTTCCTCAAGCAACCGTCCGGTTGTTCCTGTTGCATAAAGTTCGTGTTGCACCAGCGTATCGCGGTTGAACCGCGCCCATTCCATCAAGTCAGGCTTTTTGTGATCGTGAGCGACCAGCGCAATCCGCTTTCGCTCTCTCATTTTGTAGGGATCATCAGTTCCCGCAATAGGGACGCTGACATTGCCCATAATCGTATTAAGGGTATCCATTGGTTTTGTTTTCCTCCTTAACGCTCTTCACTCTCTCAAGCATTCTACAACTATCCTGCAACCAGTCTGACCACAGTCTGGTTGCAGGCAGGACTTGTGCGCTTTACTCCCTATCGCAAACCAACCGCAAGTAACCGCAAGCAGCCGCAAGCAGCCGCAAAAATGAAACGCTTTGCACCGGCATGGTTCCGAGGGGAGTACCCTTGATAACAGAGGATGCTTCTGCACACGCGCATAGGGATAGGGTCTGCCGCGCTTTTCCGCGGGGCAAACACGTATGCAGGCCTTGCACCCTACCAGGTTTGTGATTTGACAAAAGGCGACATCGCCAGGGAAAAGTCAAGACTGTTGAGGGAGTACAGTCTTACAGGTGTTCGCTACGATAGTATTGTAGTGTGGTTTTGTGGTTTGTCAAGACTCCGGAACTAAGATCAGGACACAATTCTGCATATCGCTTGCGAAAGGGATATTTGGCAACGAGCGTAAAGACACAGAAAGGCACACTGCAATGGAGAATACGGACTGCTCATTGGTAGGTATTCAAGATTTGTGTCCTGATCTCAGGTATTATGATAGACGGTTCTTATGAAATCTGGTATAATGCCCACGAAGAATATGGGAGGAAAATCATTATCACAAAGTAAGGTGTTTATATAGATATGAATTCGCACGATGCAACAACTACCGTGAGCGAGGAGCAGGTCATAGCCGCGCTCAATACCGTGCCGGAGCCAGAACTCGGCGGCACGCTCGTCTCACATAATATGATCAAGAACGTCAGGGTGCAGGATGGCGTGGTCTCTTTTGCCATTGACCTGACAACCCCCGCATGCCCCCTCAAGAGCCAGATACGCGATTCTGCCGAAGTCGCAGTACGGGCCATTCCCGGCGTGCGCGATGTCCAGATAGAGATGACTTCATCGGCGCGAAAAACCAGCAGCACCCCGGAGAAACAGCATATTCCCGGTGTCAAACATATTTTTGCTGTTGCCGCGGGCAAGGGGGGCGTAGGCAAATCGTCGCTGGCGGTGAATATCGCCGTGGCTCTGGCGCAGGAGGGGGCAAAGGTCGGCTTGCTCGATGCCGATGTCTTTGGTCCATCGGTGCCCATTATTCTTGGAGTCAATGAGGTTCCCCGCGCCTACGAGCGGGAAGACGGAAAGCCTGTTATCATCCCGCTCGAGATTCACGGGGTCAAGGTTATCTCTATCGGGCTGCTCATTGAAGAGGATCAGCCGGTTATCTGGCGCGGCCCGATGGTCACGCAGCTTTTGCGCCAGTTTTTCTACGATGTGGTGTGGGGCGAACTCGACTACCTCATTGTGGATATGCCGCCGGGCACGGGCGATGTCGCCCTCACCCTGGCCCAGTCGCTCCCGCTGAGCGGGGCATTGATTGTGACAACTCCGCAGGTTGTTGCCACAACCGATGTGGTCAAAGCGATGCAGATGTTTCGCAAGGTTGATGTGCCGCTGCTTGGTCTGGTAGAGAATATGGCCTACTTTATTGCGCCCGATACGGGCAAGCGGTATGATATTTTTGGCACAGGCGGCGCAGAGCGACTATCGAGCCAGCTTGATGTGCCGGTGCTTGGGCAAATTCCGCTTGGGGCCAGCGTGCGCTCCGGCGGTGACGCGGGCCAGCCGGCTGTCACTAGCGATGCCCCCGATGCCTACGCCGAAATTTTCCGCGATGTGGCGCGGCAGGTCGCTGCCCGTATCAGTGTGCTGGCCCATGCAGAAGAAGCCAGCGCATGTTAAGCGTTCACGGTGTTCGGGCAATCTCTAGTTCTGGGAGCGCAAGCGTCTCGCTTGCCCCGATGCGGGCACGTTTCATCCCTCCCAATCCCTCCCCCCCGCTGGGGGGAGGACAGGTGGGGGGGCTGAACGATTACAAACTATCTATCCGGTTTTGGTATAACTGTTCAGAATAAGGGATAACGTTCCTGGAAACATGTCCATCCGGCCCGCTCTCTGTTTTCGTTGCAAGCGGGACGCTTGCGCTCCCAGTCTTTACCCCTCGTTGACACGTTGAACCGGTGCCAGGGAACGCAAAGGGAAGGAAAAAGGAGGCAAAAATGCGTTTTGTGCTGCTTGAGCAACCAGAAGTCGAAGCGGTGTTGTTTCATCCACGAGTAGACGACAGCTACCACGGCCCGGATACCCGCCTGGTATCGGTTGAGGTGGAGCCAGGTATCGCTGTCGGGGGGCGGCTCTACCCCGCTGCCCCCGATGCGCCCCTCATCCTCTTCTACCACGGCAACGCCGGCCTTGCCGCCGACTACGATGCAATAGCCGGCTACTACACGGACATCGGTATTACCCTGTTGGTGATGGACTACCGCGGTTATGGGACGAGCGACGGGCATATTACCGCCAGCAACCTGGTTTCCGATGCAATGGTTGTGTTCAACAGCCTGAAGACCGTCTTTGCTCAGTATAATCTCAACCCATCGCATATCTACGTTATGGGGCGTTCGCTTGGGAGTGTGCCCGCCATCGAAACAGCCCTGCACGCCGGTGAGCGGCTATCCGGGCTGATCATCGAGAGCGGCTTCTATGACACAGGCGGACTCCTCGCACGGGTTGGCGCACCCGCACAGATAGTACGCGATTTCGACGAACAGCAAGACGGGTTTGGCAACGGGGAAAAAATCCGCCAGATAACCACCCGCACGCTGATCATCCACGGCATGAACGATGTGCTCATCCCCCCATTCGATGGACAAGAACTGTTTGAACGTTGCGCCGCCAGCGAAAAACGGCTAATTCTCATTCCCAATGCCGGGCACAATGATATTCTGATGGTCGGGATGACGCAGTATTTCAAGGCAATACGCGAGTTTGTGCATTGAATAAACGAGAAAGGATTCGGTGTGGAATCATTCAACGCTCTGGTGGTCAATCAGGAGGATGGGGTGCACAGTGCGACAATCCAGACGCTCCAGCGCGACGATCTGCCCACGGGCGATGTGCTGGTAGCTGTGCGCTACTCCAGCCTCAACTACAAAGATGGGCTGGCGATAACGGGCAAAGGGAAAATTATCCGCTCCTACCCGATGGTGCCGGGGATAGATATGGCGGGGACGGTGGTTGAGTCGCAATCGCCCGATGTGCAGCCGGGCGACGAGGTTATCCTCACCGGGTGGGGTGTTGGGGAGCGATACTGGGGCGGCTATTCGCAAATGGCGCGGGTGCGCTCGGAGTGGCTTGTACCGCTGCCCACGGGCCTGAGTATGCAGCAGGCAATGGGCATCGGCTCGGCGGGCTTCACCTCCATGCTCTGTGTGATGGCCCTGGAAGAACACGGCGCAAGCCCGGAGGGGAAACCCATCGTTGTCACCGGGGCATCGGGTGGTGTTGGCAGCGTTGCCGTGGCTATTCTGGCCCATCTTGGCTATACCGTGGTGGCGGCAACGGGTCGCTCCTACCTCCATGACTACCTGCGCGGTCTGGGGGCCAGTGCGTTCCTGAGCCGCGAAGACCTCTCCGCCGAATCCCGAAAGCCGCTCATGTCGGAGCAATGGGGGGGAGCAATAGATAGCGTCGGAGGACCCATGCTTGCCGGGTTGTTCCCCGCAATGGCCTATGGGAGCAGCGTGGCGATGTGCGGGCTGGCCGGGGGAAGCACCTTTTCCACCACTGTTTTCCCCTTCATTCTGCGCGGGGTCAACCTGCTTGGCATAGATTCGGTGCAATGCCCGCTCCCGCGCCGCCGCGTTGCCTGGGAGCGGCTCGTGCAGGATTTTCCCCTGCACCACCTTGATGAGATTATGCAGATAGTTTCACTTGACGATCTGCTCACGCTGGGAGATGAAATTATCAAGGGCAATGTTCGAGGACGTGTTGTGATAGATGTGAACATGGCAGGACGGTAGAGAGAACAGGTAATCGTTCAGCCCCCCCCCCGCCTGTCCTTCCCCCGGTGGGATTTAGGGATTGGGAGGGGGGAGCTTCGCCCGCGTTCTCAGAAGCGATACTCCTTGTTCTGAAGGATTATATTTATCCCCCCTGAACGATTACCATACCATTAGCCTCAAGTATAACACAATTTCCACACTATTTCTGAACATTATGCCAAAATTGCCCCCATTTTGCCCCATCGCGTGGTATACTTTCCCTGAAAGCAACAACCCACCCCGCACACTCGCGGGCTGGGCCCTGTC
>DAOTUE010000009.1:0-4650 GCA_034436975.1 Chloroflexaceae bacterium
GAACACCGCCACCAAGAGCGAAGGCGGGAACAAGAATGGCAATACGTGGGGTATGTGTGTTGCTCATTTGTTTCCTTTCGTACATAGATAATTCAGAGCCATTTGTACCCCCTGGACATCCTCTTCAAAACTCCAATTCGATATAATCCGGTATGAAGCCTCACCCATACGCTGACGCAGTTCTGCATCAGACAAAAGCAATTCCAGATTTGAAGCAAGCATTGCAATATCACCAGTCTGGTAGATAAACCCATTTTCTCCATGCTTTACCAGATCTGCCACTGCCCCAATTTCTTCCGTAGCAATGACCGGCAGCCCGGCACACATTACCTCATTTATGATAAGTCCCCAGGGTTCATTTTCCGATGGCAAAATAAACAGGTCGGAGATGGCATAGAGCTGCGGTAGCTCTGACTGATTGCGAAACCCCAGGAAATAGACATCAGGGATGGCCTGGCTGTGAGTATAACTCTTTAACCGCTCTTCTTCACTCCCGGAGCCGACAAACACCAGTGCCCCATCTTTCGCACGTTCGCGTACCTGTTGATACGCCTGCAAAAGATCCATCGCTCGCTTGCGCGGGGCCATCTTGGATGCAAAAAGGATAACTGGCTTGTTGAGCGGAAGTCCATATGCTTCTCGTAGCGATGCTTGTTGTTTGCGATGGGATGCAGCCTTGCTCATAAAGAATTCATTGTCCACGGCGTAGGGCGTAAGGAAGATTTTTTCCTCTCCTACCTGATGATGACGATAAAATTCCCTGTTCCTGGTGCCGATAGCGAGACATCCATCACACATCCGATAAAACAGAGACATCACTGGCTTGCGAACAAGCCGTTTGAAGGATGATCGGTGCAACTTCAAATGCGTTTCGCAACGCATCAGGACAGGTATCTGAAACAATTTTGCTGCACCAATTGCCAGCAGATATGTGATATAGCTGTGCCCATGTATCCACAATGCACTATACCGTTCTCGTTGCAATTCAGTGATTATGGCAGGATTCACAAGGCTAAAGAAGCCTGCAACCCGGTCTTGCTTGCGAAGGTTGGGTAGAAATTTGTACCGATACCCTTCAAGCAGGGGAACGTCCCATTTGAGAGAGGTCCCGAAGCCGGGGTCACGATATTCCTGGCTCCCCTGATGGCTGCAATAGTAAACAGTCAGGTCAATGTCGGGTTCCTGAGCAATGCGACGGAACAATGGAGAGAAATACTGGATGGGGTGCGATTGTAAGACTGCCAGGCGATACTGTTTGTTTGTCATATCATTCTGCTCCTGGCCTGCGTGAGAATGTCTTGCAAACGGTGAGTGTAGGTATTGTTGCCCTCAACGACGCGCTTGTAACCGTTCTCTGCAATCTGGTTGCGGTCGGATTCATGCGCCAGGTAAAAGCGGGTTTTTTCTACCAGTTCTTCGGTTGATGAAAAGAAGACTGCCTCTTTATTTTCTTCAAACAATTCCAGGTGCTCCTCCGTTCGTTCTGCCAGCATAAAGCCTCCGCATGCTGGAACTTCAAACGTTCGCATAACGTGACCATCACGATTGGCACGCCGCACCAGACACAGGGCAATGTTTGCTCTGCCCAGTGCAAGGCGATAGTCACGTCCCAATACAAAACCACGGGCATATGGTGCCAGAAACGTGTCTTTCTTCCAGTAGCCCCCATACAGGTGGAGGGCAATATCAGGAATTGACGCTATTGCTCGGAGGATTGGAAACCTGTCTGCATCTCCACCGCCGGCAAAGACAACATCGCAAGTGAATTTATTCATCTCATCCTGTGTTGCTGGCTTCTCAGGAAAATGCAACTCCGGTGCGTAGCCAAAAGGAACATAGATAACATCCGAGCATCCGGCTTGCCGCACATCATCCATAATCGCACGCTTGGTAGACACATACAGATCATAGTAGCGAATACTTGCTATCAGGCCAGCATGTCGGTGGCTTGGATTGAATGGGTCGTCGGTTGCGTAGTTGACGAGAAATGCGCCAGTTGTTTGCTTTACTCGGGCCAGTGTTCGGGGAGCAAGGTGCGCTCCTTTGACGACCAGAACAATCTGGGGTTGATACTTCTGAGCCTGTATCAGAACATCTCGATTGAATGCCCAGTAAGCCAGGGGGCGGCGGCCCAGGAGACGGTAGGCAATTCTATGCACCAGGGATCGCCCAGAATAGCGATCTTCGTCAAGAAAGGTAAACTGGTGCTCATCCATGCTCTCCAGCGCGTGGCGGAAGAATGCACTGACTCCATAAAAAACTCCTGAGCCGATAAGCAAGATACGCATCAGTCAGACCTCAGTTTTTCTTCTCTTTGTGCCAAAGAACCAGAGAATGGCAGCAAGTGCTATTGTTCTTTGGAATAATGCTCCAAAATGATTGACCGTGATAGAGCCAATACCATTCAGAAAAATAACCGTCACCATAAGATAGACAGCCCGTCCCCCCTCACTTTCAGAGCCATTAAGCAAGTAATCCAACAAACCAAAGATAATTCCCTGTATGGCCATCGTTGCGATAATGCCTTGCACTCCAAAGTTAATGTATCCTTCGGGCAATGTTCCCACTCCGGTAGAGGTATCCCATCCTTTTTTCTTAAGGTGATAGGTAACATCAAGCGTATCCAGGATACTAACCAGTGGCTTTCCAGGCCATAAAATACGCGGTATCCAGGCAACAAAAAAATAACTATATGTTTCACCCTGAAAATGCGGCACAGTTGATGGGGTCATTCTAATGATATACGAAAATTTGTGTAATTGATCAGTGCGTCCTTCAATACCTTCAAACATGGATTCTGTTTCATCTTTATCACCACTTATGATTGCTTCTACCTTCTCGAAAGCAATTTCCCCCCAAAGAATTGTTCGCTCAACTACATTAAGATTGGCAGTTGGCATGTAACGATACTGGTGTTTAATATCCTGCAAAAGAATAACTAAAATTATCCCTACCATAAACCATAACCAGGGGACTTTTTTTGTTGCCCAACAGCGGATAAGCAAGAGAACCACTATTGGAAACAGGGCATCATTCATCATCCCATCAAGCAGACCTATTATAAGAGCCATTCCGACTGTTCCATAGAGTATTACGGAAGCCCAGGGACTGGTCCAACGCCGGGTGTAAACAAAATAGGCCATAACAATGGTGGCTATATGCAATTGGAAGCCAATTACTGAGAGAACTGCATTGAATTGGTGAACGCTTAGCCCCATTTCTACTATCAATCGTGTCAAACCACCAATTACAATAGCACCGGCCAGGTAGTAGCGGATGCGCGTTTCATCAAAGGGGAGATTCAGTCGAGGAACACGCTTGACAAGTGGGTTTCTGGTGGTCAGGTAAAAAAAGAAGATCTTTACACCAACACCGAGTGCGACAAATAAGAGAGCAGAAAGCGTTGTATCCCAGGATAGCCTTGTTTCACCCCGGTATGTTGTAAGTGTGTTCGTATCAGTTTGTAGGGGAAGAACGTATTGAGTTGCATAAGATAAGCATATAAACTCAAACATTGGAAACCAGTCATATTTTTCTGCAACCCAGTGGACAAAAGGAATACAACAGATTGCTCCTGCCAGCACTGCTGCAAGACGGACATGCTCTGGAATAGGCTCAACCTTCCAGAACGCAATGAAAAATCCATACCCAATTATCCCTACGATATACCCATACCATACCAGTAGTTTGCGCCACTGGATGGTACCAGTCCCGCGTGACGGTATCGGGTTTACAAGAGTATTGTCACGGATATATCTCACGATGTTGTTCCCGACGGTTTCCCTCCCTTCACCGCTGTCGCCACAAAGACCCGCGTATAGATGCCGCTCCCCCGCCCGCCTGTTTCGGCCATATTCCACAGGGTCAGCAGGGCATTGATAACTTGCCAGATGAGAACACGAGCAAGACTCTTTGCTCCTTGCACCGAGGGAGCATTGGAACGAGCAGCAAACTCTGTCAAACCGACCATACGCAGCACTTCTTCCAGGGTACGTGGCGTAAAAAACCACTCGTGGGTAAAGTCGGCATAGCCCACCGCACCAAACCAGGGACTCTCGCCGTTCGGCGTTTGCAGAATGACCCGCCCACCGGGGCGAAGCGCATCTGCAATTTGCTGAAGCAACGGGAAAATCTCCTCCTTGCGAAAATGTTCAATGATGTCAAGCCCGGCGATTAACCCGAAATGGTCGTGGTATTGTGCAAGGGTTTCGAGCATATCCCCCTGAAGGATGGTTGCTCCTGGACATCGTTCGCGTGCCACAGCAACCTGCTCCCAGCTTATATCCACCCCTGTACAGTTCGTGTACCCAAGCTGATCAAGCAGGTAGAGGAGATGTCCACTACCGCACCCCAGATCGAGAATGGGAGTCGTGGTATCGGGGGGAAACCAACCCCGCATGCGAACGTGGGCGAATTTTGCCCACCGCTGGTAAGATCGTTCTGAATGAGCATCTTGTCCCGGCTTTGTTCGCATCGAAATGTAGTTATCGTAGATGCGTTGACGGTATTTTTGAAGTTGACTCATATGGTTTTGCCTCGTTCTGCTGAATGTCTCTATCGGTTTCACAAGAGTATTATCACAGATGTACGGATATATCTCACGATGTTGCTCCCGACGGTTTCCCGCGCCGCGCCAGGGCCTGCTCATAC
>DAOTUE010000010.1:0-9835 GCA_034436975.1 Chloroflexaceae bacterium
CTGCGAGATGAGTCCCTCATCTCCGTGCTGCGGCAACTCCGCTCTGGCTACGCGGGTCGTCCTCGTGCCTTCCCCTGGTCGCTCGCGCTCATTGGCCTGCGCGATGTGCGTGATTACAAAGTCGCATCACGCTCGCGCTCATTGGCCTGCGCGATGTGCGTGATTACAAAGTCGCATCGGGGGGCAGCGAACGGCTCCACACCGCCAGTCCTTTCAATATCAAAACCGAGTCCATTACGCTCCGCAACTTCACGGCTGACGAAGTTGCCGCGCTTTACCAGCAGCATACCGATGAGACGGGGCAACCCTTCACGCCCGACGCGACGGCGCGGGCCTTCTACCTGACGCAGGGGCAGCCCTGGCTTGTCAACGCGCTGGCCCGCCAGCTCACCGAGGTACTCGTGACAGACCAGACCGCGCCCATTACGCCCGACCACGTTGACCAGGCGAAAGAGATCCTCATCCAGCGGCAGGACACCCACCTCGACAGCCTGGCTGAGCGGCTGCGCGAGCCGCGGGTGCGGCACATCATTGAACCCATCCTGGCCGGGCAAATGCTTGGTAGCGTTCCTTCCGATGACCGACAGTTCGTCGTTGACCTGGGTCTCGTGCGCCGTGACCCTGCGGGTGGACTGGTGATTGCCAATCCCATCTACCGTGAGGTTATCCCACGAGTGCTGGCAAACGCTCCCCAGGACTCGCTTCCCTACATTGCTCCGACCTGGCTCACGCCCGATGGCAAGATGGACCCTGAGAAGCTGCTGGAGGCGTTCCTTGCATTCTGGCGGCAGCACGGGGAGCCATTGCTCAAAAGTGCGCCCTACCACGAAATCGCCCCGCACCTGGTGATGATGGCGTTTCTGCACCGTGTGGTGAACGCGGGCGGCACGATTGAGCGGGAGTATGCGATTGGCACAAGGCGGATGGATCTGTGCGTGCGCTATGGCGAGGTGACGCTGGCCATCGAGTTGAAGACGTGGCGTGACACGGACAAGAAAGCCGACCCGCTGGATGAGGGGCTGAAACAGCTCGATAACTACCTCGCCGGTCTGGGGCTGGAGACGGGCTGGCTCGTCATCTTCGACCAGCGCAGCGACCTGCCTGACATTGGGGAGCGGCTGACGACGGAGCCGGCCACCACGCCCGCGGGGAGACGGGTGATTGTGGTGCGGGCGTGAGGGAGAGAGAGGATATGCTTCTCCATCCCTCTCCCTCATCTCTATGCATTCACCTCACCACGAGCGGCAAAAACACCCGATCAGACGTAGGTGTAGCTGTCGGCGTGCGTGTGGGCATGGACGTTGCGGTTTCCGTTGGTGTCGGCGTAGCCTGCTCCACGATGACCTCAATATCCACCGGGTGTGCCTCCTGAAGCGCGTGTTGCAGAGTGCTGGTTGTGAGGCATTGCAATCGGATAGCCATAGAAAACCTTCCAAACGCTCGTGTGCTATACTGAATTAGATGCGATTGCCCTGATAGACACAGGAGGCACTATGTCTAATTTTAATTCAACCAAACTTGCCTTGAGCACAATTCTGGATCAGATTGTACAGGGAAAAATCCAGTTGCCCGATTTCCAGCGTGGATGGGTATGGGACGATGAGCACATCAGGTCATTACTGGTAAGTATCGGGCGAGCATTTCCAATTGGAAGCATCATGCTGCTGGAGACTGGCGGCGAAGCAAGGTTTCAGATCCGCCCAGTTGAAGGTGTGCAACTGCATTCGTCCAATGGTCAGGTAGAGCGTCTTATCCTTGATGGTCAGCAGCGACTTACATCCCTCGTCCAGGTTCTCAAGCTGTCGAAGGCAGTTAAAACCAGGGACGCGCAAAAACGTGAAGTTGAACGGTACTACTATATTGATATTGAGGCAGCACTCCGGGGTAACGGCAGTATCGAGGATGCCATCATCGGGCTTGACAATAGTCGCCAACTCAAGCGAAACTTCGGGCGTGAAATTGTGCTTGATCTGAGCACGACAGAGAAGGAATTTGATGTATTCTACTTCCCCTGTAATCAGATCCTCAACTCCGACCAGTGGGAAGAAGGACTGATGGCATATGACCAGAATCGCTTTCCTCTCTATATGAAGTTCCGTAGCCAGATTCTCAACAACTTCCGCAACTATGATGTGCCAATCATCGAACTTATGAAAGAGAATAGCAAGGAAGCGATCTGTCTGGTCTTCGAGAAGGTCAACACGGGTGGGGTTCCGCTGTCGGTGTTTGAGTTGGTGACAGCGTCCTATGCCGCCGAGGGATTTAACCTGCGCGATGATTGGTATGGTTCTGCCGAGCGAAACATAGCGAGCCGCGAGCAGAAAATGATCGCGAAGCCCTTGCTGCGTGGTATTCAACCCACCGATTTTCTGCAAGGAATCTCGCTTCTGCATACCTATGATCGACGTGCCCAGGACTTGAAGACAGGCCGCTCCGGGAAAGAAGTGACTGCTATCAGTGCAAAACGTGAGCAAATCCTGACTATGCCACTGAGTGCATATCAGACCTGGGCTAACAGGTTGACAGAAGGCTTCCTTACTGCCGATCAGTTTCTGCGTATGGAAGGTTTTCAGAAAATCCAGTTCTTACCCTACCAGAGCCAGATAATCCCGTTGGCTGTAGTACTGGTGCATCTCGGTGAGTGCTGGCTGGAGCCGGTCATCCAAAACAAGCTAGTACGCTGGTTCTGGAGTGGGGTTTTCGGCGAGCTTTATGGCGGCGCGATTGAAACCCGCCTGGCACTAGATGTGCAGGGTTTGCTGGCCTGGATTTTCCAGCCTGACGCGCACGAACCAAACACAGTCATAGATGCC
The DNA here is from genome assembly GCA_034436975.1 of Chloroflexaceae bacterium. Taxonomy (GTDB): domain Bacteria; phylum Chloroflexota; class Chloroflexia; order Chloroflexales; family Chloroflexaceae; genus JAAUSY01. Next base: position 2,814 of record DAOTUE010000010.1, read on the forward strand.
GGGTTTCAGCCATCACGCCTTGATACGCTACGCACCCGTACCAGTGCTGCCTATCGAGGTCTCTACACCTTACTGCAACGCGAAGGCTCCAGGGACTTTCTCTGGAAGGCCGAAATGAAAGACCTGAATCATAACGAATACGCTATTGACATTCACCATATCTTTCCACATGCATGGTGCAAGGCACGTGGCATACCTTCTCGGGTCTTCAATTCGATTGTCAACAAGACACCCATTTCATACAAGGCGAACCGCACGATTGGTGGCAAAGCACCTTCGGTATACCTACCCCAACTCCGCGACCACAAACAGGTACAAATCTCGGTTGATGAGCAAAACGAGATCCTACGGACCCATCTGATAGAACCGGACTACTTGCACAGGGATGACTTCGATGGTTTCTATCAGCACCGCAAGCAACAGTTGATAAAACTGATTGAGAAGGCAATGGGCAAAACAGTCATCGCAACAGCGGGCGAAGTACCAGCCGATGACGATGAGGAAGATATACCAACCGAAAGCGCGGAGTAGCACGGTGGTAGATCACAATACGTGGCACGATGGACAGATAGTGGACGGAAGAGCACGGTGCGACTCAGGTTCGATACCTCAATCGTGTCTCTATCAAGGATGATCAGGCGGCCAATGCCGAGCAGAGCCAGGTTTTTGATGACCTCGTTTCCAAGTGCTCCCGCGCCTCCCACCAGCACCGTTGCCTGTTTCAGGGATTCCTGTTGCCAGGAGGGGATTAACCGTTGGCGGGCGTAGCGATCATCATCATAGGTGGTATGGGACAGGTCGTTGGCATTCATTCACTGCCGCTCCCGGTATCGATCTGGAATACGGTATTGGTAAGCGCACAATAATTCCGTCTTCCTACCCGATACCAGGTATCCCAACAGGTCATATGACGGGCTATATCCTGATGAAACACCATGCCACAATCAAACGCACACGGGCATTGCATCACCTGATCACCGGGACACACCGTGTGGCGGCAGACGGGACAGATCCGCCCGACCAGGGGGGAATCCGAGGTGACAAGTTCTGTGGGGGTGCTGCCCGCTGCGTGCCAGTGTTTGTGTAGCCCTCGCAAAAAGGCTTCGCTTATCTCCTGGGAACACCGTGCAGGGACCGGCACCTTCTCAGGGGCGTGGCTGGTTGCCCGACTCCAGCAGAACAACCCGTATCGCGGGTCTTCATGGAGCATTTTGCCGGGCTGGTCCAGGGTACGGGGATAGCGGGGGTCCGGGCGGACAAGGTCGCCTTCGCGGAACGTGTGGAGACAGACACGACAGACCTGGACGTACCAGAATGAGTACATCGTTGTAATGCGCGATTCCTCCGGGACTGTTATACGGGCATTGAGCGGATCACGGGCTATCTCAATCCCATCAAGCATCGCCTGTTTGAGCGCATCTGTTGAAGACATTGCCAGGGCACCTCCTTCTTGCTGGTTTTCTGTTGTATCAGGCTGGTTTCTGGTAGGGGGGACGCTGTGTCCCCAGGAACGCACACAGGTCACTCTTGACGATGCGGGTTTTGTGGGGAGTGGGACGAAAGGCGGGAAGCCGCCCTTCACGGATCATCCGATAGACATAGGAGCGATCCACCCGCAAGATCTCTGCAACTTCGCGTACCGTCAGGAGTTCTGGGTATGGCTCAAGGATTGGTAACATTGTGTCTCTTTCCACAAAGTTCACAAAGTGAGAGCTATCTTGCGATAATTGTACAACGAAGCATGGGGGAATGGCAAGGGAAAATGAGAGATGAGGGGGATGGTTGCGTATGGGGGGTGGGAATCGAACCCACGACCAGCGGATTAAAAGACCTCTGGCTCCGAAAATACCGTTTGACCAGAACAACGTGGGGAATGCGCTGCCGGATTTTTCCTGGATCTGGATAATCCCGCGGGAGGGTATTGCAAAATACACCAGACTCAGGTATAGTGAAGGGGAACACACGGGGCTGTAGCTCAGTTGGACAGAGCAGCAACCTTCTAAGTTGACGGTCGCCCGTTCGAGTCGGGCCAGCCCCGCCAGGGTGATTATTGCAAATTTGAGAAACCCCTGTACCGTTCTCAATAAACTCCTGTACCGATGAAAGAAAACCCCTGTCCTGATAAACAAAACACCCGTACCGTATACCCTCTCACGGACGGGTAATGGCTTTCCAAAGGGGAGAATAGATCAGAGGGGATTAGGGCCGTGTCGCGGCATAGATGGGCACTAGTAGGCTGTCAGGCTGAAAATGAGCAGTTCATTCCAGCACTGGATAGAGCTTCTTCAACCTGATGCGTGCATCCGCCGTGGTAAACCGCCAGTCAATGGTGGTGCCCGCCGCGTTGCGCGCATCCACCCAGGCGGTCACTTCTTTGGTCAACGCATCCTGATCGTCGATTCGTCGATCCAGACATTGCCCTGCCAACACGCTCAATTCGATTTCGGCCATATTTAACCAACTGCCGTGCTTCGGCGTGTAATGAAAGTCAAGCTTCGCGACAATACGCCGTGCTTCTTCGGGCGGAAAGACCGTATAGAGGGACGCTGGCGTATGCGTATTCAAATTATCCAACACCACCCGAATGCATGTGGCATCGGGAAAATGCACATCGACCAGATCCCGCATGCAGTATGCGAAATCGGCTTTGGTGCGTCGTTCGGTCACGTCAACGTGCCGCCAGTTCTGCAACGGGGCAAAGACCATGAACATGTTCGCCACGCCCTGTCGCTGATATTCGTAGTCATAGCGCAGCGGTTGCCCAGGTTCTGCCGGGATCGGCGTGCGCGTTTCACTAACCAGTTGTTTGCTGCATTCGTCAAAACACACCACGGGTTGGGTCGGATCATCCGGCAACGCATACACCTCCAGCACGTCCTCCATCTGACAGACAAACTCGGCGTTTGCCTTTGGGGGAATGCACCATTGCTCCTTCAACCAGGGCTTGAGTTCGTTTTTTTTAACACCTGGCGAATGGTTTCATACGACACCTCGGTGAATGGAATCTGCTCCAATTGCACCAGGTGCTCCGCCAATAAGCGCAGCGTCCAGCGTGTCCGTCCTTCGGGTGGGTCACCACAGGTCAGCGCGATCAAGCGGGCTTCCGCTGCGCCATCGATTTTCGGCAGGCGGGTGGATGCGGCAACTTTCCGATGCAGGGCGGCATCCATGCCTGCTGCGACAAAGCGCTCCCGGACACGCGCCACCGTCGCGCGACTGACCTCCAGGGCTTCGGCAATCGCGGCATCCGTCCAGGCAGGTCCCGTCTCATCCTGCTGGTCAGCTTTCAACAAAATGCGGGCATGGGTCAGGGTTTGGGCAGCGGATTTCCCGGTATGGATCAGTGTTTCCAACTCGTCCCGTTCCTCAGTCGTTAAGGTGACCCGATAGGTCTTGTTCATGGCAGCACTCCGTTGCTTCCAGGCTTCTGTAGTCGATATGCTCACCAGGATAATCGCAATGCCGGAACTATGCAAATAGTGCTTGATAGTCTACTAGATCCTTGAGGGCCAGAATGCGATTCAGCCGGGGGAGCTGCGTTGCGCTATAGTAGCGGTAGCCAGTAAAGCGGTCCACATGCGTTGGCTTGAGCAATCCGAGTTCATCGTAGTAGCGCAGGGCCTTCACTGTCACCTGGCTGAGACGCGAGAAATCACCTATCTTGAACACTGGCCGCTCCTTCCTTTCCGTCCTCTTTCCTTTTCGTTCCTGTGCGTTTGTCAACCGCTTGCTATCGTCGTCTTGTCTCCGTCATCGTCCCATTTTCCATCCCGTCGCCGTCCTGTCTTCCGTCTCCTGTCTTCCGTCTCCTGTCTTCCGTCTCCTGTCTTTCGTCTATGGATAGCATACACCCTCCTGTAAGAGGAGAGTCAAGAGGTTTTCTGGTTGCTTTTTTGTAGATTTTCATAACCTCTTGCCATACCGGATTAACTGTGGTATACTTTGTTTGCACACTATGCAAAACCAGGAAATAAACGACAAAACATTCACATTGCAGGCTTGCAAACGGGCAGGTTCCGTATGATTTTTTCTCAAGGTTGGAAAACCACTGAGAAGTGAGTGAGTGATAGAGGTATTATAGGGTATCTGGAAGGATTAAGAAAAAGGCCCCCTTCTATTCGGATGTATTCGAGCAAGACGGGCCATAGAAAAAAAGCTGCTGAACAACATCCTGATCTATAAAGATTGGTAGTGAGTGCGTCTATTCAGGGAACTGCTCGTCTTAACTGGTGGTCATGAGGATAAAAATCTGCTTACCTGTGCGATGTCCTGGAAATGATTAGAACCCCTTGCCATAATTGGAGAATGCAGTATGTTGAATTACGAGGAATCAACAGGTTCTTCCGGATCGCAAGATCAGTCAATAGCACGCCTTGTCCTTCACAATGCTGGCCAGCCACCCCAGGAAATTCTGCTCGATCAAGCCGCCTATACCATTGGTCGGGCCTCCGATAATAGTATCACGCTCCCACAACCTGCTTCCCGCCACCACGGTCGTCTGGAGCAGCGAGGTAATGATTGGTATTACATTGACCTCCAGAGTCGCAATGGAACCTTTCTGCGTGGCAGGCTGGTTGAGGATGTAAAACTCCAGGATAACGATGTTTTGCACATTGGCGATGCAGAGGGAAACCTGCTACGCCTTATCTTTCGTTCTCCCGCAGCAACAGAGGGGGCAACCATTGTTATGCCCGGCCTCTCCCCTCAAACCACGCTGCTCGGCGAAACATCGGTCCAACAAACAAAAGTCCTCACCATCGGGCGCGACCCCAACTCCGACATCCATCTCGCCTCCCCGACCGTCTCCTGGCGGCATGCCCGGTTGGAAACCACGCCTCAGGGACACCGGCTGGTTGATCTTGACAGCACCAATGGCACCTTTGTCAATGGGCAGCGTATCACCGCAGGATACACGCTCAGGCCCCACGACAACATCCAGATAGGGGCCTTTCGCCTGACCTTCGATGGGACAACCATCCAGCAATATGACCAACGTGGCGGGTTGCGTATTGATGTCCGCAATATGACCCTGGAGGTCGGTGGGGGCCGCAAAATCCTCAACGATATTTCCCTCAGCATTGAGCCACGCGAATTTATTGCGCTGGTGGGGGGGAGCGGGGCGGGCAAAAGCACCCTGATGAAAGCCATCAGCGGATTTAGCCGCGCAACAGATGGCGAAGAAGCCCCGGTGCTGGTGAATGGCGAAGACTACTATCGCAATTTCGATGCCTACCGCGCAGTGCTTGGCTATGTCCCGCAGGACGACATTCTCCACCGCGAACTGCCCGTCAAATCTGCCCTGAACTATGCCGCAACCCTGCGGTTGCCCTCTGACACCACCTCCAACGAAGTCCAGGACCGCATTGATCGCTCCCTCGATGATGTGGAGATGAAAGACCATCTCCAGACCCGCGTGGACAAGCTCTCCGGGGGGCAGCGCAAACGAGTTAGCATTGCCTCTGAACTCCTTGCCGAACCCAGCCTCTTCTTTCTTGATGAGCCAACCAGCGGGCTTGACCCTGGCCTCGAAAAGAAGATGATGTATACCTTGCGGCAACTGGCAGACAATGGGCGTACTGTTGTGCTGGTGACACACGCAACCGAAAACATCAAACAGTGTGACCATGTCGTTTTCCTGTCGCGGGGCCATATGGTCTATTTCGGACCGCCCGGCGAAGCCCTGGGGTTCTTTGGCATTGAGGAGGGGAGCTTCTCCGACATCTACAATCGTCTCGATGCCAGACCCGACGAAGCCATCTATGAACACTTGATAGAGGGGGTGCTGGCGGAAACTTACGCCGAATGGAAACAGTATTATACTGGAAACCCTGGCAATACCAATCCCCCGCCGCTGCATGAACTGTGGAGCATCCACTACCAGAAATCTGAGCAATATCGTAAGTATGTTAAAGAACGGCAACAGCAATTTGAACAGACGGCCCAACAGCCCGCAGCAGCCGAACCACAGAAAAAAGGTCCCCGCAGGTCTCCCCTGCGGCAATTTTTTATTCTGACCCGCCGCTACTTCGATCTGGTAGTGCGAGACCGTGTGAACCTTGCTATTTTGCTGCTCCAGTCGCCCATTATTGCCTTTTTTCTGCTCCTGCTGGCCGACCCGAACGCCCTGCGGGGGGTTACAACCATCGAACAGGTTATCCCACGGGTCCGGGCCGAAAAGTTGCTCTTTGTTCTTGCTGCCGTTGCGGTCTGGTTTGGCATCATCAACTCAGCCCGCGAAATTACAAAAGAGCAATCCGTGTTCCGAAGAGAACGGTTATCGAACTTGCTCATTTTGCCCTACATTGGCTCGAAACTGGTGGTTCTCTTTGTCCTGGCCCTTGTCCAGAACATTTTGCTGATGCTCATCCTCTCTATCAACGTGCGGTATCCCACCAGCCAGATGCTCCTTGCTCCTCCCTGGCTGGAAATGTTTGTCACAATGATGCTCATTGCCATTGCGGGAACATCCATAGGATTGCTCATCAGCACGTTCTCCAAAAACATCGGACCAGGCAATCAGTATTGTCCCGCTGGTGCTCATCCCGCAGATACTCTTTGCCGGGTTGATTTTCAAAATCCCTGACGCGACGCAACTGATCAGCCGCGATCGCGTGGTTGAGGTGCTCTCCTGGCCCATGCCGAGCCGGTGGGGGCTGGACGCGCTCGGTACCAGTGCCAACCTGAACACCATTTGCCAGCTTCCCAATGTGGAAGTGGGCAGGCACAACGAAGAATCCATCATCTCGCAGTGCGACGTAAAAGATAGCCCGCTGGCTTCCGATACGGAGCAAGCGAATGCTGAGAGTATGGGAATGAAAGTCGAACCATCCGACACCTTCCCCCAGGCCTACTGGCGTTGTCGCGACCCGGATGAAACCAACGAGATTCGTCTTAAGAAACTGTTTGAAAGGCTTTCCAATGGGAAATGTCCCCAAGCCCCGAAAAGGGTCATTCACGAGCCAATCGCCGCACCATCACGCGGATCATCGCAATATATATCCACGCTTCGCTGCTCGCTGGCA
>DAOTUE010000011.1:0-154924 GCA_034436975.1 Chloroflexaceae bacterium
GTTCGGGCTGACAATGGGCATTGTCGGGTTTATCAACCTGACCTGGGTAGATGTCGGGCTGATGATCCTGCTTGGTCTGGGGAATGGCTACGTTACGATTATTCTTTTTACCTGGATACAGACCCGTACCCCCAGAGTAATGCTCGGGCGTATGATGAGTTTGCTGATGCTCTCCAGTGCCGGGCTGGTTCCTGTTTCACAAGCCCTCTCCGGTACACTCGGTGCCTGGAACTTGACGCTCCTGTTTGTCTTGTCCGGATCTCTTATTGTCCTGCTGACTATCTGGACGGCGGTCCAACCTGCGCTCGTCACCTTCAGCGAAAACCTGGTGGCGAATGCGTGATACCAGTGTGCTTTCAGAATAGCAAGAAAACCGCAAAGGGGCCCGGTATAGGGGATAGGGGATAGGGACGCTGCGTTCTTTGCGGTTTCAAAACCCGATTTTGTATGAGGGGAGGAAGAACAATGAAGTCGTAAGCGTTCGCCGGGTTCGGGCAACCCCCAATCTCTGGGAGCACAAGCGTCTTGCTTGCATCCGTGCGGGCAAGACGCTTGTGCTCCCCGAACCCCCTCCCCATACCCCCCCCTTGTACATATGGGACTTTTCTGCTATCATAGCCGTCTGTGAAGGATTTCTCAGACGAGGTTTTTTTCAGATGCGTCCGGCCTGAGGGGCGGGCGTGGCTTGAAAGACGGTGACAAGAAAACAAACGAGGGGAGACGTATGACAGACGATATAATGATGCAGTGTGCGAATGCAATACGGGTGCTTTCGATGGATGGGGTTCAAAAGGCAAAGAGCGGCCATCCGGGGATGCCGATGGGAATGGCGGATGTGTCCTTTGTGCTGTGGGATAAGTTTTTGCAGCACAACCCGAAGGACCCGACCTGGCCCAACCGCGATCGCTTCGTTCTCTCAGCCGGTCATGGCTCAATGTTGATATACAGCCTGCTACACCTGACTGGCTACGATTTGCCGCTGGATGAACTGAAAAACTTTCGGCAGTGGGGCAGCAAAACGCCGGGGCACCCGGAGTATGGACACACGCCGGGCGTGGAAATAACAACGGGTCCGCTTGGCCAGGGGATTTCCAGTGCTGTGGGAATGGCGTTTGCCGAACACTACCTCGCAACGAAATTCAACCGCCCCGATTACCCCATTGTAGATCACTACACCTGTGTTATTGCCAGCGATGGCGATTTGATGGAAGGGGTTTCGCACGAGGCCTGTAGCCTGGCGGGGCACCTCAAGCTCAACAAGTTGATTGTGTATTACGATTGCAACCGCATTTCTATTGATGGCTCAACCGACCTTTCCTTTACCGAGGATGTCGGCAAGCGGTTTGAGGCCTATGGGTGGTATGTGCAAGAGGTTGATGGGCACAATATGGACCAGGTGGAGCAGGCAACAAACAACGCCCGCGCCGAAAAAAGCCGCCCGAACCTGATTATCTGCAATACCCACATTGGCTATGGTAGTCCGAACAAACAGGATACCGCCGGTGCCCACGGGGCCCCGCTTGGAGAGGATGAGATAAAACTGACACGGGAGAAACTGGGCTGGAGCGATATGGAGCCATTCTCGGTGCCCGATGCCGTCTATACCCGAATGGGCCAGGCCGTTGAGCGGGGGGCACAGCTCCAGAGCGCGTGGGAAGACATGATGAAACGCTACCGCGAGGCCTACCCGGACCTGGCTGATCTCTGGGACACGGTGTGGGAGAAGAAAATCCCCGACAACCTGAATGAGGTGTTGCACGTGTTTGAGGCCGATGAAAAAGGTGTGGCAACGCGCTCGGCCTCCGGCAAGATTATCAATGCGCTTGCTCCGTCCATCCCATCGCTGCTTGGCGGCTCCGCCGACCTGCACGCCTCCAACAATACGCTCGTGAAGGGAGAAGATCCCATTACGGCAGAAAACTTCGCCGGGCGCAATATCTACTATGGTGTGCGTGAGCACGGGATGGGCAGCATCATGAACGGCATGGCCCTGCACGGAGGAATTATCCCTTTTGGTGGGACATTCCTTGTGTTCAGCGACTACATGAAGCCGTCGGTACGGTTGGCCGCCCTGATGGGGTTGCAGGTTTTCTATGTCTTTACCCACGATAGTATCGGGCTTGGTGAGGATGGCCCGACCCACCAGCCGATTGAACATATTCATGCGCTACGGATTATCCCGAACATGTACACCATACGTCCCGCCGATGCAAACGAAACCGCGATGGCGTGGCGCATTGCGCTGGAGCGCAGGAATGGCCCGACCGCGCTCATCCTGACGAGGCAGGCCGTACCCACGTTTGACCGAAGTGGCACCATCGGCAAGCACGGTCCGGCCAAGCCAGTCGAGGGCGTGCTACGCGGGGCCTATGTGCTCTACACGGCCCCCAACCCCGACATCATCCTGATGGCGAGCGGCTCCGAGGTGGCCATTGCAATGGACGCGGCCCGCATGCTTGAAGAGAAGAACGTTGCAGTGCGTGTGGTCAGCATGCCTTGCTGGGAACTGTTCAACGAGCAGGATGTGGAATATCGCAACAGCGTTCTCCCGCCAGCGGTAGATGCCCGCATCTCCATTGAGGCTTCCTTCCAGACCGGCTGGGGCCGCTACTTTGCCGGGCCGCGGCGGCGATCTGTCGCTATCAATACCTTCGGGGCTTCGGCACCCTACCAGGAGTTGTACAAGCAGTTCGGGTTCACCGCGGAGCGCGTTGTTGCCCTGGCCGAAGAAATCCTGGCTTCGTAGAGGGGAGAGGAAAAAAGGTTATGACGGAGAAAAAGGTAAAACTGGCCCCCTCAATCCTGTCGGCCGACTTCGCACGACTGGGGGAGCAGGTGCGCGAGGCTGAAGCGGCGGGAGCCGAATGGCTACACGTTGATGTGATGGATGGGCATTTTGTCCCCAATATCACGATTGGCCCGCTCATTGTGGCGGCTATCAAGCCCATTACCTCGCTGCCCCTCGATGTCCACCTGATGATAGAGAATCCGGAGCGGTATCTGGCAGATTTTGCAAAGGCCGGGGCCGACATTATCACCGTGCAGGTGGAAACCTGTCCGCACCTGCACCGAACGGTTCAGCAGATCAAGGAACTGGGGATACAAGCGGGGGTCACGCTCAACCCGGCCACCTCGCTAGACACGTTGACGGAGATTTTGCCCTATGTTGATCTGACGTTGATCATGTCGGTCAACCCCGGTTTTGGCGGTCAATCCTACATTCCAACGAGCACCGCGAAAATCATGAAACTGCGGAAGATGCTGGACGACATTGGCTCATCTGCCGAACTGGAGGTGGATGGGGGCGTGAAGGCGGAAAACGCCGCCGAAGTTGCCAGGGCGGGCGCAACCGTGCTCGTGGCTGGCTCGGCCGTATTCAACAAGAAAGGCAGCGTGGCCGAAAACATCGCACGGATACGGGCCAGTCTGGAGGCGTAGCACCCCCAGGAAAAAACTTGCATCCTGTCCCCCCTCCCAATCCATCCCCCCACTGGGGGGAGGACAGGTGGGGGCTGAACGATTACGAGAAATCAAGATAACTTCGGACATTGCCCTCACCCTGTCGCTGACGCGACTCTCCCCTCTCTCCTGGGAGCAGGGAAGAGGGTGAGGGCCCCCGTATTTCTCCGATGCTCGTATCAGTATTGAATAAGCGAGAAGATGGGGCAATCTCGCAGCTTTTCGCGCCCATTCAAGAATGTCAACTCGATGAGGAACGCAGCCTCGACCACCGTTGCCCCGACCTTCTCCACCAGTGACCTCGTAGCAGCAACGGTCCCCCCTGTGGCGAGCAGGTCGTCAATCACCAGCACCCGCGACCCTGGCTGCAACGCATCTTTATGAATCTCCAGCGTATTGGTTCCATACTCCAGTTCATACGATTCCTGGTAGGTATCGGCCGGGAGTTTGCCAGGCTTGCGCACAGGCACCACCCCGATACCCAGGTGGTAGGCCAGCGGCGCGCTAAAAATAAACCCGCGTGATTCAATACCAACAATAGCATCAAGCTGCTGTGCATGGTACCGTTCGAGAAACGTATCTATTGCCCGGCGAAAGGCCGGTCCTTCCTTAATCAGTGTCGTAATATCTTTGAACTGTATCCCCGGTTTGGGGAAATCGGGAACATTGCGGATAAAATCTTCCAGACGAAACTGGTTCATACAGACGCTCCATGTCGTTCAGGTGTTTTCTCAAGACAGATTTTCGATCCTTCGTGTCATACCCAGTGCTTGTAGCGAAAATAGGCATACATCGCCAGGGCAGGGATAATCATAATGACAAGGGAAACCGGCAGGGCAAAAGGGCTGTCGGCGTAGGGAATGGTGACATTCATTCCGAAGATGCTGGCAACAAGGGTCATCGGTAGCAGAATGACAGAGATAAGCGTAAACATCTTCATGGCTTCATTGATGCGGTGCGATGTCAGGCTATCGAGCGTGGCATTCAGCCCCTCAATGATTTCCTTTTGCTCTTCGAGCATATCCCAGAGTTTGGCGAACCCGTCGGTCAGGTCGCCAAAGTAGACCTCCTCATCAAGACGCAAGAATGTCCGGTCGCGCACTTCGAGCGAGCGGACAACCGGCTGGTTTGGGCGGATGATCCGACGCATTGAGATGATGTCCCGCCGCACAAAAGAAAGTTCCTGCACAATAACGTGAACGTTGCGTCCAAAAATCTCTGTTTCAATGCGGTCGAGGTGCTGGTCAATGCGGTAGATCATTGGGAAGCACGAAATAACCAGGGCTTCGATAATGCGGTAGAGCAGGTAGCCCGACCCTCTCGCCATAAGTTGCCCGCGAGACTGTTCATCCGTTGCCGTTTTCACCAGTCGCATCAACGGCTTGAGCCGTCCCTCGTGCAGGGTGATAACGTAATCGTGCCCGACAAAAACATCGAGTTCACTGGTGACAGCCAGGCGGTTGGCCTTGTCGAAAACAGGAAAGTTGAGTACCAGAAAGACATATTCCTCCCCATCTTCGGGGTTGTCATCAATTTTGGGCCGCTGCAAGCGCGAGAGCACGTCTTCGAGATGCAGCGGGTGGAAATTATACTGGTTGCGGAGGAAGGCGACTTGCTCGGTGCCTGGTTTCACCATATCCAGCCATTTCAGCCCGTTGTATTCGATTTTTTGCTCGGTGGCACTGCGGACAGGCGGGAGCGACGCAGAGCCGGCGACCGGCTGGCGGGTACGTGCAATCATAGCGACAGGAGCACAGCATCATATTCAGGGTTTGTACATTCAACCATTTCGTGTGTTCGGTTTGTGCGTTCAGCCATTGGATCTATCCGCTAGAGGCTCCCGGAATATTCCGCCCCATTATACCGCGACCAGGATTGTCTGGCAACCGTGATGCAGACACGGTGCGCCTGGCCGGTGCAACCTTTGTCAGAACGTGTGCGTCATACCGACAGTGAGAAATGAGAATGGAGATAAGTGAAGACTATACTGGGAGAACAACCATGCAAGATTATCAGACGGTCCAACTGGATGAGGACACCGAGAAGGGAAATCAGCACAGCACAGCGAACGGCCCGACAAACACGGCGTATCAGCATACTCCTGCATATCAGTCCGCACCACAAACACAAGGAGAAACAAAAATGTCGAAGCGTATTCGACGAAGCCGCCAGGAACGGTTGATCGCCGGTGTGGCCGGCGGGGTGGCCACCTATTTCAACATTGACCCGCTGCTGGTGCGCCTGGGGTTTGTTGTTCTGGCATTCTTCAATGGCTTTGGCGCACTGGTCTACGCCATCCTGTGGTTCCTGGTTCCCAATGAGGACACCCAGGCCCCGGACTCTCGCGGGCAGATCCAGGAAAACGTCAATGAAGTACGGGGAAGCATTCAGCAGTTTATTGGCTGGATACGGAGCCTGTTTCGATAGCCCGCAAAGTCACTGTCTGGGAAGTCCCCCCAGCCAGGAAAACAAAGAATGCAAAAGGCGGCAATGTTCCCACTTCATCCAGGGGAAACGGGACATTGCCGCCAGGGTGTCCGCCGTTTAATTTTCAGCAATTTCGCTTGACGCTCCCCTTTCCCCGTGGTACTATATGGCCGTGCTTGAGCATCCTTGTTTCTAGCCGGGGTAGCTCAGCGGTTTAGAGCGAACGACTCATAATCGTTAGGTCGAGGGTTCGATTCCCTCCCTCGGCACCACAAGGCTTTCCTCTTACCCCGGTGGGTAAGGGGAAAAAATACTCAGCAACGGGGACGGAACCGTCCCTCCCCCTGTGCGGAATTTCGGAGAATGCGGTTGACTTTTTCCTCAGCTATGCGGTATGATACAAACGTTGTAATCAGATTGTGGTCCGTGGTCCATGGTGCTATGAGCGGTGCCATGAGCCTTCGATTGGTAGCCATAAGCCTTTAGCCATATCCCGAAAATCACGCAAAATAAGGAGTTTCAGACCATGAAAAAGATCTTTGGGGCCTTTGTTTTTCTGCTCGGACTCGGCATCGGAACGATTGGCGGGGCGGCTCTGCTTGCCTACGCCTACCAGGCCGCTGGCCTCTACCCGCCCGATGATGCAACCATCAAGTTCATTGCCCGTGAGCGTGGGTGGTTGCGCGAAGACGTATGAGAAACGGACCGATGATGGGGTATCGGGGAGGGGGCCTGGCTCCCTCTCTATTCCTCTAAATTCCCTGACCTGAAAATGTGAGGAGACGTATGCATGGACAAGCCCTGGCTCAAGTTTTATGAGGAGGGCGTAGCAAAAACTCTCACCTATCCCGATGCCACGCTTGATACAATGTTTTCCAATGTTGCGCGTTCGTATGGAAACCGTCGGGCAACAACCTTTGTGCTCAAATATATCCTGGGGGGGCGGCTGAAAATAGGCGGGAGCTTGTCCTACCGCAAGTTGGATGATCTCGTGGGGCGGTTTGCCACGGCCCTGCACCACGCTGGCGTTCGCAAGGGAGATCGCATCGGCCTGATGCTCCCCAACTGTCCCCAGTTTGTCGTGGCTTTCTTTGCCACAATGCGCCTGGGAGCTATCGTCGTCAACATCAACCCCACCTACACTAGCCGCGAAATGGGCATCCAGCTTGAGGACAGCGGCGCAGAAACGATTGTCCTGCTCAACCTGTTCTGGCCGCGCCTGCGCGATATTCAAACCGAGACCCCCCTCAAGCGAGCAATTGTCACCCATATCTACGACCTGCTCCCGTTCCCATTCAATCTGCTGGTGCGCCACAGCCAGAGCAAAGAGCCAGATGCTGTAACGATCCCTCCCGATGCAGGTGTACTCTTCTTCAATGACCTGGTGAAACAACATTCCCCTGCTCCCCCCGACCCCCAACACACCCCCGATGATGTCGCCCTCTTTCAGTATACGGGCGGCACGACAGGCATCCCAAAGGCTGCGATGCTCTCACACCACAACCTGGTTGCGAATACCGTCCAGATTGCGGAGTGGGTGTCCGACCACAAACACCACCACGATCTCGAACGGATTATGGGAGCAACTCCCTTCTTCCATGTCTATGGGCTAACCGTCTGTGTGTTGTTGAGCATGTACCTGGGTGGAGAGCTGGTGATGCTCCCCAACCCGCGCCCCATAGAAAACCTGATGCAGGTGCTCCACAAAGAACGCTGCTCTATCTTCCCTGGTGTTCCGGCAATGTATATCAGCATTGTCAATCATCCGCGGGTCAGCGAATATGACCTGAAGAGTGTGCGGGCTTGTATCAGCGGCTCGGCTCCCCTCCCGATTGAAGTGCAGGAAAAATTCGACACAATGACCGGTGGACGGCTGGTTGAGGGCTATGGCCTCACCGAAGCCGCACCCGTCACCCATTGCAACCCCGTGTTTGGGCACCGCAAGGCAGGCAGCATCGGCATTCCCATTCCCGATGTCGAAGCAAAAACCGTAGACCTTGAAACGGGAGAAACCTTGCCACCTGGTAGCGAAACGATGGGCGAACTCTGTGTGCGGGCCCCCCAGGTGATGAAAGGCTACTGGAAACGTCCTGACGAGACTACAACTACTGTTGATGAGGATGGCTGGCTCCATACGGGGGACATTTGCAAAACGGACACCGATGGCTACTTCTTCATTGTGGACCGCAAGAAAGACATGATTATCACGCAGGGGTTCAAAGTGCTCCCCCGTGATGTGGAAGAAGTGCTTTTTATGCACCCGAAGATTCAGGAAGCCGCCGTCATTGGCTATTCCCTCTCCACCCGCGGCGATGAAATCGTCAAAGCCTACATCGTTCCCATTCCAGGATGCACCCTCACCGCGAAGGAAGTCAAAGATTTCTGCAAGACCCGCCTGGCTCCCTACAAGCTGCCGCGCAAAATCGAGTTTCGTGAGGAACTGCCGAAGACAACCGTTGGTAAGGTGTTGCGACGGACCTTGCTTGCAGAGGAACTGGCAAAACAAGAGGGACAGGAAGGCCTGCAAGGCTCGGAAGGGCAAACCGACAACGATGCTGACAATGGAGAAAACGGAGAGGACCGGTGAGCAAGGGCGGGCGAGGGCGGTCTATTCCGGGTCGTTGTGGTTGCCGCGCTGGATGTGAATAACAATGCGGCGGTCGCCGGAAAGGTGACTCAGGATCGTTGTTACCAACGAGATGATCAACCCGCCGAGAAACGCCGACCAGAACCCATCTACCGTAAACTGGATACCCAGTCTGCTTGCCACGATTGCAGTAAAAATAAGGAGCAACGCATTGACCACGAGGCTGAACAATCCAAGCGTGAACACCGTGAGGATGATGGCCAGGGGACGCAGCAGGACATTGAGAAACCCGAAGCATAAGCCGACGATCCCAAGTTGCCAGCCTGGTCCTTGAAACTCAATGCCTGGCACCAGCCACACGGCAACAAAAATGGCCAGGGTGCTGATAAGCCAGCGGAGAATCAACTGGGGAAGACCAGATTGAGAAGGGGACGGTTGCTCTGGTGATTGTTGTTCGTTCATAGGGAACCATTATACTATACGTTTTTCAGGTTTTCAAACATGTCTGTTCAACTCTTCCGAACGGTCCAAAAAAATGCTCGTGCCGATGGGAAAGAAGCCTATTTTCGTCTGCACCACCGCCGCTACGCCGCTATCCTGGATGCGCTCGATGCGCCAGCCGGGGCGCGGGTGCTTGAGGTGGGGGTGACACCGGGACAGTGTACGCAACTTCTCGTTGGCGCGGGCTACCGTGTCTGGGGGGTAGACCTCGACCCCACCACGCGCCGGACGCTCTGGCAGCGGCTCGGCGTGCCTGTCTGCCAGGTCCACCTGGAGCGCGACCCGCTCCCATTTGCCGATGGCTCATTTGATTACGTGGTTTTTTCCGAGGTGATAGAGCACCTGGTCTACTCGCCCCTGCCCCCCCTGCGCGAGATGCAGCGTGTGCTGGTGCCCGGCGGCAAACTCATTCTTACCACTCCGAACGACCTGTATCTCAAAAACAGGCTTCGGGCAATGGGCCGGCTGCTGCGCTGGCAAAGCCTGGATACCGAAGAAGAATTTCGCAAACAGATGATGCTAGAGGGCGATGCCCGCTACACCACCCACAGCCGCATCTACACCATGCGTGAGCTATGCTGGCTGGTTGAAAAGGCTGGCTTGCATGTCGTCAGGCAGCACTATGTGGCCGCCTGGGAAGGCGTGGGTCTGGAGATAGGGCAGGTTTTTCGCCGCCCGGCGCAGACTCTCGCAAAGGCGGCCCTGACCGCGCTTGTCACCGCTATCCCGCCGGTTCGCTCAATGCTGCTGGTGGTGGGTGAGCGACATTTGGTATGAGACAACGGACCTGAGACGATCTAAACAATAATAAGCAGGCAAATAACATAATACGGAGGTGAATACATGTTACGAGTTGGCGATATTGCTCCCGATTTTACCCTTGCAGATGAAAAAGGAAACGAGATTGTCCTCTCTTCGTTTCTCGAAAAACAGTTTGTTGTGCTTATCTTCTACCCTGGCGACCAGACCCCGGTCTGTACCAAGCAGCTTTGCGGCATTCGCGATGAATACCAGGATTTTGCGGAAGCAGGGGCGGTTGTGTTTGGGATCAATCCAGGCAGTGCGCTCAGCCACAAAAAATTTTCGGAGAAGCACGACTTCCAATTCAAACTCCTGGTTGACAAGGACAAGACGGTTGCCCGAAAGTATGATGTTGTCATGATGAATCTCGGCCCGCTCGCGGTCATCAACCGCACCGTCTACGTGGTCGGGCGCAATGGAATGATTATTTTTGCCCAGCGCGGCACGCCAAGCAACGAGCAAATCCTCAAAGCTATTCGTGAGGCGTGACCGGTAGCACCAGTTTATAGATAATGTGGGGAGCAGTCGTCTTTTGTGCTCTCCCAATAGCATCAAAGCCTCTCGCGGGGGTAGCGAGAGGTTTGCTGTTTTCCCCCCATTCCTGTTTTCTCTCACAGGGAGATGGCGGTATAGTATAATACGAGGGGACCGGGTGCTTGCTGCTTTTGCATCGTTGTGCCCGCTTGCGTGCAAATGAGAAATTGAGTGAGAAATTGAGATAGTAGAGGCCTATGGCAAAGAACCAACACCACGAATGGTACAAACAGTACCTGAAACTCAAAACCCAGTATCCCGATACGATTTTGCTCTATCGTATGGGGGAATTTTATGAAACATTTGATGATGATGCAAAGCTCGTTGCCGAACTGCTGGAGGTCGTCCTCTCGCGCAAGGAGTATGCCACAGAGCGAGCCGCGGGCAAGAAAGCGCAGAAGCTGTTTTGCCCGATGGCGGGCATTCCCTTTCACGCAGCAGAAAACTATGTTGCCCGGCTGGTCAACCAGGGCTACCGCGTGGCCATTGCCGAGCAACTCAGCGAAACCCCTTCGAGCAAAAACGACACCCGCCCCCGTTCGGTCTTTGCCTCCGGGTTGGAGCAGACAGGCCGGCAACGCGGGCTTGTCCACCGCGAGATTGTGCGGGTGCTCACGCCTGGCACGGTGATTGATCCGGGGATGCTGCAAGCCACCCGCAACAATTACCTGGTAGCGGTGCTGACCGAGGGCGACCACATCGGGTTGAGCTACGCCGATTTGAGCACGGGCGAATTTGCGGCAACGGAGTTTTCGGGCGAGGGGTCCACGGTCCAGCTTGCGGGCGAACTTTCCCGCCTGATGGCTTCGGAGATTCTGGTTTCCTCCGACGAAGCCTGCCGCCCCCCCGGCCTGGCCCCCTCCAGTTCCGGTCTTTCGCAAGATATGGAGCCAATGACAAAGGATGAGCGCGAAACACTCCTGCCCCACGAGCGGGTGGCGCGGCGGCTCGACCAGGAGAACATGACCCGCTGGACACACGGTAACATTACCGCTGTGGCAGACTGGCGGTGGGATGAGAGCACAGCGCGTGATATGCTGCTCCAGCATTTTGGCACGCAGTCGCTCGCGGGGTTCGGGCTAGAAGATCGCCCCCAGGCAATGCGGGCCGCCGGAGTTGTGCTGCAATACATCAACGAAACGCAACGGAGCAGCGCGGCCCAGATTACCACGTTGCGGGCCTATACCACCGGTGCCTTTATGCTGCTCGATCCGCAAACCCGGCGCAATCTGGAACTGTTGGAGGGGAGCAGCGGCAACGTTGCCGGCTCGCTCGTGGGGGTGCTGGATACGACACGGACTCCAATGGGAGCGCGGTTGATCCGTCGCTGGCTCTCGCAACCCTTGCTCGATCTTGACCGGCTCCACCATCGCCAGGAGTCGGTGGCGTGTGTGCTTGAGGATGGGTTGATGCGGGCCACGCTGCGTCAGGAGTTGGGCCGCATTGGCGATATGGAGCGGGTGGTCAACCGCGTGATGCATGGGGTCAGCGTGGCCACCCCGCGTGATCTGGCAAATTTGCGCCAGTCCCTTCGTGCCCTGCCCATCATCATAGACACAGTCGGGGAACGCGAGGTGTTGCTCCAGCCGGAGGACAACCAGGAAATGTCAGGTCCGCTCTCCCGCCGCCACCTCCCCTCCGGCGGGCAACAGCCGGCAGGCAGGGAGCAACCTCGCGAGGGAGACCAGCCGGTATCTCCACAACAGCCGCCGCCACAGCCGGCCCGCCGGGCCCCGCCCCCGCGGGTTGCCGGAGACGATCTCTTTGGCACAGGTGAGGAGACGGGAGCAGACGCTCCCGAACCATCCGCACCAGCGAAAACGGATACATCGCCTCCCGCTTCCGATGTGGAACCACTGCCCGAACCACGCCAGCAAGCGGAGCAGGACACTCCGGCAGATACCCCCCCTGCTGGACCACAATCATTGCCCGACCTGCTTGCCCCTTGCAACAATGTACTCAACCTGCTGGAGCAGGCGATTGACGATGACCCGCCCGGCCTGCTCGGAAACTCCAACTACCTGGACGAGGGAGAAGAGGGCGAGCGCAAGCCCCGCCGCGTCATCCGGCCTGGCTACGACCAGCGGATTGATCAGGTGGTTCAGGCCAGTCGCGATGCCCAGAACTACATCAACAGCCTGGAGGGGCGCGAACGCGAACGCACCGGCATAAAATCGCTCAAAGTCAACTACAACAAAGTTTTCGGCTACTACCTCGAAGTGTCGCGGGCCAATAGCAAGCAGATTCCCGCCCACTACGAGCGCAAGCAAACCCTGGTCAATGCCGAACGCTATGTCACGGCGGAACTGAAAGAGTATGAAAATGTGGTGCTGAATGCACAGCAACGGCTTGTTGAATATGAGCGCGAAACCTTCGCCCAGATTTGCGCCGAACTGAGCCACTACGGGGGACAACTTCGCGCCACGGCCCGCGCCCTGGCCCGCCTCGACGTGGTCGCGTCGCTGGCCGAGGTGGCCGCCCGCAACAGCTACATCCGCCCCACCCTCAACGAGAGCACATCCTTGCATATCAGCGGAGGGCGGCACCCCGTGGTTGAATGCGCACTTGAAGAATCCTTTATCCCCAACGATTTGCAGCTTGATACCGAGGAGCAGCAAATCCTCGTTATCACCGGGCCAAATATGGCTGGCAAGTCTACCATCCTGCGCCAGGCCGCCCTGATCATCCTGATGGCCCAGATCGGGTCGTTTGTGCCAGCCGAGCGGGCCGAAATCGGGTTGGTAGACCGCATCTTCACCCGTATCGGGGCCCAGGACGACATCGCCACCGGCCGCAGTACCTTCATGGTTGAGATGACCGAAACTGCCGCTCTGCTGATGCAGAGCACACGGCGGAGTATGATTGTTCTCGACGAGGTTGGGCGCGGCACCAGCACCTACGACGGGATGGCCATTGCCCAGGCTGTGGTCGAATATCTCCACAACGAGCCGCGCCTGCAATGTCGTACCCTGTTTGCCACCCACTACCACGAACTCACCGACCTGGAGTCCGTGTTGCCGCGGGTGAAAAACTACCATATGGCAGCGATTGAACGCGATGGGCGTGTGGTGTTTTTGTATCAGATGCGGCGGGGCCGCGCCGACCGCAGCTACGGTATTCATGTTGCGGAGATTGCCGGCATCCCCCGCCCCGTCATTCGCCGCGCCAGCGAACTGCTGGCCGAACTCGAAAGCGGCAAGCGAACCCTGCCTACCACGCCGATGACCCGCCCGCCAGAGCCAGCAGCATCGGAGCCGAAGGCGGCAAAAAGTAAGCACAAAGCAACGAGCACGGCAATGAATGCCGGCCAACGCTCCCTTTTTGATGTCGCGCCAGACCCGGTTGTTGAATATCTCAAGCGGCTCAATGTCAACGAGCTGAGTCCCATCGAAGCACTGAATAAGCTGTACGAACTCCAGCGCATTGCTCAAACGCCCCTCCCCACTGAGGATGAGAATGAGGGGGAATAGCAGGAGGGAGGGGGAACTATGCAAAGGAATACGAAACGGTGCAAATCTTCTACTCACTTGACCAGATAATTACCGACCAGCCAGCCATCCTGACCATTGGCAAGTTTGATGGCTTTCATCTAGGGCACCAGCTCCTGATACGAAAAGCCATCGAACAGGCGCAGCAGCAGCATTGTGTCAGCATCGTTATGACGTTTGACCCGCACCCCTCCCAGATCATCCACCCCGAACAACCGATTTGGTTGCTCACGAGCATTGAAGAGCGTATCGAACTCATTGGCTCGCTCCACCCCGATATACTCATTGTGTCCCCCTTTACCCAGGAAATTATGGCCATGAGCGCGTATGCCTATATGCAGCAAATTTGCTCGATAATGCCATTACGAGAGCTGTGGGTCGGGGGAGATTTTTCCATTGGCTACCAGCGCGAGGGCGACGTGGTGCGGTTGGCCGAGATCGGGAAGGAGCTGGAATATACCGTTCGCTCGGTGCCCCCCCTGCTCGTCTCCGGCGAAACGGTGAGTTCCTCGCGGGTGCGAAAGCTGCTGCGCGATGGGATTGTCGAAGGGCTTGATGTGTTGCTTGGCCGTCCCTTTTCGTTACGCGGGTCTGTTGTCGAGGGAGACAAGCGGGGAAGAACCATCGGCTTTCCCACGGCTAATATCCAGCTTCCCCCCTCCCACGCCGTGCCCGCCAATGGAGTATACGCCTGCTGTGCCCACACCAGCAGACTGGCGGCTCCCGCTGTTGTCAATGTGGGGGTGCGCCCGACTATCGGGGGGGGGCAGTTGACTGTCGAGGCCCACTTGATAGACTGGGAGGGGGATCTCTATGGCCAGGAGTTGCGGCTAGAG
Organism: Chloroflexaceae bacterium; assembly: GCA_034436975.1. Lineage (GTDB taxonomy): Bacteria > Chloroflexota > Chloroflexia > Chloroflexales > Chloroflexaceae > JAAUSY01. The sequence goes on from DAOTUE010000011.1 coordinate 14,634, forward strand.
TTCTGGTATCGGCTGCGGGGCGAACGCAAATTTGCCAACCTGGACACGCTCAGCAACCAGATTTCCCGCGATAGAGACCAGTCCCTCGAACTACTCGGCCCATCCCACCTGCGCCGCGACTCGCTCTGCCAGAAACGGCCCAGAGGCTAACCATCACCAGACCATCACCTCATCACCATCTGCACTATTGGCAATGGTTTTTTGTATGGTATACTACCAGTAGCCACAGGAGACCACAGAACAGGTTGCCTATAGATTCTGATAGAGCTGAATGTTACCGCCAATCTATGTTGTTTTTCGTTGAGTTACAGACCATCTGGTTGCAAACTGGTTGCAAACTGGTTGCAAACTGGTTGCAAAAGGGACCACTGCATGGAACAAAACATAGAAGTACCCGCCATCTGGGAAAATATCCCCCGTCTGATAGACTTTGTTGATAGTGTCACCAGTACCATGTCGCTTTCCGATACTCAGGATTACGTGATGCGACTGGTGATAGAAGAAATCGCAACGAACATTATAAAGTACGGATATGGAGAGGATAATCAAGGGATTATTCAATTACGCTGCACACTCAATGATGGCTCACTCCATGTCATCATCCGCGACCAGGGCCGCCCCTTCGACCCCCGTGAATGCATCGAGCCAGATCTATGCAGCGATGTGCAGGATCGAACCATCGGAGGGCTAGGGTTGTTTCTGGTTCGAGAATTTTCCGATTATCTCTCCTATCATCACGATGCGACCAGCGGATGGAATGAACTCCTCGTCGTCAAGGGCCAATGATGAAAGAAACCATGTTCAAACGCCTCCGAAACGTGCCCATCTTCGATGGATTCTCCGATGCGGACCTCGAACGTCTGGCCGGTGAGGTGCAGGAGCGTCACCTGGCCGAGAACGAAGAACTTTTTCACCAGGGAGATGATGGGCTGGACACGTTTGTTATCCTTGATGGGGCCCTGGAGGTGATTACCTATGTTGATGGCGAAGAAATTCGCCTGGAGGTGCGGCTCACTGGTGAGATCATTGGCGAAATGGCCGCCATTGACAATAGCCCCCGCTCCGCCACCGTCCGCGCCGTGCGCGACAGTGTGGTTGCTGTGCTCAAACTGGAAAGTTTCTACAAGCTGTTGCTCAGCGACGCGGTGCTGGCCGTGGAAATGCTCAAGCGTGGTACCTCGCGGCTCCGGAGCACCAGCCAGCAGATGATCACCGGGCTGGAACTCAAGAACGCCGAATTGATGAAAGCCTACGAAGACCTGAAAGCGGCCCAGGCCGAACTCATCCACTACAACCGTATTCAAGAGGAACTGGAGGTTGCCCACCGTATCCAGAAATTTTTCCTCCCCCGCACCATCCCGCAACCCGAAGGGTGGCAGGTTGCGGCATTCAACCGGGGGGCCCGCGAGATTGGTGGCGACTTCTTCGATTGTATTACCCTGGCCGGGGGGCGACTGGCCCTCATTGTGGCCGATGCTTGCGGCAAGGGGGTGCCGGCAGCGATGTTCGTTGCACTGACCCGCAGCTTGATCCGCGCCTCATCTCAGGCTCCCTGGTCGCTCTACGATGGTGACTACCTTAATACTGACGCAGTGGCAACTGGCGCACTCTGGTTTACCAATGACTATACCGCCCGCGAACATGGCGAAAGCAACATGTTTGTCACCATTTTCTATGGCTTGCTCGAACCTGAAACCGGCCGCCTTGTCTACATCAATGCCGGGCACAACCCCCCACTCGTCATCAGTCCGGATGGGGAAAGCGTGCGCGAACTGGAAAGTTCTGCCCTCCCTATTGGTATTATCGAAGAGCAAACCTACGAAGCTAGTGAGCTGACCCTCGGAGTGGGCGACCTCCTGGTTTGCTTCAGCGATGGCGTGACCGAAGCAATGGATGCAAAAGGTGAGCCATATGGCGATGACCGGTTTGTTGCTCTGTTGCGAACGCATATCGGGAGCAGTGCAAAAGATGTGGTATCATTGGTGGTGCAATCAATAGACGATTATGCTGGCGACACGCCCCAGGCAGACGATATAACGGTGTTGGTTGCCAAACGCCTGAAATAAGCCACTCGTACAATGTGAAGTGAGTGGACAGGCATGCTATAATAACTCGTACAACTGTCTTGACAAGCAATTTTTGAGACTCAGGGAAAGGGGTTCCAAGCGTGAACGTAGAGCAGGTTGGTGATGTGCTGGTAATCAAATTGCCCAGTCGCCTTGATGCAGTAGGGGTGGCAGCAATAGAAAACAAAATTTCGGAAATTACCACGAACCATTGTAGTAGTGGGAAGGGCAAGGCCTTGGCCGATATGAACGGGGTGGATTTTGTTGCGAGCCTGGCCCTGCGTATGCTGCTCACGAACCTCAAGTCGGTGCAGGCTCTGGGGGGGGATTTGCGGCTGTGCGGCTTGCAGCCACAGATTAGCGAGATTTTTCGCAAGAGCCGCTTCGACACGCTCTTCAAAATTTACGATACGTGCGAAGCAGCGATAGCCGACTACGCCGCAGAATAAGGTCGCGTGCTCCCCCTGAACAAGCAAAACAGCAATAGGGAGATTGGACAGCAAAACAGCGAAACGCCGTAACTGTTCAGAAATGCGGGTATCACTCCAGGGAGCGCGGGCATCTTACCCGCCTGATGCAAACGAGACGCTTGCGCTCCCTGGGTTTTCCCAAAAAAAAGTGAGCAGTTGTGAAATGATCTGGATGGAAGGGGGCAGTCCCTTCCTTCTGTGTCTCTACCGCTGTTTCTTTGTGCTCCCCGCCAGGAACCCCATCAATAGCCCATGAAACACCCGCGGAGCCTCAATGTGGGGAAAGTGGCCACAGCGGGGGATGACGACGAGCCGTGCCGTCGGAATTTCGCGGCAGGCCACCTGACCAAGCGTGGGAGGAAACACGCGGTCCACCTCGCCCCAGAGAATAAGTGTCGGGCAGCGTAGTTCGTCCAGGCGGGCCCGCAACCCGGTATGGCTCAGGTCGTTGTCGCGGTAGTTGCGGCTCATCAGCATCAGGACGCGGCGGTTTTCGGGCACCCGCAACACCGCCCGTCCCAGTTCGATAAGGTCCGTGGTGACGTGGGGAGCGGGGTCATAAAACCCCAGTTGCATCTGCGCCCGTATCAAGAGGGGGTTGGAGGCCAGCCACAGGAGTAGCTCACCCAGGAGCAGGAGCGGGCCGGGGATGCGAATGAAAAGCGGGATGGGGGTAAAGCCGTCGCTGTCCATCAGGACCAGCTGGCTGACTCGCTTTGGGTAGAGCACGGCGGTTGCCAGCGCGAGCTTGCCCCCGAACGAATGCCCCACAAAGACAGCCTGCGCTATCCCTAGCGCAGCAAGCAACCCGTCGAACAGTCTGGCAAAAAACCGCAGTGAGTAGGGGGCTGTGGTGGGCTTTTCCGAACGCCCGAAGCCAAGAATATCTACCGCAATGGCCCGATAGCCGCTACGTCCGAGCCGTTCCAGCGTTGGCCGCCAGTAGTCGGCGGAGACAGGAAACCCTTGCAGCAGCACAACGGGGATACCGTTGCCACATTCGAGAAAGTGGAGGGTATAGCCATGAACCTTGATCGTCTTGCTGGTAATCATCCCATTCCTGTTATCCCCCAGGCAGTCCCTCTCCTAGCAGACACATTGCCCACTATTATACCCTATCTCTCGCTCCTGGCAACTCTTGTGCGTTCTTGCAGAAACGGTTGAATATCCTCACAGGATGGGGTATACTGGCTTGCAGACGGGTTTTTTGGCACAACCGTCACACATCTTGTGGAAGCAAACGGTATGCAACGGGTTATTCCCATACTCGAACAGATGGCTCGGCAGCGTGGGCCGGGAGCAACAAGCCCGCTCCTCTCGCTGCGTGCGCTGGAATCGAGCCACGGCATTCCCATAAGCCACCTGCCCATCAACCAGCAGATTATCCAGGCATGGATACAGCTCACGGGATCGGCTTTTTGTCAGCACCATTCGCTCTCGCTGGCCTCGTGGCGGCGCGGCGAACCCTTTGCCCTGATGGGAGGAGGGAACGCAGCGCGGCAGACGCTCTCGCTCCTGCTCCAGGAGGTGGTAGCGAGTGAACCCGATGTGCGAGGGTTGGTTATCTTGCCCGATACTTCCGCGGTTGATCTGTATCTCTCCGAGTTTGAGCAGATGAACCAGGCAATGAGCGAGCCGCTTCTGTTTGCCCCTGTCGGGTTGCAAAAGGGAGCGCGGGATGTTGCCCTGGCCGACGTGGTGTTTACCACGCCCGATGTGCTGCACGAGCGGCTCCTGCGCTACCACGAGCGTACCTGGTCGCCATTCTGGGAGCGGTTGCGAATTGTGTTGTTGCCCGATGTGGAACACTACAACGGGGTGGCGGCCGCACACCTTTCCGGGTTGCTCAAGCGAAGTTTGCGACTGGCTCCCGCGCTCCCCCTCATGGCCGCGACCCTGAGCGAGGTTGTTGGGGCCGACGATGGGTTGCTGGAGGTAAGTGCGTTTCCCTGGCGGGTCATCCCCATCAACGACATTCCCCGCCGCGCATCCCATATGGCCGTCTGGCGGGCCGGCAGCGAGCGGCTCGCCGATACGGTCCACCTTGCGCTGCACTACCAGGCCCAGGGCTACCGCGTCCATATTACCTGCGATGCGCTAGAAATGATGCTCCTGCAAGCGCAACTTGGCAAGCAGAGCGAACGCATCAGCGTTGGCCCCATTCCCCACATGGCCCAGATCCATTTGCTGGCGGGGTTTCCCGGTTCGCTGGCATTTTTGCGCCAGCTCCTGCGTGGCGCATTCGACCAGACCCCGCTCTTGACGGTACTTCTGCTTGGCAACCGTCCCCTGGAGAACACGCTGGCCCGGCTGATCGCTGAAGATGAGAGCCACGAGAGCGCGTCATCGTTTGTGCTTGATATGCCGCACCCGGTCTGGCGGCTCCCGCCCATCAATGCCTACACTGCTGCACTGCATCTCATCTGTGCTGCCTACGAATACCCGCTTGATGAGGCCGAGGTTGCCGGCTGGCAGGCCGAGGCAATGGTAGGCCGTCTGGAGCGGCGCAACCAGCTTGTGCGCCTTCCCTCGGAAACGAGCGTCTGGAAACCTGCACCGCTGCCGGGCGACCCCTACGCGGGCTTCGGGTTGCGGACCGCCGGGAGCGCAATGGTTGCCGTCTACAATGAGCGGGGGAGCGCAATAGGCACGCTTGATGCGGCTCTGTTTGATCGCTGGGGGTTCTATGGGGCCGCAATGCTCCCTGGCGGCTCCGGCTATCGTGTGGTTGACCGCAACGACGAAGCCGGCACGCTCTCGCTCCGCGTTGACTCCGAGCAACGGCGGACATTCCCATTGCGCCGCTGCAATATCACCATACGCGAGGAGCGTGAGTCGCGACTGGTGCGCGATTGTACCGTTGCCTGGGGGCGCGTCGTCATCGAAGAGGAAATCTATGGCTATTGCGAGGGCAAAGGGGAAAACAAGCCGGTTGACCAGGCCCTCGTGCCGCCGCTGGCCTCGCGTTGGACCGCGCCCGCCATCTGGATCGATCTCCAGAATGCGCTTCAGGTGGTCGGGCAGTTTGTCGGGTGGTCGCTGGCTTCCTCTCTCCCGCTGCTGGTGCTCTGTCAGCCGACTGATCTTGTGCCGGCCTACGATGCCCGCCACAATCGCCTCTACCTGATAGATGCGCAGCCGGGCGGCAACGGGCTTTCCGCGTGGGTCTACGAGAACCTGGAAGATGTGCTGCCAATTGCCTACGATGTTGCGCTGGACTGCCGCGGTGATACGCTGCTGGAGCAGATGGCGCGGACGGATATGGACTGGTTGCTGGAGCTTCTTGTGGGGCAGAGGAGAACACGCGAACCGGCTTCCCCGCCCCTTGCGGAGCCAGTGGTCAGCACCGCCGAACGCCCCCCCCCGCCCCCCGCCACGGAGCAGAAGGAGCCTGCCGCCAACAGAACAGCGGCTGAAAAGCAATCATACCAGCCTTCGGGCAGAACTGCGCGGGCAGAGCAGATCAATCAGGAAGAGCAGGGGGAGCAGGCAGAGCGGGCAAACCAGAGAGAGCAGGGGGAGCAAGCAGAGCAAGTCCCTATCCGGACAGGCCGCTCCAGGCCACCCGATGCGCCCCCCCCCACGTCTGCCCTGCCAGAACGCAGCAAGAAGCAATCGCAGAGTGGGGGAACCACCCGCAAACGTTCCAGCACAAAAAAGCAACCTCCACAGCCGGAGGAGCCAGAGGGCAAGGAGAGGAAGGAGAGGAAGGAGCGCGACCCCGCGCCACAGCGTAGCGAACACATCCCCGCCGATGCGCTGGAGCCTGCGCTCCCAAAGGACCCGTTGCCCGACACCAACGCCATCCTTGCCCGCCTGCAAAAGCTGCGCCAGAACCAGGACCGGGAAAATCAGGAAACCCACGGCAATGCATTGCGTCAGAACCAGTCGGAATCATCGGGTTCGTTTCCCGTCGAACCCTATTTCAAAACAGGAGACCGGGTTTTCTGCCGCTCCTATGGCAACGGAGTTGTGCATACCAGCCGGGTACGAAATGGGCACGAACTGCTTACGGTGGAGTTTCCCAATTACGGGACGCTGGAGATAGACCCGTCGGTAAGCTATGTTCGTCGTCTTGAGGAATCGGCGGAGCCGCCAGACGAGGTATGACTGGCTTCGCTGCTGTTCTCGTTTTCTCATCATTTTCTCATCATTGCAAACTCGTTCTTTCGTTTCTTGGAAGAGTTTGTCTCGCTACCGCTTGCCCGGCCTGTAGCAAGTGTCGCAAAAGAGAAAAACGCTGGTGCGATCTTTTGTGCTGATGCAGACCATTCGTGTCGCGGGCTTTCCACACACATGACAATGGGTATCCTCTTCGATAAACGCATCAACCGCTTTCCCCTCCTGCCCCAATGCACACGAAAGATCATCTTTCCTGAGTGTGGATGTTTTCCCTGTCGCCATTGATATATCACTTTCTTTATCTGGTTAGTGGAGAAGTTTTGCCCGAAAAGGAGTCGCGTCGTGCCCGCGATGTTGCGGGGGAGCACCGGAGGAATAGCACATCTGGCAATATTCCTCATTCCCGAATAATCCCACGCCAGCTATTGAGATGACCTGCTGCATTGCGAGCCATTGGCGAGCCTGGTGCGATTGCTGCGCGCTTCCTTCTGCGTCTTCGAGGGCCTGCGCCACAATAGCCATTGCAAGCGTTCGATAGTTCGATCCGTTTTCCATAGCGTTCTTCTCCCTCCGGTTTCTGCTCGTTAAACATTGCTTTTTCGTGCTTTCTAGTTTCGCATATCTTGCCCGATTCTCTATCCGTCAGGTGGCTAAATCGCAGATATGCCAGATGACGTATTTGTTTGTAATCGTTCACCCCCCCCGCTGGGGGGAGGACAGGTGGGGGCCTGAACGATTACGAATAATTCCCCTGATTCTGAACCGGTACGAATGAGGGGAATTTTGCACTGCTGGCGATGCTGCGCTATACTCCGGGGAGAAACCTATAGATGCGAAAGGAGAAACCAGTGAATATGGTACGAGCACGAGTGTTTATTTCCGGGCGCGTCCAGGGGGTCTTTTTTCGGGCTTCCACACGCGAGGAGTCCCGCCAGGCCGGAGTGCGCGGGTGGGTGCAAAACCTGAGCGATGGGCGCGTTGAGGCCGTGTTCGAGGGAGAGCGGGCCGCCGTCCAGCAGCTTATTTCCTGGTGCCACCGCGGGCCGCCCGCCGCCGAAGTAGAAAACGTTGTGGTTCAATGGGAGGAAGCAACGGGGCAGGAGGGGGTTTTTACCGCCCGCTAAACGGCTCGCTAAACGGATAGGGAAACGAAATGGCAACCATCCTCGTCGCTATGAGCGGCGGCGTAGATAGTTCAGTCACCGTAGCGTTGCTCAGAGAGCAGGGGCACCACGTTGAAGGCGCAACGATGATCCTTCGCAGCATGGGTCACGACCAGGATATTGTAGCCGCGGCGCGGAGCGTCTGCGCCCGGCTCGGCGTGCCCCACCACGTTTTCGACTACCAACACGAATTTCGCCACCACGTCATCAACACCTTCATCAAAGACTACGCCCACGGCTCCACCCCCAACCCCTGCCTGACCTGCAACCGCACCATCAAATTTCACCGGCTGCTGGAGCAAGGGCTGACAATGGGGTTTGATCGGGTGGCAACCGGGCACTATGCCCGCATCGAGCAGCACCAGCCGGCAGATCCCCTCGCTCCCCCCGTCTGGAATCTTCTCCGTGGCATAGATACAGCCCGCGACCAGTCCTACGTGCTCTATATGCTCCAGCAACACGAACTGGCCCGGCTCACCCTCCCTCTGGGCCCGATGACCAAGCAAGAGGTGCGTGAGCAGGCCCGACAACGCGCACTGGAAACAGCAAACCGCCCCGAAAGCCAGGACATCTGCTTCATCCCCGACAACGACTACCGCCGCTTCCTGCGCGAAGAAATGCCCACGGCCTTTGTCCCCGGCCCCATCCTCGACCAGGATGGGCACAAAATCGGCACCCACCAGGGATTGCCACGCTACACTGTTGGCCAGCGGAAAGGACTGGGCCTCGTATTCCCCGAACCCCTCTTTGTCACCGACATAGATGCAACCCGTAACGCCCTGATTGTCGGGCCCGCCAGCGCAGCAGCACGCCCAACGTGTTTGATAGATGAAGTAACATTTACCAGCGGGAGGTGGCCAGATGGTCCCCTGCGCTGCCTGGTCCAGATTCGCGCCCACGCGATCCCCGCCGAAGCAACGGCTATCCCATTGCCAGACCAGCAGCAAGTCGAGATTCAGTTTGTCACACCGCAGCGGGCCGTTACGCCTGGCCAGGCCGCCGTGCTCTACGAGGGCAATCGGGTAGTGGGGGGAGGGCGCATCATCGCTTCGGGCCCCCGAAAAGGAGACGTATGACCCTCCTGGACCCCGCCCTCACCCTGCTGGTTCTGCTCGCCACCGCCAGCGCAACCCTGGGCCATATCCTCTGGGGCAAACGCTGGCTTCAGATCCCCATCTTTCTGCTGGCGGCAATGATGGGGAGCCTCATCAGCTATGTGGCCGGACTACGACTACCGCACAACCTGCCCGAACCGGCGGGAGTCCCCGTGCTCGAAACCGTGCTGGCGGCCTGGCTCCTCATCATCATTGCCTCTCGACTACGAGTATGATATAATCACCCTTGTCGGGACAATTTGGAAGTAGAAGCAACAAGAAGATCCGAGGGTTGGTGCCAGCAGCGTGGCTGCCCGGCAAGAACCCCGCAGAAACAAGGGGGACGTTCGTGAAAGAAGCGGGGAAGTGGATAGGCGTTGGAGTTGCTGTCCTCCTGACTATCACCATAGCGTTTATCGTCTTTGCATGGATTTCAGAAGATTTTCGCGTTGTATCGCGTGATATAGCTATTGTTATTCTGGCTGTCTTTCAGATGATAGCCTCGCTCCTGGTCATTGTTCTCCTCATTGCCCTGCTCTATGCAGTGCAAACGCTCAACAAAGTTGCCCAGGAAAACGTACTCCCCAAAGTTGAAGCGACGCGCCTGAAAGTAGACCAGGTGCTCGAAAATTCTCGTGCAACAGCGGGGAACGTGCGCAATGCTGCCGGAAACCTGAACACCACAACGGTCTTTCTTGCCGAGCGGGTTGCTTCTCCCATTATCCGCGTTTCCAGCATCCTGGCCGGAGTACGGGTGGCGGCCAGCCTGCTGGCCCGCCGCGGAAAGCGCACCGAGCCGCAGGAAGAAAAAGGGGTGTAGGCACCGGTTGAAGCCCGACACCAACAATCGTGAGGGCAGCAAGCGGAAGCAAGAACGAAAGCGACTATTCAGGTTTCTTGAGAAACAGGACTTCTTTACTATTGTCCTTACGCAAGTTCCATGTTATGATAAAGAGAATGATGGAATACCCGTCTCTCAATCTTCTATAGCATATATCGTATTAGGGTCGCTGATGGATAAAAAGCAGTTTTCCTATGGTGGACAGGCTGTGCTGGAAGGGGTCATGATGCGCGGAGAGCAGCAGGCAACGGTTGCTGTGCGGCACCCTTCGGGCAACATCCTCTGTAAACACATCCCCCTGGATGCCCAGAAACGGGCAAAATGGGAACGATTGCCATTGCTCCGTGGGATGGTCATGTTGTGGGATATGCTCCGCCTGGGGATAACATCGTTGAACTTTTCGGCCAGTGTTGTTGCAGAGGAAGAAGAAGAACTCCCAAAACACTACTCAATGGGCGCAGTCGTCCTCGCATTCGCCATTGCAATTGGACTCTTTTTTGTCCTGCCACTTATCCTGGCAAGTGCGCTTGGATACCTGGGAGTACCACTGGTTGTGCGGGAAATTGTCGAAGGGGTGCTTCGTCTCGGATTGATTGTCGGGTATATCGTTGCAGTTGGCCGCATGCCCGAAATCCAGCGGGTATTTATGTATCATGGAGCCGAACACAAGGTGGTGAATGCCTACGAAGCCGGTGGCTCACTCACGGTTGAAACGGCCCGTCGGTTCCCCCTGATCCATCCTCGATGCGGGACCAGTTTCCTGATAGTCGTTGCGGTCATCAGTTTTGTCGTCTTTCTCTTTTTTGGGGGGCTACCGCTCTGGGCCAAAATCATCTCACGAGTGGTCCTTATTCCCCTGATAGCTGCGCTGGCCTATGAATTCTTGCGTGCCTCGGCCGCAAACTATCATCGCCCATGGGTGCGTGCGCTGGTGGGGCCATCGCTCTTCTTTCAACGAATGACCACCCGCGAACCGGATGATACAATGATAGCAACAGCGATTGTCGCGTTGCAATCCGTTTTAGAAGCCGACGGCATTGAAATACAACCGTTCCAGCATGGGGAATGTTCCGCGCTGGCCGTTTCAGTGTACCAGGCATGAACAGAAACCGTGGTAAATAGTCTCTCGGAGGCAAGACGATGGCATTGGTTGGCAACATCCAGGATTTTGGCCTCTCTGATTTCTTATATCTCGTTGACCGTGGGTATAAAACCGGGTGCCTCCACCTTTCTCGTGGGCAGGATGCAGCGGTCCTCTTCTTTGAAAAAGGAAAACTTATCTATGCATCGCGAGGAGAGGATGAGCACGCAACCAATAGTATGCTTATCCAATCGGGAAAAGTGACCCCGGAACAACTTGAACAGTCCCGAAAACAGGTCGGGGCAAGCGACAATGGCCTGACACTTTCCCAGGTTCTCGTCAGTAAAAATATCATCTCTCAGGAAGAATTGCAGCGGGCCCTCCAGAACTACATTGAAGAATCGATTGTCTACCAACTCTTCGGGTGGCCCGATGGGGAATTTCGATTTGAACACGGGCAAAAACCGGACGCTAATGTCCCGGTGATGCCGCTGCCGGTGCCAGTCGAACACTTGATCATGGAAGGGGTGCGCCGCATTGATGAATGGGGGCGCATTAAAGACCGTGTCCCCTCAACCGATATGATTGTTCGGTTTGTGGACCAACCCGGAGAAAAAGCCAAAGGGGTGAAACTCTCTCCCGAAGAATGGCGCGTTTTTGCCCGCATCAATGGGAAAGATACCCTTGCAACCATCGCCCAGAAAACCAATCTATCCGATTTTGATGTGTGTCGGGTGGTCTATGGCTTTGCCACAGCGGGGCTGGTCGAGGTTGTGAAGAAAGTCGTCCCCCCACGCGGGGGAGCCGATGTCCCCAGAGTCAAGAGAAGTCTGGTTTCACGTATCATTAGCCGTATTGAGAAAATGTAATATTTGTGCGCTCCAGTCAGAGCACGTAACCATAGCGGAGGGTTCGGTGTGCAAACGGTAAAAATGGTTATCAGCGGGGCGGTAAATTCTGGTAAGACCGAATTTATCAAAACCATCAGCGAAATTGAGGTCGTTTCAACCGAGCGGCGGGCATCAGATGACACCAAGCTCATTAAAAAGGAAACGACCGTCGCAATGGACTTCGGGCGCATTGCGATTAGCAAGGACCTGGTGCTTCACCTTTTCGGCACTCCGGGGCAGAAGCGTTTTGATTTTATGTGGGAGATCTTAAGTGAAGGAATGCTTGGTCTGGTTATCCTGGTGGACAGTACCCGTCCGGAAACATTCCGCGAGACCAATCGCATTATTGACTTCTTTATCTCCTACCGTGATACGCCCTATGTTGTGGCAGCCAACAAGCAAGACCGGCCAAACGCCTGGTCGCCCGATGAGTTGCGGTTGGCTCTGCGTCAACCCCCCCATATCAAGGTCGTCCCGTGTGTTGCCGTTGACCGCGAAAGTGTGAAAAACACGCTCCTGGAATTGCTCTATGTGATTCTGGACCGCAGCAGCGAGGGATAGCAAAAAGCACGGGATGCTCCCAAGAAAGACGAAACAATCAGTAACCGGCAAAATCTGGTTGCTGATTGCTGGTCGTTGGCTTCAGAGATGTTTTCGAGGCATCCCAAGTCCGCATGCGTTCAATGTTCGATCTGTCTGCGCTTCCTTTTCAAGCGTGACCGGGAGAACAAAGAGGGGGAGCCACCGGCTCTCCGGAAACTCCCCCTCGATGTGTTGCAATACATTGGCTGGCTGTTGTAGCAATGGCCATCTGCTTGCTTTGCTTGCCTATTCCAGGTAACTATGGAGACGCTTGCCCATGCTCTGGTGGCGTAGCCGCCGCAGGGCTTCGGCCTCAATCTGGCGGGTTCGTTCGCGAGTGATGCCAAACGCCACGCCAACTTCTTCGAGCGTGTGGCGGCGGCCATCGGTCAGGCCGTAGCGCAGAAGCAGCACCTTGCGCTCGCGCTCTGGCAACCCTTCCAATACTATCGCCAACTCGGTCTTTAGCATATGTTGTGCAGCAATATCAATCGGAGATTCAAGCGTTTCGTCTGCAAGCATCTCGACAACGCGCCCCTCGCGATCATTGTTCTTCACCGGTTGTTCCAGCGAAATCGGTTGCGTGGCCGCTTGCATCAACCGCTTCACCTTGCGTGGCTGCATCTCCAGAGCTTCGGCAATCTCTTCATAGGTTGGCTCACGCTCAAGCCGCTGCTCAAGCTGATGCACCATTCGCCGCAGCCGGACAATCGAATCGCTTAGATGCACTGGCAGGCGAATGAGGCGGCTCTGCTCAGCAATAGCACGGGTGACAGCCTGTCGTATCCACCACGTTGCATAGGTGGAAAACCGATTGCCGCGCCGATAGTCGAATTTTTCGACGGCTCGCATCAGTCCGATATTTCCCTCTTGCACAAGGTCCATAAACGACATAGAACGGCCAATATATTTTTTTGCAACGCTGACAACCAGACGCAGGTTGGCTTGAATGAGTTTGCGGCGGGAATCGTCGGCCAGGGCCATGGCCTGTTCAAGCTGAAGACGCTCGGTTCCTGAACGATACTCCTCGTTTTCGAGTTTTTCCTGGGCATCCTGCCCGTTGGCAACCCGCTGAGCCAGTTCGTACTCTTCTTGCGCCGTGAGTAGCGGAACCTGCCCTATTTCGTGCAAATAAAGCTGAACAGAATCATCCAGAAAGCCCTTCTTTTGTGCGTCGGGTTCTTCCTCTTCGTTCAAAAGGTCGGTATCTTCCGACACATCCTCATCTTCTTCCCACAGATCCTCTTCCTCGCCGGCCACTGCAAACCTGCTGGTTCTCATTTCATCACTATCTATCATACGTGCCCCACGGATGGTTTTCATGGTTCTGTCTCCTGTTGCAGCACGGCTTCCTTGCCGGATCTTCCTTTATACCCTCTCTCCCCCTATCCCTATGTAGACGCTGCCAACGTTGTTTTTGTTGCACTACCGCGTTTTGCATCCTACCCTTTCCCTATCTGCCCAGGTTCGAGCAACGGTTTTTTGAAGCCCGGCGTTGTGCCTGCACAACGATTACCTACAGGGTTGAACGTAAGGCATGGACAAAAATTACGCAGCGATATGGACCAGAAATAATGAAAAAGAACGGTTTTTTCAGAAGCGCAGGCAGTAAGAACTATTCCTGCCCCCTAGTATACGGTGTGCCTGGCTCTTGCTCCATATGCCAGACGGCATATTTTTCTCGTGCGCGTCTGCCAGCGTGCCTGTGCCCTGTTCTCCTGCAAGAACTGGACCAGCGAGAGGGTTCAGGGTTTGGGGTTCAGGGAGCGAGAGGAGGGCATTTTGTCCGCCCGGATGCAAGCGGGACGCTTGTGCTCCCAGGGGAATTCTCCCCAAACGTGAACAGGTACGGACCAGTGCCGGACCGGAAGAGCGGCGCATTGTCTGGTATAATACACCATAAGCATCGAAGTAATCGTTCAGGGGGGGATAAATATAATCCTTCAGAACAAGGAGTATCGCTCCTGCGATGGCGGGCGAAGCTCCCCCCCTCCCAATCCCTCCCCCCGCTGGGGGGAAGACAGGTGGGGGCCTGAACGATTACAGCATCGAAGTGTTTCTAGCTCAGGTGAAGGAGCGGTGCATGCGAGAGCAGGATATATTCATCGGGCGGGAAAAAGAGCTACAGATGATAGAGACAATGCTTCTCGATCCCGACGGAGGACGGCATATGCTGCCGCTCATCGGAGAAGCCGGGGTGGGCAAAACCTGGCTCCTCCAGCAACTCTATCTCCGCCATCGCCACAATCCGAGCATTCTTGTTGTGCGGATTGACTACGGCGAGGCCCGCCCCCAGAGTTTGCCCGGCCTCAGCCTGCATGTGATTGAGCAGTTTGGCGCGTATATGTCCGAGCAACAGATTGAAGCCTACCATACCCGGATGGCTGAATGGGAAATGTTGCAGGAGGGCGACTTTGATCCCGACAAGATCCGCGAGGAGCAAAACCGGCTCTATCACTTTGGGATTGACCTGATCTGGCAGATTAGCCAGGAAAAACGGACGCTTGTTTTGAGCGATGCGCTTGATGTTGAAAATGCACACGAGGACATCCAGCGCACCAATTTGCTTATGGCGAACCTGCCCAATACGGTGATGATCCTGGCTGCCCGCCCCACCCCCGTTGCCCATTCGGTCTACCAGGAATTGGCAGAATTTTACCGCCGCTGGACCCGCCACGATCCCTATGAACTGGGCCCCTTCGCGCTACACGAGGTGCAGCAGTATTTTGCGGTTGCCCAGACCGCCGCGGTGCCTCCGGCGGTGCGCGAAAAGACGATATTGCTCACGCCCCCCCACCCGGTGCGGGTGGTGCTTGGGGCCACATGGCTCAACCAGCATCAGGCAATTCCTCAAGACCTCGATACCCTTCTGAATACAGTTCTGGATGGCTCGTCGGATGGCCCCGATGAAGCAACGCTGGCCAGCTATCGTAAGCAGTTTGAGCCTTTTCTCGTTGAGGATCTTCGGGCCCGGAGCAGGCCGGTTGACCGTGCGCTCCTTATCCTCTCCTACCTGAACCAGCGATACAACCCGGACATCCTCCGTCGTGTTCTGGCAAGCGAGGAGGGGGAAGCGGGGGAAGACGAAAGCACATTTGATGGACTCATCGCTGAGCTGCATACCCATCCCTTCATTCGTCAGTCTATGCTCTCCGAGGGAGGGTTGCTCCACGAGGAAGTGCAGCGGCTCATCCTGGAGCATGTCTGGACCCACCTCGACCCCGATGGGACAATGCGAAGATCGCTGGCACGAAATGTGATAGACCAGTACTATTTGCCAGAGATTGATCGTTTGAATGGTATTATTCAGGAGAAACTTGCCCGCAGTCTGAAGCCAACCTTGCGTGCCGGGGCCAGCATCGAATCCCAGGAACATAGCCTTATCCCCGATGAATACTGGCCCAAGCGCGATTTGCAGATGGATTGTCTCTACTACCACTTCTGTCTCTCGGAACAGGAGGGGTGGGAGTATCTCAACGAGTTGTTTGACGAGGCCCTGACCTACCACTACTCGTTGCCACAAATGGATGCAATCGTCAAGACGGTGCCCAGGGTTGCGCCGCAGCAGGTAGACTCGGCGCGGTTTCAGGTGCGGCTTGCACAGATTTTGCTCGAAAAGGGGGAGGGGGAGCGGGCCAGACAGCTTGTTGAAACCTCGTTGGAGTCTCCAGAGATAGACCCGGCCGATGCGGCCAAGGCCTGTATGGTGATGGCCGACACGACCACCGACCCCGCCGAAAAGGTGACGCATTTCAAAGTTGCGCTGGAGATGGCCGAAGCCTCCGAGGATCTGGTCCTGCGGCTAAAAATACACAACCGCCTCGGCCTGGCCTACCGTCGCCAGGGCCACTGGAAAGAAGCCGAGACCGAGTATTTGCAGGTGCTCCATATGCTCAATGAGGAGCAGGAGCCAAACCAGTATGCGGCAACGCTCAATAATCTGGCCTTTGTCTATATGCTCAATGGCAACCTTGTTCGGGCCGACAACCTGGCCGAAAAAGCCTTGCGGATGCGCCGCGAACAGGGCAACATTCATGGGTTAGGGTTTAGCTATTCGACCAGGGGACGCATTGCCGAAGCGATGGGCGATTATGTGCTTGCGATGCGCTACCACCGCACCGCGGTAGATCTCTGTGAGCTGGTGGGCGATACCAACAATGCCGCGCTGATGCAGGTGAATGTGGCCGCCGCCGAATGCCAGGCGCAAAAATTCGACACGGCCCGCTTGCTGCTCTCGCGGGCCCTGCGGAGCGACCTCCCCAACATCCGCGCTCGTGCCTACCAGCAGGCCGCCCGCATTGATATGGAAGAGGCAAAATCGCTCAATAGCCAGGGTGCAACCCCCCAGGAAGTGGACGACAAATATGCCCAGGCGGAGCAACACGGGCTGCAGGCGTTGGAACTTGCCCGCGAGGTGCTGGACGATCACCTCGTCGCCAGCGTTCTCGTGGACCTTCTGCTGGTGACGTTTTTCCGCGAACAGCGCAAAGACGAAACGCGATGGCAACAGGTCCAGGCTATTCTCAAAGACCACAATTATAAGCTAGAAAAGGGAAGATTGATGGAACTGGAGGGGAACCTGGCCTATGCACAGGACACGCTCATTGCTGCGTTTGAGCACTATCTGAATGCGTGCGAATTTCTGGCCGCCTACAGCTTTGCCAGCTTTCGCAATCTCTTTGAGCAGGTACGCGATAAGTTTTTTGAATCCCCGCCGGAGGTCCAAAAAGAGGTGTGTCAGATGATCCAGGCAAAATTTGCCTCGGTCAACCCCGATTCGCCCCTGGTTGCCTTGAAAGAGCTGTGTATAGACATCCTTGTTCGCTTATAGTTTGCTTGTAGTTCGCTTGTAGGGAGAAAGCAAGATGACCAACCTTTCGGGAAGCTCCGACCACCCGCGCCGCTGTCTCCTCCCGCTAGATACGGTTGACCTGGATTGTGATTGTGCGTTTGCCGCCGAACATATGGGAACAGTGCCGCTGGCGTTCCCCACAATCTATTCGCTGGAACTTACTCCCTGGTGCAATAGCCGTTGTGCTGGCTGTAGCAATGTTTTTGTGGCCCGCGGCCCGCTGCGCCACTGCTCCCCTCCCCCCTCTCCAGACACATCTCCCCCGCTGACTGCCGAACAGTGGGAGCGGATCATTGCCACCATTGCGCCCCACGCCAGACGCATCAAGATTACCGGGGGGGAGCCAACGGCACACCCGCAGCTGGAACCCATTCTCGCCAGCATCCATCGTCGGGGTATCCCCTTCACGCTCTTTACCAATGGTCTCTGGACACAGCCTGAGCGCATCATTGACCTGCTCAAGAAACTCCCCGAAGGAGCCGGGTTACTCATTTCGCTGCATGGGGCCGATGCCGCCACCCACGAAGCCTTTACCGGCGTGCGCGGCTCGTTTGCCCAGACGTTGCGCTCGATTGAGCAGGCAGCCCGTGTGGGAAACGTTGTCCATACCAATACCGTGCTGACCCGCCACAACTACTTCCAGATAGAAGCCATTGCCAGACTTTCGCAGTCTCTCGGTACGACGGGGGCTGTCTTCAACCGCTACATCGGTAGCCCTTTTGCTCCCCCGCTTGCGCCCGAACCCGCCGACCTGTTGCGGGCCATTGCTACCATTACCCGGCTAAACAGGGCCGGTATTCCAACCAGAGTAGGGACCGCGCTCCCGCTCTGTTTTGCCAGAACGTCCGCCGCCGGGTGTCTGGCGGGTATCGCCTCCTGCACTATTGATCCGTGGGGCAACATGCGCCCCTGCAATCATATGCCCCAGACCACAGGGAATATCCTGACTGGCTCGCTCACGGCGGCCTGGCATTCGAGAGCAATGGCCTCGTGGCGTTCGCTCGCGCCCAACCAGTGCCGCGCCTGCACCGCCTTTGCCACCTGTCGCGGGGGGTGTCTTGCCGAAGCAGTGCTCAGGGGTGCTGCTGGCGACCCGCTGAGAGGAGAGTCCCTACTCCCTACGCCGCAAGACGGTTCCCCACCTGCTGATAGAAGCCAGACGCACTCGGTACTTTCTTGATAACGAGATTGCCCCGTGCCTGCTCCTGCGCCCAGATAAACAGGGCTGTTCCGATGCCCTGCCGCTGATGTGTGGGCAGCACTTCGAGCCAGAGCAGGCCGCTTGAAACGCCATCATCCAGCGGTATCACACAGGCCGCGCCGACAATGCGGCCCGTTTCGGAGAAGGCTCCGGCCCACTGCCCCTGACAGCTTTTCCAGGCCAGCAGACGGGTATCACTGTCCATATCGCCATAGTCAAGCACACTCTGGATAACCATTGAGAGAATAGCCCGTGTATGAATCAAGTTTCCTGGCTTCAGGGGAAGAATACGTATCATGACACATCTCCTTTTCTTTCTTGCCTTTTGCTTCGACATCCTTGCTTTCTGTTTTCCTCTTGCCCTCATGATGGCAAAAAGTGCCCGATAGGTGAATGGAAAGGGGCTGAGGAAACCATGAGGAAACGCTGAAGAGCAAATGATAGAGCCGTCATACAACGTCTGGTAGTGGGCAGAACGCCGTTTCCGGAGTGTGCTATACTACAAGGGAAGGAAACGAAAGGAGCTATCCCTTTATGGTTACTTCCTGTAATCGAAACTCTGACCGAAAAGCTAACCGAAATATCCTGTTGCCCCTTCTGTCCATCCTGTCAGGGGTGCTACTGCTGCTGGCTGGCGGGTGTGGCAGCGTGGCGGGCAATATGGATGCGGACGCTTCGGCTCCCCTTGCTTCTTCCCCCTCGCCAACAGCAACAACAGCAGCAACAACAGCAGCAGCAACAGCAACAATGCCCTCGCCTCCCGCGACATCTCCCCCTCCCCCGCCGACCGCAACCTTGATTCCCTCCCCTCATCCTTCTCCCACTTCGCCGCCCCTGCCAACACCAACTGCGTCCCCCTCTCCCACCCCGTCGCCCTTGCCAACAGCAACGCCGGATACTCCGTCTCCCCCCGCTTCCATTGGCGCAGAAATCCTCTTTTTGCGCGAGGGAAATCTGATGGCTTCTGATGTTGCCACGGGGAGAGTGCGTCAGATTGCCGAGGGGGTGAGCGAGTTTGCTGCTGCACCCGGTGGGGCAATGCTGGCCGTAATACGCGACAGCGGACGGTCGGGCGAGATCTGGCTTGTTCCCCGCGATGGGAGCGAACCACGTCAGCTTACCAGTAACACTCGCGCCGAGGGGGGACTTTCCTGGAACAATGACGGTACTCAGCTTACCTATGGTTCAACAGCGGCAAATCTCCAGCGTCCGCTCACCCGATCCGATTGGGCCGCCGGGTGTGGGGCCAGCGAAATCCACATGATTGACATAAATACAGACAAGGAAATCTCCTTTGAGCCAGGCTGCGACCCCGCCTTCTCGCCCGATGGCCGGCGCATTGCCTTTGCCACGCCGCCCGAACAGACCGGCCCCGCAGGACAGAAAACCGACCTTCCCAACACCGCCAACACCATCCGCCTCATCAACAGCAAGGGAGAGCACGGGTGGAGTTTTGCCGTTGCCGATGGGGAAACGCCAGAGAGCGGACTGCTTGTCTATGCACCGGCCTGGTCGCCCGATGGGGACGACCTGGCCTACCAGCGGTTTCTCGGCTATCAGGCCCTTGTTGATATGAACTATACGGAGATTGGCGGCTCGTTTGCTGGCGATGGGAGCCTGGCCGATGTGGGGAGTGGATGGTTGTTGCCTCCCCGTTTTGCCCCCGCCGGTCTCCATATCGCTATTGTCGAGCACGACGCAGAGAATGCACGGGGATGGGAAGGCTACGAGCAATGGCAGGTACGCATCCTGCGCCGTGGCGAAACGCGAGAAATCCCCCTGCCCGATGGCGCGCATACTGCAACGGCCTCACTCGTTGAGCGGTTGCCCCGCGCAGCCAACGTGGCCTGGTCGCCCGACAGCACCACCCTCGCGGTGCTCCTGCCCCCCGGCTGGCAACCCGATGTCTCCCCAAACCAACCCCATTTTGAGAATACCGCACCGGGCGAGGTATGGCTCTGGGAGCCGGGCCGTCAGCCTTCCCAACGCATCATCGAAACCGTAGACTATGCATCCCCCCTGCTCTGGCTCCCTGCCATAGAGAATAACGGGGATAATAACGGGGATAATAACCGGGCCAACCAGCAAGCCAACATCCAGGGCAACAATCAAGGCAATGGACAGGGGGACGAACAGGATAGGACACAATGACGACGGAGCAACCATACATCCTCCTGATTGAGGACAGCCGGAGCCAGGCCCTCCAGTTCAAACACCTGGCCCAGCGAGCCTCTGGCTACCCGGTGCAGATATACCAGAATGGCGTGGAAGGGTGGAAAAAGGCTTGTGCCGATCCTCCACTCCTCGTGCTCCTCGACATCAACTTGCCCATGCTCGATGGCTTCCAGATATTGGGGCGGCTCAAGCGAAACGAGCAAACCGCCAGCATCCCGGTGATAATGCTCACCACCAGCGAAAGCATTGGCGATGTCGAACAATCAATCTCCCTGGGGGCAAACGACTACGTTTTCAAAGACGATCTGTTCCACTCAAAAGAAGCCGTTGAGCAATTTTGCCTCATCATCAAGCAATTTGTCAGCAAAGAGAGCCTGCCCGACCCCGGCTGCGGGTTGCCAGAATAACCACTCTATGCTACTCTTGTGAGCCAGAAAGTGAGCCAGAAAAATTACCATGTCTGTTGAATGTTGCACCATAGGAAAGGGAAAAAATCATGATGGAGCAATATGGGGTAGACCTTTCGCATCTCAGCCCACAAGACCGGAAGTATGTGACGTGTCCCAGTTTTGAGACTCACATCATTTCTGGTATCGTCTTTGCTGTGGGTTATACCGTTGTTTTTGTTGTACCTGTCCTGATCAACCTTGCAGCGTTGTTCTGGCCTGGCATCATCGTTGCAACCGTTGTTTCCCTGGTGGTGATGAAAAAGGTACAGCGTCGGGAGTTCTTTGTCAAACTCCGCGAGGTGGAGCGCGACCCGACCCCCCACCCGGAGGAGAAAAGCACGACGGCCAGCAAACCGATGGGCGATTCGCCATCCCCCGACGAAGTTCCTGCGTTTGCGTCTACGGCTTCTTCTCCCACAAGGGTAAGCCAGGCTGTGGCAGAAGAATGATACCACTCCGGTTTGTTTTGGGTTGGCAGAAGCCAGAGAACGCAACCCGACAATTTTGATATATAATAAGAGCGATATGGCAATCCTTGATGACCTGCGTTCTCTCCCGCTCTTTGCCTCGCTTGACGAAGAGACAAGGAAAGATATAAGCACCCGTACCTTTCGGCACGCCTTTCGGCCTGGTGAGCAGATTATGCTTGAGGGCGAGCAACCGCCAGGACTGTTTATTGTGCTGCGGGGACGGGTGCGGCTTTCGTGCATTGCGCCCGATGGTCGGGAGCAGGTGCTCGGAACCATCAAGGCCGGGGAAAACTTCAACACCGTTCCCATTTTTGATGGGCAGCCCAACCCCGCCACAGCCCAGGCCCGCAGTCCCGTCGAGTGCTTGCTCATCCCTCGTGCAGAGATGCTCAACCTGGTGCGAAAACATCCTGACCTGGCCCTGGCGGCCCTGAGCGAAATGGCCAGCCAGCTCCGCGAGCTGGTGGCCCTGGTTGAGGACCTGGCCTTCCGCTCGGTGCGAGAGCGGCTGGCCCGCCAGCTCCTCATTGAGGGAAAAGAGGGCACGGCCCGCCTCACCCACCAGGAACTGGCCGAACGAACCGGCACGGTGCGCGAGATTGCCGGACGGGCTCTGCGTCGTCTTGCCGAAGAAAAACTGATTCGCCTTGAGCGGGGGCGCATTATTGTGCTTGACCCCGGCGGGTTGGCCCGCATTGCGGGCGCATAGTAGCGTTCTGGGACTTTGGTAGTAGAACAAGATCCGCAAATATGCTATAGTTAGAAACGTTTGAAAAGTGGGAAGGTTTCTTCCCGTCACGTGGTGGTGGAGAGCATCCACTGCATATGGTTTATGTTTTGTATTATTGGTTGAAGGAGTAACGAAATTGGCTCATGTTATTTGTGAACCATGCGTCGGCGTAAAAGATGCCGCCTGTGTTGCCGTTTGTCCATCGGATTGTATCTACGAAGGGGACGACCAATACTTTATCAACCCGGATGAGTGTATGGACTGTGGCGCATGCCAGTATGAGTGCCCGGTTGAGGCGATTATGCCTGATAGCGATGTTCCTGAGAAATGGAGCAGCTACATCCAGAAGGCCCGGTCGTTCTTTGGGGCCTGATGCCGGGGTCTGCGGGCCCGGAGCGTGGTTTGCCTCATGGTCGGTCCGGTTGGACGGAAAATAACAGGGGAGGTACCGTTTTGCAGGTTGCCTGGGTTTGTTTGATATGTACAGCCCGGCAACCTGTACTGTGTGGAAGAAAGCAAAAAGGACAGAAAGAAAGGAAGAGGACAGGAATGGCTTATGTCATTTGTGAGCCGTGTATCGGGGTAAAGGATGCGGCCTGCGTTGCCGTTTGCCCGGTGGATTGCATCTACGAAGGGGACGACCAGTATTATATCCATCCCGATGAGTGCATTGACTGCGGGGCTTGTGAGCCAGAGTGTCCAGTGGATGCTATTTTTGTTTCGGATGCTGTCCCGGAGAAATGGGACAGTTATATTCAGAAAAACGCCAATTTTTTTGGATAAGGTCTGGAAGGTCTGGATAGAGCTATGACGATAGCTCAGGGTGGGGGTGCTCTGGAGCAGGAGCATTACTCAGAGCGGCCCCGCCCCTATTTCCCTATTTCCCTGTTCTCCCCCGCCATCTCGCCCATCGCCCGTACCCACAGGAGTAGAAGGGGAGGAGAGCGTGGGGGAGGCAGAAACCCCGCTCAGGGGAGGACGTTGTTGCACGATTGCGCGGGAGCCGCGTGTTATCACAAATACTGAACGCATCATTGCCTCATACTCCGGGGTCATTATCTGCTTGCGCCGCTCCATCATCTTTCGCGCAACGTCTATCATATTGTCAATGCGATACTCGCGGAAAATGTCTCCCCCCCAGATGAATGAGGGGACGGTTTTGGGAGCCATGTGAACCCCAAAAATGTTGCTCCCCGGGCCGACGATGGCCCCGCCTGTGAGATGAACACCGATGCCAAGTTTGACATGGTCTGAGAGGAAAGCCCCCAGTTTGAGCACGCCACTATCGAGATACCCCATGCCTTCAATGGCCACACGCACACTCCCGTAGGTATTTTTGAGGTCACTGTTGGTTGCCATTGCGCCGATATTGACCCACTCGCCCACCCAGCTATGGCCAAGAAACCCTTCGTGGTGTTTGTTGCTATAGCCCTGGAGAACGCTGGCTTCGACCTCGCCCCCCACGCGACAGACCGGCCCGATGCTCGTTTCACCGCGAATGCGGGCACTGGAAATAAGCGTGTTTTTGCCAATGGAGCACGGCCCTTGCAACAAGCTGAATGGCTCGATATGGACCTGTTCATCTATGAAGATGGGACCATCGCGGGTATCCAACACAACCGGGCCATCTATCTGTGCGGATGGCGCAACATATACCCCCGCTTCGCCTCGCACGGTGACAGTGTTATCTCCCCCTTTGTAGTGCGGCAGACGGTCGAGAAGCAGCGGCATATCGCGCACAATTTGCTCTCCAGCGTGCGTCACCAGATCCCAGGGAAAGGAGAGCAACAGGGCCTCTTGTTCAACAACACGAATAAACCGTCCAAGTTCTTCGAGAGCAATGGTGGCTTCCTGCTCGCGCAGGTAGTAGAGGACGGCACTGGCCAACGATGTCGGGATGGATGCCCCAAGCAGAGTCCCGTCACTCGTTTGATATGCTGTTCCCACCGGTTCATGGAGCAGGTCGAGGAGCCAGTCGAGCGTGAGCGCACGTCCATTGACCAGAATAAGTGGTTCGCTGTCGCTCAGCAGGGCCCCGATACCCCCGTGAGGGCAGCACGATCCCATAAGGTAGGGGCGACACAACCCATAGATGACCAGAAGGGAAGGATCGGGGGGGAAGGATGTGCTCCCTGTTTTGCGGGTTTGGGAGAGCAACAATGCAGCCAACCGCTCGCGCAGCGTGAAGGGTCCACACCGCATATCAAAAACCGGACGGGTATAGACAAGGGGAAGGAAATGATGCCAGAGCGCATCTTCAAATACGACATATTTCATATCGCCTACTCCCACCGCAAGAGTTCCATAATGGCTGCTTTGAGTTTCTGGGGGTCGTGGCGCAACACCCGCACAGCCCGCCGCTCGGCGGGATTGTCCAGCGATGCGCTGTATTGAATGACCGAGCTGGCCAGGTCGGCCTCTATCACCACACTATCTTCAACAACCACGCGGCGTTTGACAACTCCCTCCTGGGTCAGGACCGCGGTTTCCTCGTAGTCCTCTGGCGAGAGTGTCACGGGGGCCTGGTGAGCAGCCACGTAGAGTTGCCGAACGTCGGGATCAATACGGTGAACATTGACCAGCACATAATCTGGCGAGAAGCCACCGTAGCGTTTGAACTGACGGATATGGTCGGCCACACTGAAGCCGGTCGTCAGGCCCGTTTCTGTCATCAGGTTGCAGATGTATATCTTGCGAGCGGAACTTTCTTGAATGGTGAGACGGAGGTCGTCAATGAGGAGATTGGGGAGTATGCTTTCAAAGAGACTCCCCGGACCGAAGATAATCGCATCGGCCTCGCGCAGGGCTTCGCGGGCCAGGCGGGTGAGCGGGTAGTTGCCGGTCAGCGGTTCGGTGCTGTCGGTATTCTTTTGGGCCAGGTACGCGGCAACCTGTTCGTCGCCGCCTACAATCCCCGCAATTTCATGTTCTGGGATGAGCATCAACCGCACAACGTACCGTTCTTCGAGCAGCGGGTCATGATTGACGCGCATAACATTTTTTACGGTTCCATCGTCCAATTCGGCATAGACTTTTGCTGCCGTAGGAGTCGGAACAACGTAGTATGCGTGTTGTTCTTGGAAGAGGCTCGATGCCCGATAGTAGTATTCTACCGCGTCCTGCACCGGGGTAATGCAGGTCAAGCGTTCGACACTGTCGGCGATATTCGCCTGGATGAGCATACCGGCCCCGCCCGAAAGGACAACGACGCGGGGTAATTTTCGGGGGTGGCGGTAGCCGAGAATAAGTTCGTTGTTGGCAAGCGTGCCCTGTAGCCGAAACACCACAACCCCGCTGAGTTTCCACATCCCGATGGCCAGCACTCCCCCCCCTAGAAGCAGCAATAAGATACCGCGGGTGGGACCGGGCATAAATTGGAGAATCAGATAGGAGAAAAACTCCGGCATCGTCACGCTTCGGTAGGCCCAGATAAAGAGGCTTGTCACCCCCAGGGACAACAGGACAATCCCTGCAAAGGTGAGCATAAGCGGACGGACCAGCAAGAAGAGAGAAGAGAGACGGGTTGTTATATTTCGCATAGAGCTATCTATCGGGTTTCATTCAGGCCGCATTCGGGCTTTATTCAGGCTTCATTCAGGCTTTTTCGTATCTGGTTGAGATGGGTCTGGAGATTCCCCCCGCTCCGCGCTACCATTTCGACAATGAGCAGGCCTGACAGGAGCGCGTCGGGGTAGTTGCTATATTGCCCAACTGTTATCCCCCCTTCAGGGGTGCAGCCAATCAACAAGTCCTGCGGGGTATTTCTCAGCATTTCGGCAATATGTTCGGATGGGTTGGAAGAAAACTGCATGCGAATGCCAAGCGATTGTCCCCAGGCTTCCAGTCCACTCATTGTCAGCGTATCATCATCATCATCTTCCGAATGCTCCGAGCCGAGGGCGGGAGCGATGACAACCCCCTTCTGGCGATACTGACGGACGAGGTAATCGGTCAAGAGTAGCACAACGTCAATCTGCTCAACAGGCTCACCGCTTTTATCTACCACACCGAGGGCCGTTCCATCGGCGGAAAAAGCCAGCCCCAGATGGGAATCGCTTTCGCGCACCAGCTTTCGCAGACGGGTCAGGCTTGTT
The DNA here is from genome assembly GCA_034436975.1 of Chloroflexaceae bacterium. GTDB lineage: Bacteria > Chloroflexota > Chloroflexia > Chloroflexales > Chloroflexaceae > JAAUSY01. The sequence goes on from DAOTUE010000011.1 coordinate 40,914, forward strand.
GCTGCCGGCAGCGGTGTAAATTTATTGAACAGCGGATCTATTTCGCGGTTAATTTCTATTGCCATTGTCTGGCTTTGCTCGCCGATAATTGCCGGAATATAGCCTGCTGTTGTGCCGTGCATCGAGTCAACAAAAATCGTCATCGTTGAGCGGCGGATACTATCTTCGTCTATCTGTTCAAGAAGCACATCGAGATAGGACCGTCGCAGGTCGAGCGGTTCGTTTTGTTCCTTCGGTTCTTTTCCCTTTGCCCCTGCCCGGGCCAGGCTCCCCATTGCGGGAGGGAAGGGCGGAAACGCATTGTGTTGGATGGGGTGATTATTGTCGGGAAAGAGCGAGATGGCCAGATCGTCGGGACGAAAGAAGACCAGCCCGTTATACCAGTAGGGTTTGTTGCAGGCCGAAACTACCAGGGCACAATCCGCCTGTCCCTGCCTGAGGGCATGGTAGATGGCGGGGAGCGGGGCAGACATAGCCCCCAGGACAACAGCTATCCCCTGCTGCTCCAGATACTGGTAGAGGTCGCGGGCAAAGAGGTCGGACATAAACCGATTATCATAGGCTACCAGACAGGTTTTTCCCTGGCCCGCCAGGGCTTGCCCCAGGTGTTCGCCACATCGTCGCACCTGCTCAAGCGTGAAATCGGTGGCAAAGATCCCTTCCCAGGTTGTGTCAACAAAATGTTGGTGTTCACGCATACAACTAGCCATGAGCGATGGTATCTGAGGGAATGCAGGATATTTGCCCACCGGTCTCTCAGACGGTCATCTTCCAAGATCCCTTTGTACCTATTTCTGTCTTGCTGCTTTCTGGCGAAATTCTTCGACAGCTTCCATCATCAGGTCGCGGATGGTGTGGACTCGTTCTTCTGTCATTGCCTCAAAGCGCGTGGTAATCACTGGTTCGGTGTTTGAGGCCCGGACAATTCCCCACCCGTCGCCAAAATCCACCCGCACGCCATCCACCTCTATTAAGGGGTAGCGACCAGCAAAACGGGAGCGCACATGCGCAATAACCTGAGACTTGGTGGCATCGGTAAAGCGAATACGCCCCTCGGTCAGGGAGGGAAGAGCGGGGTAGGGGGCAAGCACCTCGGAAAGCGAGAGGAATGATTTTCTCTGGTCGTTCATTTCGCGGGCCAGGTGGCTCAAGGCGTAGATCAGGTGGGCCCCAGCAAACGTCCCGTCATCATAGTAGTGTCCGGGATAGGTTGCGAAGGTGTGCCCGCTCAATTCCCCCCCCAGAACTGCCCCCGTTTCTCGCATTTTGGCGGAGATACTGGCATAGCCGGTTTTCCACATCACCGGTGTGCCGCCAAAGGAGCGCACGGCCTGAGCCAGGACCTGGCTACATTTCACATCAAAGACCACAGCCCCGGCGCGCTGCGCCAGCAGATAGCGAGCCAGCGCAATCAGGTAGCGGTCGGCCCAGATGATTTCCCCGTTGCCATCCACAACGCCAAGACGGTCGCCGTCGCCGTCAAGGGCCAGGCCAATATCGGCCTCGTGGGTTTGCACCGCCGCAATAAGCCCCTGCAAATTCTGGGCTTTGAGCGGGTCGGGATGATGGTTGGGAAAGGTTCCATCAGGTTCAATGTAGAGCGGGATTACCTCTACGCCAATAGCTTCAAGGACACGCATACCAATTGGGCCGGCAACTCCGTTGCCCCCATCCAGCACAACACGAACAGGCCGGTTTCCGTGGCGGTCTGGTTGCGGCAGGCGAAGCAACTGCACTACACTTTGCACATAGGCATCGCTGACATCCTGTTCGTGGAGCGTGCCGTTTCCCTGGGCAAACTGGCCGTTGCTGGCAATCTCGTACAATTCGAGGATGGGCGGGCCAAACACCGGTTCACTCCCATAGACGGGGTGCGAACGGCGCAGCTTGATCCCATTGTACTCTGGAGGGTTATGGCTGGCGGAGATAACTGCGCCCCCATCTGCTTGCAGATATTCAACGGCAAAATACATCACTGGCGTGGGAACCTCGCCAATGTTGATGACATCAATGCCGGTCCTCAGCAACCCTTCGATAAACGCGGTCTGGAAATTGGGAGAACTGCAACGAGCATCGCGCCCGACAACAAGGGATGTCCCTCCCTGGGCCCGGAAATAGGTCCCCGCAGCACGTCCCAGTGTTGTGAGTGTCGCTTCTGTAAGATCATCTCCGACCACCCCGCGAATGTCATAGGCGCGAAACATAGCGGGATTTATAGCCTCTACCACTGCGTCCCTCCATTTAGTAGATAGGTTATGATGACAATAACGAGATCAATACGCGAATGACCAGTGCAATTATACACGCCACACAGGTAAGAAGCAAATCTTGCCCGAAAAAATCAGGTAAGCGTTCACTGTGTTCGGACAATCCCTGGGAGCACGAGCGTCTCGCTTGCCCCGATGGGGTGTGGCCCTCCTCTCAATCTCTCCCCCCACCGGGGGGAGGACAGGTGGGGGCCTGAACGATTACAAAATCAGAGTAATCCCTCGACAAGCCGGATGACCACGCGCCCCCCGGCCAGATCAAGCTCCTGCACAACATCCCGAATCATTGGGATGAGCACGTCGGGTTGCCCCGGCCGCGCCACAATGAGGACCTCGTTTCCCCCAGTTTCCAGAACCTCTCGCACTTCGCCCAATACCTCTCCCTCCGTCGTCTCCACCCGCAGGTGATAGAGCTGGTGGAGATAGTATTCATCTTCTTCCAGCGGGGCTGCCTCGCTCTCGCGGATAAAAACCTCGGAACCGCGGAGATGTTCTGCTGCTGCGCGGGTTGTCACGCCGTGTAGGGAGAGCAGGAGCACGCCGGGCTTGTGCTGGATAACCTCGCGCAGCCGGTAGGGATGGGAGAGAAGATCGGGGGGATGCTCGCTGGTGCCAGGCCTTTTCCCGCTTCGGAGGCTGAGAAACACCGTTTCCACCTCCTCGGCCAGATGGTCGGGCTGGTCGGTGATAGCTTTGAGTTTGACTTGCCCCCGGAGACCAAAAGGCCCGCTAATATAGCCAATGAGCAGGAAAGGGTCAGAGGTATTCATAGGTCTGACAACTCCTGAGGGAAACCCAGGGAACACGGGCACCCTGCCCACTCCAATGCAAACAAGGTAATCGTTCAGGCCCCCACCTTTCCTCCCCCCAGTGGAGGGAGGAAAGGTGGAGGGACGCACCCGCATCGGAGCAAGCGAGACGCTTGCGCTCCCAGGCATCAGGGATTGCCCAAACACCGTGAACGCGTACTGATTTTTAATCATCAGCGAATATCAATATGAACCCGTTTGTTCTGGCGGGCAGCCGCAATACTCATCACATCGCGGATAGATTTGGCGATACGTCCATGACGACCAATGATCTTGCCCGTATCGCTTGAATGAACAGACAACTCATAGGTAATCGTAAAGCGATTGCTTCGTTCTTTTATCTGGATAGCATCGGGGTGATCAACCAGATTCTCGACAATATATTCAAGGAGCTGTCGCATGGTGCCCCCAAAGAAAGAGCCCGGGGAAGAGCCAGGTTTCAGGATTCCCGTGTTTCTTCTGGTTGTTCTTCTGTTTCAGCTTCATTTATCTCTGTTTCGTTGTCCGCATCGTCCTCATCGAGAGTGGTCGGATTGTCTGGCTCCGCGGGGGCAGTTTGTGCCGGCGCGGGGGCAGGAGCAGATGGCTCGGACTCGGACGGGGGCAGTTCTTCCCGCGGTTCACCCGGTTCAGAAAATTCTGATTCTGGGATGACTTGCCCGGCATCGTCCAGAATCCGCGTTTTTTTGAAAAGATACACAACCGTCTCAGAAGGTTGCGCCCCCACCCCAAGCCAGTATCGCGCCCGGTCTCGCTTAATGTGGAGGACCTTTGGTTGCTGGACGGGGTTATAGTGGCCAATGATTTCGATGAAGCGGCCATCACGTGGGGAGCGGGAGTCGGCGACCACCAGACGATAGCTTGGTTGCTTGGTTTTTCCCATGCGGCGAAGACGAATTCTTACCATAGAATAGTGTTATCCTCCATCAAGATATTTTCCTTCGTATTCAGAGATTCAACAACAAACAATAAACATACCAATAACAAAGCGTGTAATCGTTCAGGCCCCCACCTGCCCTCCCCCCGCTGGGGGGATGGATTGGGAGGGGGGCTACGCCCGTGTTCTCAGGAGCGATACTCCTTGTTCTGAAGGACTATATTTACCCCCCCTGAACGATTACCAAAGTGAAAAGCGTAGCAATAGCCCTTTTTCCTACTGGAGCATCCGCATCAACTCTCGCGGGTCAATCTGATTACCGCCACGCTTGCCCTTGCCGCCCTTGCCCCCTTTGCCCCCTTTGCCCCCCATCTGCTTCATCATTTGCTGCATTTGCTTGAACTGCTTGAGCAACTGATTGACATCTTCAACGGTGGTGCCGCTTCCTCTGGCGATGCGTTCGCGGCGGCTCCCCTTGATAATTGGGGGATTCTGGCGTTCTTCCTTTGTCATTGAGAAGATAATCGCCTCAACCCGTTTGAGATGTTTTTCGGGGGCCAGGTTCGGGTCTTCCTCCATTGCGCGGGAAATCTTGCTCAGGCCCGGTATCATTCCGAGCACCTGCTGAAAGGGCCCCAGCTTTCGCATTTGCTGCATGGCGTTGAGAAAATCTTCAAAATCAAATTTCCCTTTACGGAGTTTCTTTTCCATCGCCTTTGCCTCTGCCGCATCGTACATCTGCTCGGTTTTTTCAATGAGCGAGAGCATATCGCCCATACCGAGAATACGCGAGGAGAGGCGGTCGGGGTGGAATGGCTCCAGGGTATTGCTATCAACTTTTTCGCCAGTCCCAAGAAATTTAATCGGGACACCAGTGACAGCGCGGACGGAGAGGGCGGCCCCACCGCGAGCATCGCCATCCATCTTGGTCATCACCAGTCCGGTGATATTGATACGCTGGTTGAAGGTATCGGCAACCCGGACTGCTTCCTGGCCCGTCATTGCGTCTACCACAAGCAACCGTTCGGTTGTTTGCACCACACGATCAATTTCTTCCAGCTCTTCCATCAAATGCTCATCAATCTGCAACCGACCGGCGGTATCCAGAATGACGACATTGATCATCTCCTGGCGGGCCTGCTCAATGGCCCGTCGGGCAATGTCGGGGGGGCGGGCTTCGGTTCCCTCGCTATAAACGGGGATATTCAATTGTTTCCCTAGCGTTTCGAGCTGCGTAATAGCCGCCGGGCGGTAGACATCGCACGCCACCAGCATCACCCGTTTGCTCTTTTGCTTGCGGAGATACAGGCCCAGTTTAGCGGCAAGAGTTGTTTTTCCTGTTCCCTGCAAGCCAACGAGCATCATAATGGTGGGGCCGGGGCGGGCCTCGCGGAGCGGCTCGTGCGTCTCGCCAAGCAACGAGACAAGCTCCTGGTTGACGATTTTGATAACCTGCTGGTGGGGACTGAGGCTTTTTGTTACCTCTTCTCCCACGGCCTGCTCGGTGACACGAGCGACAAACTCTTTGACCACCTTGTAGTTAACATCGGCTTCGAGCAGGGCCATGCGCACCTGCTTCATCCCCTCGCGCACATCGTCCTCATTGAGGACCCCTTTGCTCCCAAGTTTTTGAAAAACGGTTTGTAATCTATCTGACAGGTTTTCAAACATCGTACAGTTCTCGCTCCTGTTCCCCGCTTGTCGGGCCAATAGGCACACCTGAATCTACAGTATACCATAGACTTTGTGTGCTGCAAACGAAAAAACGCTGTTCCCAACACTGTTTGTGTCCAGGTTTTCTCTCGCTCAGCTTGACGATCCCCTTGCAATCGGCTACAATCGCTTCTCAGCATACCTGTATACGCCTGTTGGTTTTCGATCATCTTTCATGTTTGCTCATCGGGTCCTGATAATCCACTATTGTTATTGAGGCATATCCTATGGAAACAGCAGTGACGCTGCTGACAATTACCACGTATGGTGCCGCCCTCTATCTCTGGTGGCATATACGAACACCGCTTTTTCTCTTTGCCCTGGTTGCCGGGCATATCGGCGCGCTGGCTTCTCCTCTCTGGCCCATTCTCTACGGCGGGAGCTACGCCCCCGATCTGACCATCCAGTATGCCCTGCCGGGGCTTGTCATTCTCAAGCCAATTGTTGTGGCTTCGGCCTGGTACTACACGCTGCCTGCCTTTGTGGTCTTTTTGCTCTACCGTTTCCACTGGTGGTTTTCGGGTTATATAACCGGCCTGCTCACCTTTGCGATCTTTTTTCTCTACCACGGCTTGCTCGAAATGATCGGGCTGACGCTGAATATCTGGAACTACGATATGGCCCCCCCCCTGCCGTTTGGGATAGCAAACTGGACACTCTCATCGCTGATGGCTGCCATCATCTCGCTGACAATTCTCTATATTCTGTTTCTGGTCTATCGCTATTTTCGCTATCCGTGGTATATCATGTTCATCGTGCTGTTGCCTGCCCCCCTGCTCATCAACCTGCTGGTGCGCGGGTTACTTGGGGCCCCCATCTGGCTGACCCTGCTCTTCCAATCGCAAACCTGGGCCGCCAGTGTCGGGATGCTCCTGACGCTGGCCTTGCTGGCCTGGACGGTGCATATTGTCGCGGGGGGGATGGCGCGGGTCCACCGCGAAATTGTGGTGTGACGCGACGACGCTACTGAAACCATATATCTACCCAGGAGAAGAAAACTATGCCCACACAAGAAGAAATTACTCACCAGCAGGGACTTCTGTCCATCCATCGCCGCAACCTGAACCTTTTTCTTAGCCAGCAGGCGTTGCATGGGGGAGCGGCTTTTGTTCCCCCCGTGGTGGTCAATGGCATCCGCGAGGCCCGCGAGAACATCCGCCGCATCAAAACAACCCTGCGCGGCTGGGGTGTGGCCGTTAATGACCACCCCGACGATGAGGAAGCGTTCGCGCAGGCAACCAGAAGCACACCCGCGACCCCGCCCCCTTCTTCGGCCCCGGCAGCGGGGGGCGTACATCCCTCGCCACCTGCAGTGGAGAGCGGGGGAACACAAGGGGGATTGCTAGTCTTTCTCAGCTATGCAACCGAGGACAGGGACGCAGTCCAGCGCCTCTATCAAAAGCTGCAAAACGATGGGATGCGCCCCTGGATGGACGAGGAAGATTTGCTGCCGGGCCAACCCTGGAAAGAGACCATAGCAAAGGTTGTGCGCGATTCCGATGTGGTGCTGGCGTGTCTCTCGCCGAACGCTGTCTCCACAGCAGGCCAGGTGCAAAGGCAAATGAAGCTGGCCCTTGATGTGGCTGACGAACAACCCGAAGGGACCATCTTTCTCATTCCTGTGTTGCTAGAATCGTGCGAAGTGCCCGACCGCCTGCACCATCTCACGATGGTCAACCTGTTTGATGCAAGGGGATATGAAAAGCTGCTGCGGGCCTTGCGGGTGCGGGCCGGAAAGAGCTAAACAGACGAGAAACCCTGTGTTACAATACCTTTGCGAAGGGAAATAGAAAGGGGGCATAACCTATGCGAGCAAAGCGACAACGAGAAAAACAACAAAAGAAAGAGCAAGAGAAACATGCTGAAGTAAAGCAGCGACAGGAGGCAAAAGCCTTCCAGCGAAGAGTGACAACCCTCATTGAGTCGCTTGGCGAAACAAACAACCGGGCATTGCTCCAGATTGATCGGATCATCGAGCGTATCGGGATTGATTTTGCCGAGGAGAAACTGGGGGAAACCGAAGAGGTGGAGGCGCAGGGGGGATTGATGGTACCCGCCGAAAACCGCCGCCGCACAAAAGGGGGCGTATTCTTTTTTCTTGTGAAGAAGGTCCTGAAAGAGGAGGGGCGCAAGGAAGATATGAAAGAGATTTTCTACAAAAACCAGTATCCAAAGAAAGAAGAAAGTCAGGAAGAAGAGAAAGAGACAGAGAAAAAGACAGAGACAGAGACAGAGACAGACGAGATTCAAGGAGCACAGAAAGAGACAGAGGCAAGGAGCACAGAAGCACAGAAAGAGAAAAAAGCAGGCAAAGGTGAGAAGAAAGGAAAAGAGGGCAAGCAGTCCAGCCAAAAAATCCAGGCCCCGCAGTCGGCGGCATAGGGGAAACGCAAGCGATGCGTATGCGAGACATACCAGACGACGAACACCAGGAGCTTCTTATCCCCGTCACCATCGGGCAGTGGTGCGAGGCGTTCCACTGTCGCAATGAGGTTATCGGCTCTCCGTCGGGCTACTGGTGCTATGTGCCGTCTGGAACCTATGCCATCGGGGGCTGGAATATAAACCAGAGCAATGCTCGTCTCTGGTTCCAGGACTTCTGGATTGCCAGGTATCCTGTCACCGTTGAGCAGTATCGCTGGTTTATTGAAGCCGGGGGGTATCAGCAGCAAGAGTGGTGGACGTACCACGGGTGGGCCTGGCGTGAGCGAATGGGGCGGATGTTGCCCTGGTTCTGGGATGATGATCGCCTCAACCATGATGATCAACCGGTTGTTGGAGTCACCTGGTATGAGGCGACAGCTTTTGCCCGCTGGTTGGATGGGGAGATGGCCGAAGCGGGAGGGTTTTGGGTACGGCTCCCGACCGAGGCCCAATGGGAGGTAGCTTGTTCCTTTCGTGCTCTGGACCGGTCTCCTTACCCGTGGGGGAGCGAGCAACCCTGTGCAATGCGGGCCGATTTTGGCAAAGATTGGGCCAGGGATGGCCCCGCCTCTGTGGGGAGCCACCCGGCAGGAGTGGCTTTCTGCGGAGCACACGCAATGATCGGGGGAGTGTGGGAGGCAACAACCAGTAGCCATGCCCGCTACCCGGAGGCAAGCGATGTGGTGATAGATGATTTTGCTCCTATCGCCTACGATGTGCCCTGGCGCGGAGGGGGATGGGGAAACAACCGCGTAGATATTCGGTGCTCGGCACGGACGCGAGCCTATCCCGATGGCGTGGTCTACCATGACGACAGCGGCTTTCGTCTGGTTCTTTCCCCCCGCTAGAATGGCTCCGGGGGCCGGATACGCCAGAGCATCGGGCCAATCCAGAAGATCACGCTATTCCACAGGACAAAGCCGGCCATTGCCAGCACAACAACCCGCCCGGCCCGCCCATTCTGCCACACCCACCGAAACGCCAGAGCCGCGCCCACAGCCATAGCCCAGGCCGAAAAGGTGAGCCAGCGGGTGTTCTGCGTTGAGAGGGTGAGGAAGGGCAACACAGCAAACCCCACACTCACCAGCAGGCTACATCCCATAAGCGCAACAAGCACGCGTCGCCGAGCCTTCCCCGCTCCCCCCTTTGTCCAGGCCAGCCACATCCCCATGGGCATGAGCAGGAGCGGGAAAAAGCCGTAGTGCTGGATGAGACCAGCCTCCCACAGCGTATGCCAGAGTCGCTCCCGCGGCACTGGCGCACGGGCCGCAAGTCCTGTCAACCCCCCTTCGGCAACCGCGTTGAGCTGGCTCTCGAAGAGCCACAGGTAGGCACTGTAGAAGAAGACCAGTGCAACGATACCCGCGCCCATATAGGCTGCGAATACGGGCCAGCGGAGCGCACGGGCCCACGCGCTCCGGCACCAGGCCAGGCCCCAGAGCAACACAACAACCCCGCTACCCATCAGCACCGTATTGATGAGAAAACCGAAATGTCCCAGGAATACGCCGGAGATGAGCAGGAAAAGGACAACCGCAGGATGGGCAATGGGGAAGGGAGAATGGGTAGAGGCATGGACACCGAGGAGTGCCAGCAGGCTAATGAGCAGCAGCGAGGCTGCTTGCGCGTAGATATGGGTATCGAATGACCACCAGGTTAGCATGATGCCCGCAGCCGTGAAGACGTAGAGGGCCGCAGCGACCAGGGCTGTTGTCTGGTGTCCCATTCCTCTCTGGTGTGGGTCAGACTTCCCCCTGACCCTGGGGCCGCACAGGGCCGTTGCAGCAATGGCGTAGACAAGCACCGCACTCAGCGCATCGAGCAGGGCCGCCACAAAGGGCAACACAAACCGAATGTCGAAACCGACCAGCGTGAGAGGGGCCAGCGAGAAGTAGGGACCGGGCGGGTAGGGAAAGTTAATTCCGCGGTTGCGCGAGAGCAGGTAGACCTTGCCCAGGCCAAGCGTATCAATGAAGCGGTTGGTATGAAATCCGATGTCGCCCCACATGGAGAGCGGATAGAGCCGTCCTCCCAGACGGATACCAAAAGCAACAGCGGTAATAAGCAGCAGCCAGCCGAGCGTCTGCCCATCGAGGGGAACCCCGAAACGGCCCGCCAGCCGTGGCAGGGTCGGGCGCAACGCCAGCACCAACCCCGCGCTCCAGAGCGTGGCGAGCAGAGCCGGCGCAGCACCGGCTGCCCATCGTGGCGGATCGAGCCAGGCCGCCAGAGTAACCAGCACAGCAGCCCCCCCGACAATCCACCGTCCCCACCAGACCGCCCGCTGTGCTCCCCCTGCTCCGATTTTCAGCGTTCGCAACACCACCGCCCAGAGCAGCACAAGCACAGCGAGCCACCGACCCACAGCGATCCAATCGGGTAGGGCCAGGCGGGAGGGGCCTGGCGACATCACGGTAACACGGTCAAGCGGGGTGCCAAGCAACCGCGGATCGTCGGGCGGCGTGAAAGGCTGCATACGGAGGACCAGCACAGGGCGACCCTTGTGGACTGTTGGCGGAACCAGGACCTGGTATCGCCGGCCTGCCGCATCTGTTGGCAGCGTGACAATCTGCTTTCCCTCAACGTGGACGGCAGTTGTTGCGGGGGCAGCGGCGGCTACCTGCGAACTCATCGGGAAAACATCGAAACGGACAACCATCGGACGCTTCCCCACGCCTCCCAGGTGTATACGGGCCCCATCTGTTGTCCAGCGGTAGCTCCCGTGCTCATCGTGCTCCGCCTTATTGAACCCTTGTAACATCGGCAGGTCGCCCCCATACCCCTCTTCTCGCCCTACCTCAATAGCGTAGAAAAGGGGAAGATTGGGGGGGAGCATCAAGAGCAGGAGCAGAGCCAGCAGCAAGCCGGCAAGCGTTGGAGAGCGCAGCGTGGAGAGCCAGGCCCACCCTTCTGCTCGCAGCGTGTGGCTGAGATACCCTGTGAAATTTCCTGATTCTGTGGGATGCGAGGTTTCTGACAACACAAGTGAACGTGGGTTAGCGGGCCCTGGGCGGGTGGGGCGAAGGGGTCAGCACCAACTGATCGCCGACCTGCGTTCCGGTGGAGGGGAGCACATTGGGGGGGAGTTCCAGCACATATCGCACACCCCACCGCCCGGCAAAGGGGCGATAGGGCGGCATCGCAACGACCATTTTTACCACACGATCCTGATTATCAACAAACAGGACATCAATGGGAAACCTCATAAAAAAGGTGTGGATGCTCCACTCCGGATAGATGAGCAATCCCTCTCCGTTCGCCAGGTGCGGTCTGCCCATCAACCCCAGGCCGCGAGACCAGAAGGTATTGGCCAGATGGCAGTCTTCTGCAAGCACACAACCACGGGTTTCATTTTCCACCCGTATTGAGGTTGAGGACGACTGTCTGGTTGGTCCTGATTTTCGTTCTGGTCGAGCCATGAGCAACGTTAGAAACTCATCATCAGCTTGGGTACTGCGGGCCCAAGAATAACCACGAAGATCGAGGGAAAAATGAGAAACACCATCGGGAACAACATCAAAATCGGGGCCCGTTGGGCTTGTTCTTCTGCCCGCTGGCGGCGGCGGACCCGCATCTGGTCCGATTGCAGACGCAAAATTTTTGAAATAGAAACCCCAAGCTGCTCCGCCTGGATAATAGCCGAGGTGAAAATCTGCACATCCTCAACATCGGTCCGGCTGGCCATATCGCGGAGAGCCTCGCGGCGGGAACGTCCCAGGGCAATATCGCCAATGACCCGCTTGAATTCCTGGCCCAGTTCATTATCCCATTTCTCCGTTACGCGCTGGAGGGCAATATCGAACCCCAGACCAGCTTCGACACTGATTGTCAGCAAATCGAGCGCATCGGGCAACCCCCGAACGATATTTTTCTTGCGCTTTTTGATTTTTTGCCCAAGCCAGATACCGGGCATCAGGTAGCCTATAACGAAACCAAGCGGCGTATACATCATCGCTTCTTGTGTGGTCATAGAGGCAAAGGTGACAACGCCGAAGATCAACCCCATCACCACAGCCAGCCCGACACGCATCCCCCCGAACGTTGTCGGCGTAATGCCCCCTGGATTGCCCGCCGCCTGCAAACTTTTCTTCAGCTTGTCCGCGTTCTGCTTGGGGCTAATTTTCCCTATCCCCGTGAGCGTGGCCTGCAGGAGTGGAGCGACGACCCGCTGATAAAATGGCTGCTGAAGTTCTATCTCCTCCAGGCTCATGGTTGATTCGGTAAATTTGCTCAGCCGATCATCAATACTTTCTTCTTTTTTCTTAAACAGCTTACTTAGCATAGTTCCACCTCCGACATTACACCTCAATATCAACAATCTTCATCATAGCAACGTAGCCAATCACAATAAATACCAGCGACGTAACAGGCAAGCAACACCAGGCATCTGGGGGAAACCCGAAGGTAAAGATGGGAGCCATATACTCCGGATTTACCATAGTAATATACGCGCCCATTGCAATAGGAAGGCCCGTAATAACGTAGCCGGAAAGCCGCCCCTGGGCCGTGAGGGTTTTGATTTCGCCCTTGATGCGGACCCGTTCGCGGATGGTGTGCCCGATGGAGTCGAGGATCTGGGCCAGGTTTCCGCCCACCTCGTGCTGGATATTTACCGCCGTGATGAGCAAATCCAGGTCGTCGGAGGGCACACGCCGAAGCAAATTTGCCAGAGCTTCTGCCGTGGTTCGCCCCAGACCAACCTCCTGCACCACGCGCTTGAACTCGGTGGCTGTCGGTTCGGGAGCCTCCTTGCTCACCAGGTCCATCGTTTGCAAAAAGCTATACCCACCGCGCAACGAGTTTGCCATCATCGTAATGGTATCGCCAAGCTGTGCATTGAATGTCTTGATACGGTTGGATGCACGAAACTTGATGTAGATTTCGGGAATAAACGAAGCAATAAATGCACACACAAGCCCGGCAGCAACCTGGGCACGGGTGTCGGCTCGCCCAAGATAGAGGCCAAACCCCATTCCCAGAAAGGCGGCAACAATTTTTATCCCGATAAATTCTATGACCCGAAGTTTGAGATCTGCCTGCGCCAGGTCCCGCGCAATTTTGCTGCCTGTTTTGCCTTTCGTCAGGGACGCATCCACCGAGGCGAAAACGGGGCCTTTTTCTTTTTTTTCCTTCTTCTCACCGACGATCTCAGACAGACGGTCTAGCTCGTCTTTGCGCTTGAATAACTTCATATCTCATCTCCTGGGGAATAATTACAATACCCCCTTGCTCCCCCAGCCCGTTTCCTTGGGTTTCAACCAGCCCAGGTGGAGCCATTCGACTAGCTCCCACCACCAAAGATATTGGGAGGGAGAAAGATATTGAGGGACTCAAACCGTTCGATAAAGCGGGGGCGCACCCCGGTTGGTTGCATCGAACCGATGATATACCCTTTTTCATCGAGTCCCTTTTGCTGAAACTCAAAGATGTCACGCAGTACCATAACATCACCTTCCATCCCCTGGATTTCTGTGATGGCAACAACTTTGCGGGTCCCATCTTTGAGACGTGATGCCTGAACAAAAATATCTACCGCAGCAGCAACCTGCTCGCGGATGGCGCGGGCGGGCAGGTCCATTCCGGCCATCAGGCACATCGTTTCAATACGCGAGACGGCATCTTTGGGCGTGTTGGCATGGACCGTGGTCATCGAGCCATCGTGACCGGTGTTCATCGCCTGGAGCATGTCCAGCGTCTCCCCGCCGCGGCACTCCCCGACGATAATCCGTTCGGGGCGCATACGCAAGGAGTTAATCACCAGGTCCCGAATAGAAATCTCGCCTTTTCCCTCCACGTTGGCCGGGCGCGATTCCAACCCGACAACGTGGGTTCCGCGTAGCTGTAGCTCGGCAGCATTCTCAATCGTTATCACCCGCTCACCGTCGGGGATAAAGTTTGAGAGGATATTCAGCAACGTTGTTTTGCCCGAACCCGTTCCCCCCGAAACAACCAGGTTTAGCCGGGCCTCCACGCAGGCTTTGAGAAAGTCGGCCATTTCGCGAGAGACGCTTTTGTACTGGATGAGATTGTCAATGGTGAGCGTCTCTTTCTTAAATTTTCGGATGGTGATGGTCGGGCCACACAGAGCCAGCGGAGGAATGATGGCGTTGACACGGCTCCCATCTTTGAGACGAGCATCTACCATTGGTGACGACTCATCAATGCGGCGGCCAAGCGGGGCAACGATGCGGTCAATAATATGCATCACATGCTTATTGTCGTGAAACGTGACATCGCTGAGCGTAAGCCTCCCTTTTTTCTCTATGAAGATTTGCTTTGGTCCATTGACCATAATTTCGCTGATGTCATCTTGCGAGAGCAAGATTTCGAGCGGACCCAGCCCAAGAATGTCGGCAACAATGCTCTCGAAGAGCCGTTCGCGTTCGGCGCGGCTGAGCACAATGCTCTCGCTATCGAGCACCGACATAAACACCTCGCGCACCTTGCGTCGGTCGGCGTTAGCCGCCTTTGCCCCGATCTCATCGAGCAACTTCGACTGCACCCGATCCTTCAAATTCAAGAACGTTTCATCGGCCTGTTGAGAACGTTTCGATGTGGAAGCGCGAGCGGCTGGCCGCTGGGCTTCCTGGGTCGCGGTTCCCTGTTCCCCCTTACTGGCAAAGACTGCTTCCCCATCGCCAGTGGTTTCTTTGATTCGTTTCAACAACGACATAGTGTATGCTCCTTACCGGTGTTGCTGGCTTCTCCCTGTGCCCGATAACGATTCCTACCCAAACAGCGATAAAATACGTCCGAGAAGCCCACGGCTCCGCCGGGCTTTCGTCGCTCCCTGTTTGCCCTGTTTGTCTGTTTTTTGCCCTCCAACTTCAGCCTCGGCCTTTTCGCCAACTTCGTTTGACACATCCCGCGCCAGCAAGAAGATGTCCTTTGTCACCCGATGGTCGCGGTTTGCCACAACAACAGGCACCCCCTGATTGATCGCCAGGGTCATCTCCAGGGGGGCGTTGCTAATCTGAAGGGCGACCTTGTGCTGAATGTTGTTTTCTACTTTGTCTACCTGAATACCCAGGCGGCTATCGGCTTTGTTGAGCACCAACATAATTTTGTCGCGTGGGTATTCAAGCAGGCTGGCCACCTCTAGAAACAGCTTGATATTCTTGATACAGGTCATTTCCAGGGTCATCAGCAAGATGATACGGTCGGCCACATCGAGCGCGGCCAGGGCGCGGTCCTGGAACGATGACTGGGTATCCACCACCACGTAATCAAATTCTGATCGCAAGGCTTCGAGAATAGATTGCAGGTGCTCCGCTGTCACCGTTTCACCATCTTGTGGGTTTGGCGGAGCCAGCAGCACCTTGATCTGGGTTCCGTGGGTCACAAGGACATCGTTGATGAGGTCGCTTTCAAGTTCGGAGATGCGCTGGGCCAGGTCTACAATGGTGTTACTTGTGGTCAGGTTCAGAATAACGTTCAAGTCGCCGAGGCTCAAGTTGCCATCAACGAGCACAACCCGCTTGTTGGTCAGTTGTCGAAGCGCAATGGCGAGATTAGCCGCAATGGCCGATGTCCCAACGCCCCCCTTCGGGCTAAAGACAGACAGAATTTGCCCGCGCCCCTGCCGTCCCTGCCCCTCTGCCGTTTCGGTTGGGCCGGTGGGTTTCTGCGCAGATCGGGTCGGGCGCGTGGCTCCCAGACGATGGACATGGCGAATAGATTTGTAGAGATCGTCCGCACCAACCGGCTTGATAAGGAACTCGCGGGCCCCGGCCAGCATCGCCCGTCGCAGGTAGTCGGTTTCGCCCTGCACGCTCATAATGATGACCTGGATAGATGGGTCTTCCGCGGTTATCGCTTCGGTTGCAGCGATGCCATCCATCTCTGGCATGTTGATGTCCATCAACATGACGTGTGGCTTGAGTTTTTTGGCAACTTCAACGGCAACGCGCCCATTGTTTGCCTTGCCAACAACCTCGATGTCTTTTTCAAAGAACAAGAGTTTTTCAAGCTGATCGCAGGTATCAGCAACATCATCTACAATGACAACTCGGATGGTTTCTTCTTCCGCCATAGTGATATGACTCCTCTTTTGCGTACTGCGCTTTCTCTAGCTATCTAGCTATCTAGCTATCTAGCTATCTAGCTATCTAGCTATCTAGCTATCTAGCTATCGTGCATCATCATGCATCATCACCGATTACGCTGGCTATCCCTCTTAAATCACCGACCTTGCTCGCGTTTTGCTCGCAGCTCACCCAGACCGGCTATGGCACCCGCAACGGAGCAGGGGTCCTGGTTGGCTGCGGGGTCAATACTTCTGGCGGAAACACAAACGGGTTGTAGGGTTCGGGCATCGGTAAACCAAACTCTGAGAAGAACAGGTCAAACGTTGCGCCAATCGTTTCCTCATAGTCATTGTCTCCTACCCCGCGCAACACCAGCGTAATTTTGGCCTGTTGCTGTTGCTTATACTGGTAGGCCAGTTCCATCAATTCTGCCTGCTGGTCATTGACCGAAAGAATGACCTGCCAGGTTCCTGCGGTGATGGTTCCAGGGTCGCCTGGCTCTCCGGGTGGGCGCGTGGGCACAGGCGTAGGCGGCGGGCCACCTTCCTCAGAGGGGGGCGGCGGGGGCGGGGGCGGCGGGCGCAAGATGCCAAGCACTCTGGCTCGCTGCACGATGGTTTTGGTGGTATAAAAGATTTCTTCTTCCTTGTCCGATCTGTACAAGGGCGAGGAGATAGCCACAGGTGTTCCATTGACTATCTCGATCTGGGGAGTCTCAACCAGGTCCGGCGGCTGATAGACGCGCCGTCCCATCTCAAAGGTAACGACGACATCTACGGTATCCCCAACTTTGAGCTGGTCGCCCACGCCGGTAAAACTGTCTACTTCCAATGGGTAGGCCTTTGGCCGTGGCCGGCCCGGCTCAGCCGTGGGTATCTGCTGCGACAACCCCGGATTGGTCAGCAACCCGTGCTCAATCTGGGAGCCAGCCAGAATAGGCACGGCGGCAACCATCCCGACAATTTTCGAAACCTCGTTTCTCCTGATCAAATCCTCTGCTCGTGCTTCGTAGTCAGGAGTCTGTATCCTCCTCGACTCCAGGAGCGTCACGGTATCGGAGATGAGCGTATTTTCGGGAATATCGAATTTTGCCACCATGATAGGGACCCCCGGATCTTCCGTTGGGGTTGGCGGAATATCGCCCGCCGGCTCCGGGGTGGGTGTCTCCGTCGCCGCTCCAGGTAAACCTGCGGGGATAGCATCTGGAAAGAGAAAGTAGACTGCGGCCCCCCCCCCAATAATCAAGACAACGAGCAAAACAACAATAATGAGTACCGCCCTCATCCGCGATGGTCCTCCCTAAACAATACAAGGCAACAGAAGGCCTGAAGATTACAAGAAGAGTTCAAAATTTCCTCTCTGATTATTATAACATATTCTGTTGGGCAGATACGGATGTGAAATGTTCAGATTTCAGCACTCTTTCAGGGAATGTAGTAGTAAGCAGGAGGGTCCCATAGTCAGGTGCTCCCTGCTCCCTACCCATACGCCTCAATGTCCGACCAGACAAGCTGTGCATTGGCGATACATACGGTGTCGCCTTCTTGCACCCCGGCATCAATCAACGCTGCGCTGATGCCGCTTGCCCCAAGCACCCGTTGTACGCGGTCGAGGGCTTCGGGCTGGTCGAAGTTGGTCATTGTCACCAATCGTTCAATCCGTTCCCCGCGCACGCGCCACATTCCCCCGTCGTGCTCCTCGTGTTCAATGGTGAAGAGGTCGGGGTCGCGTTCGGGGACGGGCCAGGTGAGCGGCGGCTCATCGCGGGCCACTGGTTCACGCTGCGGGAGCGGCATATCGTTCAGTCGCTGTGCGACGGTGGTGAGCAACCGGTCTGTCCCCTCCTGCGTGGCGGCGGCAACAGGGAATATCTGGCCGGGGGAAACGGGCAGGTGTTCCCGCAGGGAGTCCAGGTTTTCCCGGGCCATCGGGAGATCCATTTTGTTGAGCACAACAAGCTGTGGTCGGGTTGCGAGGTCGGCCTGATACTGGCTGAGTTCTGCATTGATCTGGTGGAAGTCTTCCAGGGGGTCGCGCCCATCCACGCCGGCTGCATCTACCACATGCAACAGCAACCGCGTGCGCTCGATATGGCGCAGGAAATCGTGCCCCAACCCCACCCCTTGATGGGCATCTTCAATGAGGCCCGGAATATCGGCCACGACAAAGCGGGTGAACCCGACATCCACCACCCCCAGGTTGGGCTGGAGCGTGGTGAAGGGATAGGGGGCTATTTTGGGGCGGGCTGCACTGATAACAGAAAGCAGTGTGCTCTTGCCCGCATTGGGAAACCCGACCAGCCCCACATCGGCAATGAGTTTGAGTTCCAGACGGAGCCATAGCTCCTGCCCTGGCTCGCCCAGCTCCGCAATGCGCGGGGCTTGCCGTGCCGAGGTGGTGAAATGGACATTGCCAAGTCCCCCGCGTCCCCCACGGGCCGCCAGCAATCGTTGCCCCGGGTGTTCCAGGTCTATGCTGTAGGATGCTCCCTCTATCTCTGTCGAAACAACCGTGCCGGGGGGAACAGCAATTTCAAGGTCGCGCCCATTGCGCCCGCGTTGCTTGCGCTTGCTGCCGGGCACGCCATCTTCTGCACGAAAGCGAGTTTTGTAGCCAAAGGAAGCCAGCGTATTGAGGCCCGGGTCGGCTACCAGGTAGACATTACCGCCATGCCCGCCATCGCCCCCATCGGGCCCGCCGTGTGGGACAAATTTCTCGCGGCGAAAGGTGGCGGCCCCATTTCCCCCCCGCCCGGATTTCACAAAAATAGTTGCCTGATCAAAAACGTCGCCGGACATTGTTCTTTCCCTGGTGCAGGCCAGGCCGATGAGCCGATTAGGTATTCTTTTCGGCTTTTTCTATTTCCATAGAAGCACTACTTGTTGAGGAAGAAGACGTAGGCGCATCATCATCGCGCACGGCCTTCTTAAACTCGCGGATGCTGCTCCCCAGCGCGGCCCCGATCCCTGCAATACGGCTTGCCCCAAAAATTGCAATAACAATCAGTAAGATAATGACCAGTTCCATTGGTCCGAGATTCATAACCCCACTCCTTAGAACCTACATGATAATCACCAGAAACCGTTTTCTGCTGCGTTGCTTTTCATTATACCGCGCTGACACGGCCTGTCAACAACAGCGTGGCAAGAGAAAGGGTACATTTGACACTCCGACTATCTCATGCTACTCTCTATATTGCAACGTGTAGTACAGAAACTTCGGGGCAGGGTGGAAATCCTGACCGGCGGTAATGCACAAGAGACAATGGCTCACTTGTGTTAGCCCGCGAGCCGCAAGGCAGGACACTGGTGCGATTCCAGGGCCGACGGTGATAGTCCGGATGGGAGAAGTTCTGTCGGCATAGCCAGAATAGCCCGCCGGGCCCCCTGACGCAAAATCTTCGGCAGGGAGAGTAGCCCGGTCGTCGTCGGGGTGGCGCAGCGAACCGAGGAATGATACTGATTCCGGGCGCAGGCCTGCATTTCTGGTATGCATCGAAGAAGCAGCGTTATCTCGCAGAATTGCTCCCATCACATAACCTTATGATGCTCCTCGAAGTCTGGAGACTTTGAGGTTTTTTTGTTTGTGCAAAAAGGCTACGAACATGAAGGAATACAAGGAGCACAAGGAAAAGGAGCAAGAATGCAGCAGATTCTCCCTATGCAAGCCCGACCCGTTCCAGCAACCCGCTGTCGTGATCACCGGAGTATTCAGCAGAGGGTACGGTGTATCGCCTGCCGTATCCCTTTCAAGCGTCTGGCCCTGCCGCTGGCGGTGGTCGCGCTCCTGGCGATATGGCAAGGGCTTGTCGTTATCGGGGGCTACCCCTCCTACATCCTGCCCGGCCCCCTTGAGGTTGCCGACCGACTGGTTGTATCTATCCAGAGCGGCATCCTCTGGCAGCATATCGGGGCAACCGGCCTGGTTGCGCTGAGCGGCTTTGCGCTGGCCCTGGCCACAAGCAGCGTCCTCGGCTACATCCTGGCCCATACCCGCTGGCTCGATCATGCCTTTTCGCCCATTCTGGCCGCAAGTCAGGCCGTGCCAATCCTGGCCATTGCGCCGCTTATCATCCTCTGGTTGGGCACAGGCTGGCTCTCGAAAATCGTTGTTGCAGCCCTGATAACTTTTTTTCCGATGTTGCTGAGCACCACAGCCGCACTCCGCAGCGTCCCCCGCGAGCTATGCGAAATGGCCCTCATCAATGGCGCAGACCGCTGGCAATTGCTGTGGTATGTCGAAGCCCCGCTGGCCCTGCCCGTCTACTTTAGCGGGGTTCGCACTGGCCTGGCTCTCGCCACCACAGGCGCGGTGGTGGCCGAGTTTGTCGCCGGGCGCGAGGGCCTCGGTTCCCTCATCACCATCGCCCGGGGGCTATTCGATACCCCGCTGATATTCGTTGCCCTGCTGACGCTGGCAACCATCACCATGATACTCTATCTTCTGGCATCGCTGCTCGAACGAGCACTTATTCAATGGGAAGGATAAGAATTAAGAATAATGGATACGATGATTCAACGCTTGCGAAACCACGCAACAATCGTGCTGCTGACCCTGACGCTCTCACTCACAGCATTCCTGGGGGGAGCCTGTGGCGAAACCACAACACCACCCGACCCGACCGGCGGTCTCCGGCCCGTTACGGTTGCCTTTGCCTACATCCCGAATGTACAATTTGCCCCCTACTACGTTGCTATGAGCAAGGGCTACTACACCGAAGCCGGGCTTGAGGTGGATTTCAGATACATGTACGAGAACGAAGCGGTGCAGATGGTCTCCCAGGGAGCCGCAGATTTCGGCTTCCTGAGCGGCATATCTGTTTTGCTGGCCCGCCAGAACGATATGCCGGTTGTCACCGTGGCAACCATTACCCAGAAGTTCCCGGTTGTCTACTTTAGCAAGGCCCGCTACCCGCTGGAGAGCGTGGACGACCTGGAAGGGAAAATCGTTGGCTTCCCCGGACGGTTTGGTGCAAGCTACTATGGATTGCTCGCCCTGCTCTATGCCAGCGACCTGGACGAAAGCAACCTGGAATTGCACGAAATCGGATTCAACCAGGTTGAAATGATTCTTGAAGATAAGGTTCAGGTGGCCCACGGCTACGCGATGAACGAACCAGTGCAACTCCGCTCAATGGGAGAGGAAATCTCTGTGCTGCGGGTGGCCGATGTCTACCCGCTGGTATCCGATGGAATCATCACCAATGAGCCATTTTTGCTCAACCATTCGGAAACGGTCCGCGCATTTGTCCAGGCCACACTCCGTGGCCTCCAGGACACGCTCGCCAACCCCGACGAAGCCTTTGAACTGAGCCTGGAGCATATTCCCGAAGCAGACATGGCCAACGTAGAACTCCAACGCCAGGTCCTCGAAGCCACGCTAGAGTATTGGAAGAGCGACCGTCTTGGCTACAGCGACCCGGCAGTATGGCAAGCAACCTATACCTTCCTGCGCGATAGTCAACTCCTGACAAAAGACCAACCGCTGGAAGAAAGTTTTACCAACGAGTTTGTTGAATAGGGAAGCAAGCTGAGCATGGTATAATAATCATCAAGTCAGAAATTGTATGGGTTGTGCGGAGCGCAAGAGCAACAGCGTCCATGAAGCTATGCTATAGATAAGCCATGCTATAATGGACGCTACGGGTTTTTTGCAGCGAGATTGAGACGAACCATCAAGATTGGAAAAATGGAGTAGCAAACAAGTGAAAGTAACCAAAGAAAAACTCCCCAAAAGTTTACTGGCCCTGGATATTGAAATTGACAAGGCACGGGTTGAGAAGGGCCTGGACCGCGCTGCACGCCGCCTTTCCCGGAACCATATGATCCCTGGCTTTCGCAAAGGAAAAGCCCCCCGCTTCATTGTCGAGAGAATGTTCGGGCGCGATGCGCTGGTGGAGGAAGCCTCGGAAGATTTGATAAACAAGGCCCTCCAGGAAGTTGTCGAACAAGAACAGATTAAACTTATAGGCAAAGCACACCTGGAACATATGGATTTTGACGAAACGTTCAAATTCCGGGTAACGGTGCCGGTGCCCCCCACAGTAACGCTCCCCGACTACCACAGCTACCGCTTTCCGCTGGAGACTGAGCCTGTAACCGAAGAACGGCTCCAGCGCGTTATGGAGATGCTCCGGGACAAGCACGGGTTTCTCCAGGAACTCGACGAGCCGCGTCCGTCGCAACAGGGCGATAACCTGATAGTCAAATTGATTGTGCTCGACGAGAAAGGCCGGAACATTAGCGAGCCTCTGTCAGATGAAGCGGACGAAGAGGACACAGACGAAGACTTCGATGAGGATACTGAGGACACAGACGAAGACTTCGATGAGGACAATGAAGACGAGCAAGAAGAAGGGGAAAATCTTGATGAAGCCTCAGAATCCAACCTCGTCCTTGAACCGGAACGGTTGCTCCCGGAAGTGTATCAAGGGTTGCTCGGAGCGCAGGTTGGCGACTATCGAGAAATCATCGCCCGCATCCCCGACGATCATTCCGATGAGAAGATCCGGGGGAAAGATGTTACGTTCAAAACAAAGGTTGTCAATATCCAGGAGCGCATTTTGCCCGACTGGGAAGAACTTCCCGAACTGGAAAACTTCGAGGGAAGTCTGGACGAACTGCGCGAGCGCAAACGAGCCGAGCTTATCGCAAAAGAAGAAAGCGAGGCCCGCAAGGAATTGATCAGCAATTTTATGGAGCGACTGGTCTCGGAAACTGAGTACGATATTCCTGATGTTATGATTTCTGATGCGATTGAGAATATGGTTGAGGAGCAAAAACGCTATTTCTCTCGCTATGGGGTCAATATAGAAGAAGTTTTGAAACTTCAAGGAAAAACGCTCGATGATGTGAAAGAAGAATTTCGCCCCGAAGCCGAAAAAAGTGTCAAAGAGAGTCTGGCCTTTGTCGAGCTTGGTGCTGATATGCAGGTTTCCTACTCAGAACGTGATCTGATGGCAGAAATCTTAACCATTGTGGGGCAATATCCGGACGAACAGAAAGAGCAGGTGATGAACGAACTTAGCGGCCAGGCTCGCCAGTATGTTGTCAGTCGTATTCTTGACCGAGCCATCCGGGAAAACATTGTTGCCATTGCCACTGGACAGGAACTTGAGCACGAACACGAACACGAGCATGAGCATGAGCATGAGCATGAGCATGAATACGGGCACGAGCACGAGCATGAGCATGAGCACGAGCATGAGCACGAGCACGAGCATGAGCACGAGCACGAGCACGAGCACGAGCACGAGCACGAGCACGAGCACGAGCACGAGCACGAGCATGAGCATAGGCACAGACACGAACACGACGCACCGCAACAGAATCAGGAACCCGTGGATATGCCGTCCACGGAACCCCCTCTTGAAGAGCAGCAGAGATAGCGGTATACTTGTAGTAAGCGTAGAAAAATTTATGGAGTATGTATGATGTGGGTTTCTCCCCCGATGCCTCGATGGGGTGCATCACAAGAAGAAGCAACCTCACCCGCGTTACTGGTCCCAATGGTGGTCGAAAACACCAACCGCGGTGAGCGAGCCTACGACATCTTCTCGCGGTTGCTCAAAGAGCGGATTATTCTGCTTGGGACTCCAATAGATGACCAGATAGCCAACTTGATTGTCGCTCAGTTGCTTTTCCTGGACCATGAAGACCCGGAGCGCGACATCAACCTGTACATCAACAGTCCTGGCGGTTCCATTACAGCAGGCCTGGCCATCTACGATACCATGCGAGCCATTCGTGCCGATGTTTCCACGTTTTGTGTGGGGATGGCCGGGAGTATGGCGACTCCGCTGCTGGCCGGCGGGGCCAAAGGCAAACGCTATAGCCTGCCCCATTCGACCATCCATATGCACCCGGCGGGCGGTGGGGCACGGGGCTATGCTCCCGATGTCGAGATTATGGCGCGGGAACTGCTGCGGGAGCAGCGCATTATCCGCGAGTTGCTTGCTCGTGATACGGGGCAATCGCTCGAACGGATTTCCAAAGACTTTGACCGCGACCTGTTTATGGACCCCCAGCAGGGCAAAGAATATGGTATCATTGATGATATTCTCAACAAAGAAGATATGACCACAGGAAGAGATGAACACAAGGAATAGCGTGCTGACCCTTTCTGACAGGAGATGAAGATATGACAACTCGTTCGCGGACTGGCAATCGGGGAACCTATGTCTGTTCCTTCTGTGGTCGTGGGCAAGATGAGGTGCGCCGGCTGATAGCGGGGCCTGGCACTGTCTTTATCTGCGATGAATGTGTGGCGTTGTGTAGTGCCATCATTGCCGAAGAAGTTGAACAGCAAACACCAGTATTACGCAGAGGGAAGGGGAAAGGTCCGGTTCGTCTGCCAACTCCACGGCGGCTGCGAGAAAAACTTGATTTCTACGTTGTCGGGCAGGAACGGGCCAAAGTCGTCCTCTCGGTTGCCGTGTACAACCACTACAAGCGGGTGCGGGCCGGCATGAAAGTTGACGATGTGGAACTCGGCAAAAGCAATATCCTGCTCATTGGCCCCACCGGTTCGGGCAAAACCTTGCTGGCCCAGACGCTGGCCCGCATTCTCGATGTGCCCTTTGCCATTGCCGATGCGACAGCCCTGACCGAAGCGGGCTATGTGGGCGAAGATGTGGAAAATATCTTGCTGCGGCTTATTCAGGCCGCCGAAGGCGACCTGGAGCGGGCCCAGAGCGGGATTATCTACATTGACGAAATTGACAAAATTGCTCGCAAGTCCGACAACCCTTCGATTACCCGCGATGTTTCGGGCGAGGGGGTCCAGCAAGCCCTGCTCAAGATCCTCGAAGGCGGCGTGGCGCATGTGCCCCCCCTGCCGGGGCGCAAACACCCGCAGCAGGAGTATATTCCCTTCGATACAACCAATGTCCTCTTCATCAGCGGCGGAGCCTTCGAGGGGCTTTCCCATACCATAGCGAAACGCATTGGCCAGGGAAATGCCATCGGCTTCCACTCGCGCAACGGCTCCAATGGTTCCAATGGCGCACAGAGCAACGGTTCTACGCACGAGAGTCATAGTCATATGGCCACTGACCGCTCACTCCTGTCGCAGGTTACGCCCGACGATTTGCTGCAATATGGCTTCATTCCCGAATTTATCGGGCGGATGCCCGTATCTGTTGCGCTTGACCCGCTGGACAAAGCCGCAATGATGCGCATTTTGACCGAACCGCGGAACGCGCTCGTCAAACAATATCAGAAGATGCTTGCGCTCGATCAGGTGGAACTCGAAATTACCCCCGATGCGCTGGAAGCCATTGTCGAGCGTTCGATGCAGGTTCGTACCGGGGCCCGCGCCCTCCGCACCATTGTTGAGGAAGTATTGCTCGATGTGATGTACGAAATCCCTTCGCAGGAGCATATTGGCCGCTGCATCATCAATGCAGAAGTCGTCAATGGCCGCGGCCATCCTATCCTTGTTCCCAAGACCGATCGTTCCGACTATCGCCATCGTCTGGACGAGGCAGTATGAGCCTATGGCAAACACCTATCGCAGCACAACAGAACACAATGACGAGGAGCGTCCCCCGCGGCGTATCTTGATTGCCGATGACGACCCCAACATCGCACGCTTTATCCAACTTACTCTGGAAGACCCGCGCTACGAGGTGGTCGCAGTGGAAAACGGGCTGGAGGCCATCAAAGCCTTTGAAGAGGACCATTTCGATGTCATCATTCTGGATGTCATGATGCCCTATGTGGATGGGTTTCAGGCCTGCGAGCGTATCCGCGAACAGAGCGATGTCCCCATTGTCGTGCTGACTTCCCGCGATGGGACGGATGATGTGGTTCATGGGTTTGAATTGGGGGCGGATGATTATATCACCAAGCCATTCAAAATCGCAGAACTGGTCGCACGGGTCGAATCCATCCTCCGACGAGTCGAAAGCCGCAACCAACGTAAGGCTCCCCCTGTGGTGCGCGTGGGGGAGCTAGAAATAGATGAGCCGCGCCATCGGGTCGTCATCCGTGGCAAAGACGTTGCCCTCACGCCGATGGAATTTGACCTGCTCTACTTCCTGGCCGCCAACGCCGGGCAGGTTTTCAATCGGGAAACCCTTTTCCGAGAAGTCTGGGGTTACGAATACGTTGGCGAGACCAATCTGGTAGATGTCTGTGTCCGTCGCTTGCGCGAAAAAATCGAAGTAGTGCCATCGAAACCGCGCATTATTCTGACGGTGCGTGGTGTGGGATATAAGATGGCCGATAAATGACTGGATAAACAATACTCATGGATGAAGACCCCCAGGACCTGTTTCCCGAAAATGTTTTTATTTCGCAGCATCCGCTTGTAATGCACAAGCTGGTGCTCATGCGAAGCAAACTCACGGAGCCAAAGAAGTTTCGGACGTTGCTCCGCGAAATTTCGTTGCTGCTGTTCTACGAGGCCACGCAGGATCTGCCCGTGGCTCCGCTCACGGTCCAGACTCCCTTTGCGAGTTGTTCGGGCTACGAGGTTTCGGTTCGTATCGGGCTTATGCCCATTCTTCGCTCGGCCATCGCCATGAGCGAGGCGATACTCGATATTTTGCCCTCGGTCCCTGTCTGGCACGTTGGCATCTACCGTGACCCGGAAACGCTGGAACCTGTGACCTACTTTGACAACCTTCCGATGCGCTCCGATGTGGACGTGGCAATTGTGATGGACCCCATGCTTGCCACAGGGGGAACAGCCGTCGAAGCGATAGATATGCTCAAGGAATACTGGGGAGCCAGTCAGATCAAGTTTCTGGGCATTCTCGCCGCACCGGATGGGATCAGTACCCTCATCAAGGCCCATCCCTCGGTCTCTATCTATCTGGCATCAATAGACAGCCATCTCGATGATGATGGCTTTATTGTGCCGGGTCTGGGCGATGCGGGGGACCGTCAGTATGATACCTGAGCCGTTGGCTACCGGCTTGTGAGTGGGTATTGAGGACGATGGGAGTTCATGGGTTTCTCCGTCCTGGTCCTGGTGCTCATCTTTGGTGTTGCAGCGACGCTGACGTTGCTTCTGACTCCGCCAGTCATCCGTCTGGGCCAGACGATGGGCTGGCTGGCCCGGCCCGGGCCGCGCCACATCCACCGCGTGCCCATTCCCACAGTGGGGGGGCTGGCCATTCTTGGAGGAGTCATTGGGGCCCTACTCCTCTCGCTGTTTCTCGAACCGCTTAGCCCGCTCCTGCGTCGTTCTCCCTACGAGCATCTGCGGATATGGCTTCTGCTGGCGGGCGTGGCTGTTATCGCCACCATCAGCCTCATTGACGATATTCGCTCGCTCTCGCCCTGGGTGCGGTTGCCGGTGCATTTTGGCGCGGCCCTCATTGCTGTGGGCCCCTACCTGTGGGATGCCACGCTCTACCCGGACATCCGCGGCAACCCGACCGAGGCCCGCGGGATTATCCTCACCGCGTTTAATTTTCCCATCATTGAGCAGGTGCATCTCCACAATCTTACTCCCTGGCTCTCCATTGTGGCCACGCTGGTCTGGATTGTCGGGTTGCAAAATATGCTCAACTGGGTGGATGGGCTGGATGGTCTCGCGGCGGGGATTACGCTCATTGCCGGACTGGTGCTCGCCCTGCACGCCACCATTCTGGGGCAGTGGACCGTTGCCCTGCTGCCGCTGGCCCTGGCCGGGGCCTGTGCGGGCTTTCTCCCCTTCAACTTCCACCCGGCCCGGGTGTTTATGGGCGATGTGGGGGCCATGTCGCTTGGCTATGTGCTGGCTATCAGTGCTATTCTGGGGGGAGCCAAGCTGGCCACAGCTCTGCTTGTGCTTGGTATCCCCATTATAGATATGGTCTGGCTCATTGTCTGGCGCGTGGCACACCGTCGCTCGGTGGCCGCATCTGGGCGCGATCATCTCCACCACCGTCTGGTAGACCTGGGATACTCACAGCGTCAGGTTGTCGGGTTCTACTATGTGGTGAGCGTTGCCTTTGGGACCATTGCCCTGCTTGATGTGATGACCCCCATGAGCAAGCTCGTTGCGCTGGCAATCATGGGGGTTGTGGTGTTTTCTGTTGTCATCTACGCTGCCACGCGGGGCCAGCGCAACGGGCCCGCTTGAATAATTGAGGAAGAACCACAAAGACACAGCGAGCACAAAGGGTCTATGAAAAGGTCTCTCGTTGTGTGCTCCGTGCCTTTGTGGTAAGCCTATCTACCCGAATATGGCATTACCTCACAACCAGCGGGAGATAGACCGTCTGCAAGTCCTCCGGATTTATAATCTCCCCACGAACATGGAACGTGAACGGGTTTTCGTCAACATCGTTGTTTTCAATCTGCACCGCTCCCTCAACGGTGCCGGCCTGCGTGGTGTTCATTGTCACAATAAACTCGCGTGAGCTTCCACAGGGCACTCGTGGGGGGATATCCCCAAGCTGGAATCCGGAGGGAACCGAAGAGGTGGTGATGTCAAGAACCAGATCCTCCGTGCCAACATTTTTGATCGTGAACGTCTCCTCAACTGGCTCGCGGCCCACAACCCCATAGGGAAACTTGATAACAAGTTCTTCTGAGAGGACCTCGGTGCTCGTGATATTCGTTTCACCATACCACACTTCTATCTCCGGTCCGGCGGCAACCTTTCCCACAACGGAAAAGGTGAACGATGGTTCATCATTGTCATTGTTTGAGAGAACAACGTCTCCTTCGTAGCTTCCGGATTCTTTGGCATCAAGCTGAATGGTGAATTTCGCCTCCTGCTCTGGTGCAACGGTCTCTGGCATTTCGCCCACAAGCGAAAAGCCATCGGGGATGGTTGGTTGTTTAAGGCTCAGGTTGGCGGTGCCGCTCTCCGGCGTGGCTTCCGTATACACGTTCTTTATCGTGAACTCGCAGGAGATAGCCTCACCTCGTGGAGTTGTTCCAAACGTCACATCTGGCGATGTGGTAAGATCCTGCGAATAGAAAAAGACCGCGATTTCGGGCGATGCTTCAAACGCGCCGATGTCAACCCGCTCGTTGATAACTCGTGCATACCCCTCGCCGCGTTGGTCGCCAGCAAGAGGAAGGCTCCCGGCATCGAAGGCCGGGTCCCCGGCATCAATCGCGGGGCTACCGGGGAGTAGCGCGTGGGTCTGGCTCGACCCGCCGTTGTCGCCGAGCGGGGCCAGCAGGGGAGTTTCAGCAGTGATATTGTGCTCAGTTGTCCCTTCTATCGTGCAGCCTCCCGTACTCCCAAAGAGGTTGTAATCCTGCGATACAATCGTTCCGCTACAATCCGGGCCGGAGCCTGTCACGTCGGTATCGGAGCCAATATAGTTGCCGGCAAGGAGCGTATGATTGATGCTAATGGTGCCACCATTGTTGGCAATACCGCCGCCATTGCCGTCGGTGCCGGCTGTTGTTCCGCTGGCCCCATTCCCGGCGGTGTTGTTGCTGATGGTTGTATTGAGCAGGGTTATGGTGCCGCCATCGCTGGTGATACCACCACCATCGCCGCCAATCCCACCTTCCCGGCAGCCTTCAGGATGACAACTGCCATCTCCCGCAGCATTGCCGCTCAGTGTGCTATTGAGGATAGTAACGGTTCCGCTATTGTTGGCAATACCGCCGCCATTGCCACCTTCGCCACTTACCCCCCGGCTCGTTCCCCCTTTTCCTGCACGATTGTTGTGAACCAGGCTGTTGACCAGCGTCAGGGTTCCCTCAACGTTGTATATGCCCCCTCCATTGCCGCCATATCCCCCCAGGGCCTGTCCATATCCGCCCGTGCCTGCGGCATTGTCGCTCACAACACAATTGATGAGCGTCAATGTTCCCCGCTCATTGTAGATTCCGCCTCCGTCAACCCCATCACTGGCATCTGTGCCATCGGGCGATTTCCCATTGGTAAACGTTACGCCATCAATCTCAACCACCGCTCCTTCGTGGACATGCAAAACCCGGTCGCCAGCGTTTTCCCCCGCTTTGAGGATTGTCTGCTGCGGGCCGCTCCCGTGGATAGTCAGCATTCCTTTGACATCAAGATCGCCAGTTTCGCTATCACCCTCACGCGGGCCAAGCAGCGAGAGGGTATAGGTGCCTGCCGGGATGGTGATAACATCATCCCCACTGCCGGCGGGACAATCGCTCGACCCCGATTGATCATCGCGGTTGGCGTTGATAACCGCCTCGCGGAGCGAACATGCGCCATTGGTATTGAGTTCGTCGGCTGTTGTTGCAACAGTAATGCTGGCCGCGTGGACCGGCCCCGCGGGCGCAACCTGGGGCAACAACGGAAGGCAAAGGAGAAGAGCAATCATGAGACGATGGACAAGACGTTGGTTTCTTTGA
Source organism: Chloroflexaceae bacterium (assembly GCA_034436975.1). Classification (GTDB taxonomy): domain Bacteria; phylum Chloroflexota; class Chloroflexia; order Chloroflexales; family Chloroflexaceae; genus JAAUSY01. The sequence continues at coordinate 71,319 of DAOTUE010000011.1, forward strand.
TCGTTTCTAACAGATGTGAACATCATCATCAAACCTTTCTTTATTCTCTCCGATACGAAATATCCGGAACCAGACCAGTTTCTTTCGTGCATCCAGAAGCGTCTCTGCCAACAGCAGGAACGCAAACATAAGTATATCACATCCGGAGGATAAATGGAATGAATTCTTGGAGATTCAGTATCTTCGCCTTCTTCCGACAGTCTTTTATATTGTTTCACAAGTGCCGGGGTATGGCCTTCAGACGCGAACCTTCCCGGTGGAGAGGGTTGTCTGAGAAGCCCAATCCTTGCCTTCAGGATTGGGAGTAGTCACCGGGGAGAGAGGAGTGGGAGAGAGGGGAGTGGATGAGTGGGGAAGGACTGGTCTCTGACACTTCCCACTCCTCCGTCCCACTATCCCCTCCCTTACCTCTACAGCACCTTGAGCGGCGAGAGCAATCCGGCCCGTTCCGCGTTGGCCGTCTCAATGGCCTCTGGCGAGCCGAGCACAACGGTCAACCCATCGTGACGCACATGGTCAAGCATATCGGCAAAGGCGCGAAAGTCTGCTGCCGTTGTCGAGAGGATTTCCTCACGCTTCTGCTGGCGTATCTCATCGGTGTGACCGGCCAGGTGGCGCAGCAGCGAACGGTAGCCGCGAGCATCGGGGAAGAGGTATGCATCCAGGTCGCTGATACGCCCGATGATATTTCGCGTCACCTCATCCGCATCGGGGATAGCCTCGCGCAGAAGTTGCCCAAGCTGATCGTAGACATCGAGGGTTGCCAGCAGGTTCGGGTCACGGTAGGAGACCAGGCTGAGGATGCCCGAATGCCGCCCGAAGCGACAAAAGCTGCCATAGGCTCCCCCCCGCATCCGTACCCGCTCCCAGAGCAGCGTGGTGCGGAGGTAGTTGGTTATCACGCCGATAGAGCCGTGGAAGGTATAGCCGTGGGCAAAGAGGTTGACAGCCTTGCCGACATAGTTGACACGGGTGGGGGCCGTCAACCCCTCGCCCCCGCTGCCATACTGCGGGGTCCAGGTGGCCAGTCGGAGCGGTGTATTGGGAAAGCGCGTCAGGAAATCGTCCAGACGCGGTGCAAAGTCGGCCCAGTCATCCCCATCCAGTGTAACATTGCAAATCATCCCGCCGCGGTTGAGCAGCAGTGAGCGGACCTGTTCGAGCCGCGCTCGCACGCCGGGCCAGTCGTTCCGAATGTCCTCAATAAGCTGGCGCAAGAAGAATAGATAGGTGATTCCTCCCATTTGCTCATTGACCCAGTCGGCCTCGTTGAAACAGGCCCGCATCCGCAGATTGACAAACCCGCTCCCGCCGGTGAGCACCGAGGTTTCCTCACGCGCCTTCGCCTCCAGCACAATCTGCTCAAACCGTTCGCGGTCATCAAAATTCGCGGTTTGCAGAATATCGGAGAGTACGTCGAGCAAATCCTGCGCCCGCGACATTGTGGCTTTGGCCCGCAAAAAGAGCCAGATAGTGCTCTCGCCCGCGTGGGTGATCATTCCCACGGGGTGGGACCGGATACCGCCGGTTTTCATCCCGATGCGCTGGGCAAGCTGGACATAGGTTTCCTTCTCCGTGCCCATTTCGCGCAGGGCCCGCGCAAAAATAGCCACAAAGGGGAGCAATTCCTGGGGCAACCCGTGCAGGTTTAGCCCGATGTCCAGGTAGACAATGCCATTAGTATTGAGGGCATGGTGCAATACCCGCGTCTGCTCACGTTCCATCTCTGTCAGTGGCACCACGCGGTTGTAGCGGTCCAGATCTTCCAGCTTCAGGCGGGGGATGGTAGCCAGGGCTTCGGGCGGGTCGGGCGTTTCCTGCATCTGTTTGAGCAAACGGACCGTCTCTATGGTGGACTGGACTTCGTCTGGTTTCATCGCAGCCCGTATCTGCTCCAGCCGCTCCCGCTCCGCGCTCGACTCACGCTGTTCCATATCCGGGTCAGGTTCAAGGATGATCGTTGTGCGATGGGGATTGTGCAGCAGCGAACGCTCAATAATCTGCTCGAAGTAGGGTTCGCCTGCCTCAATGCGCGATTTTATCGTTTCGAGGGCTTCGGTCCAGGCCAGGGGGGAGAGCGGGTCGCCCCCATAGAGCCAGGTATTGAGCGAACGGAGCATCACAACCAGGCCGCGGGGGTGGTTGCCGGTGTTGTTCTCGCGGAGCAAAAACTCGGTGGTATTGAGCACCGCCTCAACCGTCCGGCGATCCAGTCCTTCTCGCACGATGGTTTCCAGCGTGTCAAAAATGAGCCGCTCAACCGTTTCAGCATCGTCGCGGGCGATGCCCTTCAAGCCCGTAGAGAAATAGGCCTGGCGTAGCCCGCTTGCCATTCCCCCGCCAACGAGATCCTCTCCCAGTCCCGACTCAATCAATGCCTTTCGCAGGGGCGAGGCCAGCATCCCCACCAGGATATAGCCAACCATTTGCAACGACATCCGCACAAGCATATCTTCCATCGGGTCGAGCAACCAGTTGACCGTCATAATGGTTTTCTTCTCGGTGGGAGTGTCGGGGTCTATCGGGTAGGGGTAGACGGCCCGTACCGGCTCCGTGAAGGGTTGCTGAAGCGGGATTGTCGCCTCAACGGGAATCTGCTGAAAATCCTTGAGATACTCCTGGATGATCTGCAACCGTCTTTCGGGGTCGTCATCGCCATAGAAGAAGATGCGGGCATTGGAGGGGTGGTAGTAGGTCTGGTGAAACTGCCGCAGTTGTTCGTAGGTCAGGTCGGGGATGTGGCGCGGGTCGCCCCCGGACGAAAACCCGTAGGGCGTATCGGGGAAGAGCGACTGGCGGCCGTATTCTCCGAGCAAGCGTTCGGGCGCGGAGTAGGCCCCCTTCATCTCGCTGTAGACCACGCCGCGCAGGGTGAGGGGACCATCTGGCGAAGGAAGTTCGTAGTGCCAGCCTTCTTGCTGAAAGACCGCCGGGGTCAACCGCGGGTAGAAGACCGCGTCGAGATAGACATCAATCAGGTTGTAGAAATCGTTGGTGTTCTGACTGGCGGCAGGGTAGCAGGTCTTATCGGGAAAGGTGAAGGCATTGAGGAATGTTTTGAGCGACCCCTTAATCAGTTCGACAAAAGGTTCCTTGAGCGGGTATTTGCGCGAGCCACAGAGAACGGAATGTTCGAGAATGTGGGAAACGCCGGTCGAATCGGTCGGGGGGGTGCAAAAGGTAATCCCAAACAGCTTGTTATCGTCGTCATTTTCGAGCGAGAGAAGCTCGGCTCCGGTCTGGCGGTGGCGAAACAGTCGCGCCCTCGAACTCAGCTCTTTGATTGTTTCATCGCGGATAAGATCAAACCCATAATAATCAGCCATAGTGCCCCTTTGCTTTATGTTTTATGATTCTTATTTTTCTTCTTGCCCTGCTATTGTACCACGACAACGCATTGCTGTGTTGTAATCGTTCAGACCCCCACCTATCCTCCCCCCGGTGGGGGACCTGAAACGACCACGAAACCGGAGTGATGTGGGCCCGTATCTGGCCATTGGTCTGCCATAGTCTGTGGTAGAATGATAGGGCAAACGCAGGATAGGATACCTTGTGCTTCCGGAAAACACGGAGTGGGAAGAAGTAGTCTCAAAAACTGGTCAAAGAGGAGAACCATGAACTATCAGGATGTCGCATGGAGAGAATCGCAGCGTATTCGGCTTGACGTGAACAATGTGTTGACGCGGGGATGTGGAAACGAGGGGGTAACGGTTGAGGATATTGGAGCGAACGTGGCCCGTGTTGGCGCGGCGGTGGAAGCAGTGCAGCAGCAACGTGACACGCTTGGGTGGCCCGACCTGCCCGACCAGGATGTCTCCCCTCTCGAAGACTATGCCGCGTCGGTGCGTGACCGTATTGAGAATGTTGTTGTGCTTGGGATAGGCGGCTCGGCCCTGGGCAATATCGCCACCCAGACGGCCCTCCACGGCCCCTACTACAATAGCCTCCCCCGCGAGCAGCGCGGCGGGCCCCGCCTCTTTGTGCTCGACAACAGCGACCCGGAGATGAACGCTGGCCTGCTCAACATGCTCGATCTGGATCGTACCCTCTTTAATGTGATTAGCAAGAGTGGTACCACCGCCGAAACCATGGCCTCGTTTCTTTTCTTTCGGCAGGCCCTGGTCGAGCGCGTGGGAGCGGAACGTTTGAAGGACCATATTGTCCTGACGACCGACCCGGAAAAAGGGTTTTTGCGCCAGATTGGCCAGCGCGATGGGCTGACGATGCTTGACCTCCCGCCAAAGGTAGGGGGACGCTTTTCCGTGCTGACAACCGTTGGTCTCCTCTCTGCTGCAATGACCGGGGGAGACATCCGCGCCCTGCTGGCCGGCGCGGCCTATGGCGACGACATCACCCGCAACCCCGACATCCGCCAGAACCCTGCCGCACTTGGGGCCCTTATCAATGAACTCATGCGGCAACGCGGCAAGAACATAGTTGTGATGATGCCCTATGCTCAGCGGCTGAAAGATGTGGCCGATTGGTTTGCGCAACTCTGGGCTGAGAGCCTGGGCAAGAAGCACGACCGCAACGGGCACGAAGTGCGCGTGGGGGCAACGCCCTTCAAAGCCCTGGGAGCCACCGACCAGCATTCGCAAGTCCAACTCTACATGGAAGGGCCCTACGATAAACTCATCAACTTCATTGCGGTTGAGCGGTTTTCTGAAGTGGCCCCCATTCCCACGGCCTACGCCGACCTGGAGGGCGTGAGCTACCTGGGCGGGCACACCATCCAGGAGCTTATCCAGGCCGAACAGCAGGGCACCGCGATTGCCTTGAGCGAGGCGGGGCAACCCAATATGACCCACATTGTTCCCGAAGTCAACGCCTTCACGCTTGGGCAATTGTTCTTTCTCTTCGAGATGCAGACGGCCATTGCCGGGGAATTGCTCAACATCAATGCGTTTGACCAGCCGGGTGTCGAGGCGGGCAAGGTCAACACCTACGCTCTGCTTGGGCACACAGCCTACGCCCAACGCCGTGGCGAGATTGAGGCCCGTCGGGAGCAGCGGGAGGGGCAGTGGGTCGTGTGAGATAGGGGATAGGGACCTGGGGAGCACGGACATCCTGCCGCCCCGTGCAAGCGAGACGTTTGTGCTCTCAGAGATTGAGGCTTGCCCGAACCCAGTGAACGCTTACCAAATACCCATCCTCGTTGCGTTCATGATCTATACAGGAGCGTTACAGAAGCGTTATGTGTGTGGTTGCTCCCAACGAATTGCATACCTATCGCCAGCAGTGGCGGCGCGAGGGGATGCGGGTTGTCCTGACCAACGGCGTGTTTGACCTGCTCCACAGTGGGCATGTGCGCTACCTGGAGCAGGCCCGCTCCCTGGGCGATATTCTGGTTGTTGGTATCAACAGTGATGCTTCGACCCGCAAGATCAAGGGGCCGCTGCGCCCCCTTGTGTCCCAGGACGAACGGGCCTACCTGCTCGCTGCAATCCGCTGGGTAGATTACGTGACGGTGTTTGACGAACCAACCGCCGAAGCCCTGGTCCGCACTCTTGCACCCGATGTGTACGTCAAAGGAGGGGATTACGCAATGGCCACAACAGAGGCAGCGATCTCGTTGCACCAGCAGGTAGACGAAACTCGCCTGCCGGAAGCACGGGTGGCCCGGGCCGGCGGCGGGCGCGTTGTGCTGGTGCCATACCATCCTGGCCTTTCGACCACGGCCCTGATCGAGCGGATTGCCGGGCGATACGGAGGGAAAATTGAGCTATGATCGAAGAAGTCAATCTTCAACAGCAAGACGAGTATACCCGCTACGAAAAAGGACTGAACGAACTGTTCAAGCGGTTGGGAGAATCTCACCCGACCCTCGCCGAAGCGCACAAATTTCAGCAGCGGTTGCTCAAAAACATTGCCAACTCTCGGAGATATGGGGAAAGCGAGTTGAGCCGTTCGGAACTGTTGAAAGTGGTTGAACAGATCAACCGTCTCGCGCTCAACGAACTGGGGGTCTCGTTCTATGAACTGAGCGGATGCCCCACTGTGAGTACGAAAACGGGGCAATGGGCCCTCTTCTCCGATGCCGAGTGTCGCCTGCGCGAACAGATTGCCGACCCGGCTCTGCGTTCTAGCATCAACTCGATCCGCCACACGGTTGAGTATATCTGGAATGAGGAAAAACCACGCATTATTCAGGATGGCACCGACCACGGGCCGGAGTATTGCAAGCGGTTGATGGAATTTGCCGACCGGCTGCTGGCGGCAAACGATGGTCGCAGCCTCTCGCCCCAGGAACTCTACCTGCTGCTGGCGGGTATCTACCTGCACGACATCGGGATGCAGTGCGATGTGGTGGAGATGCCGGAAGTGCGCGAGCGGGCCGAAAAGATGGGCGCACGGTTCAATGTTGATTTTGGGCAGAAGAAACCAGGGTCCTACACCATCCGACACCAGAAAGCGATCCGCAAAAACCACGCCTACCTCTCGGCGGCCTGGATTGCCTATGCCCGCCAGACGGGAGACACCGCCCTCGGCCCCGCCGCCATGAGCATCCCCCGCGAGTTGCTCGACGACCTGGTAGATGTGTGTTGCTATCATACGGGGCTGCCACTGAACGATTGCCCCATCACGTTGAAATTTGACCCGGCCGGGCGCAAACAGCTTATTGTTGCGCTGCTACGCTTTGCCGACGAACTGGATATTGAGATCAACCGGGTTCCCATTGAGGTTATCAATACCCATGTTATTGACCAGCGCAACATTGTCTACTGGTGGCTGCACAACCGCGCACGGGTGCTCTTTATTGCTCGCAACGTCATTCGGCTGGCCATATTTTTGCACCCCGACGACGCAGCAGCCTATGGCGATTTTGTCTACAATGCGTTTATCAACGAGTTTCAGAGCCGCAATGCGCCAGTCCTCAATATCCTGGCAAAAAACGGCTTCCCCATCGTCATTGATGCCGAATCACAGATAGAAACCTACGAACGCGAAGAATTTCTCCCCCCCGACGTGGTGCAGGCCTTCCAGACTGCGCTCCAGCGTGAGCCGCTGTATGAGCTGGCCGAAGAGGTGCGGACCTGGCTCCGCGCCATGCGCTATGAAGTGACTGCACCGCAGCAACGAGAAGAGTATATCTTCGAGATGATAGCAACGCTCGACCTGGGCGCGGTGCGACAACGTATCTGTGTGCGCTGTGTGGGGGGCACGCTCAAGGTGCAAGACGTGGATGGCCTGGACAAAGTGCTTGGGCGCAAAATGCCCCAGGGTTGGCTCATTTGCGAAAAACGAGTTCCCGACGCGGTGCATACGCGAATCGAAGCGCAGAAAGACGATGCCATTGAGGTCTTTACCCTGGCAGAGTTTTTGCAGCAGAAGGTGTGGGGGCCCTACCTCGATGCGCTGACGGCCCTGGTTGAAAAAGACTGCATTACCAGCTACTATGTAGATCTGAAAGGCTATTTGCCCGATTGGAACGAAGAGAAAGCAGACGGCAGCGACGAAACCAAACACATCCCCCTGAGCAGCCTGGATGACTACGTGGACATCTGGCTGTCCGGGCGGGGCAGGCGGCACCTCACCATCCTCGGTGATTATGGCACAGGCAAAAGTTGGTTTTGCCGCCACTACGCCGACCGCCAGCTCAAACGCTACCTCAAGGACCCCGCCCACGAGCGGCTTCCTCTCCTCATCACCCTGCGCGATTTTACCAGGGCAATGAATGTGCAACAATTGCTCAATGAGGCCCTGCTGGAACACTATAAACTGCCCTTTGTCGGCAGTGGCTACCCGGTGTTTGACGAAATCAACCGGCGTGGCAAACTGCTTCTCATCCTCGATGGCTTTGATGAAATGGCGCGGCAGGCCGACACGAGTGAGGCAATCGCAGAAAACTTCCGCGAACTGGCGCAACTGGTCGAAGATAACAGCAAAGTCATTCTCACGAGCCAGCCGGGATACTTCTCCTGTGGCAATACAGGGAGAGAGAGCCGTGAGGAACCGCTTCATCCTTCAATAGTCTCCCGTCTTCCCGGTTTCGAGGTGCTCTTTCTGGAGCCATTTGACGACGCGCAAATCCGCCGCGTTATCACGCTGCGACTTGGCGCGAAGCAAGGGCCAGCCCTGGCAGAGCATATCTTGCAAACCCCCAACCTCTCGTTGATTGCCCGCAAAGCAGTGCGCATTGACCTGCTGCTCAGTGCGCTACAAGAAGTGAACGAAGAAGTCTTGCAAGAGCTGGCCCATGTCTACCTCTATGCCACCAACGCGCTACTGCTCCGCAACATTGACACCCGCCGCACCTTTACCGCATCCACAGACAAGATCTATTTCCTCTGTGAACTGGCCTGGGAGATGATACGCAGCGGCGAGGCTCGTATTCACTACAGCCAGATCCCACAACGCATCAAGACATTTTTCGGGCCGCGCCTCAAGGACCAGCACGAACTCGACACCTGGGATTATGACCTGCGCCAGCAAAGATTGTTGCTCCGCAACGCTGCGGGCTACTACGAATTTTCCCACAAGGTTATTGCCGAATACTTTGTTGCCTACAAGGTTGCGGCCGAACTGGGGTGCCTCTCCCCTCTCTTCCCCGAAACCTATTGCGACACCGCCGGCTGTGAGTCGGGCATACCACAGCGGGAGTTTGCAGAGCTGGCGGAGACCTTTGGTGCGATAAGCCTGGGAAATCAGCGGATGCAAGGTATTCGCACGCTGCTACCGGGAATGCTTACGGATGATGCGCCGGAACGGTTGCGGGCCCTGATAGCTGCTACCAGAGGCAAAACACCACAACAGGTGCGCTACATCGGGGGGAATGCGATAACCCTGCTCAATACGCTGGGAGAACTATTTGCCAGGGCAAACCTGGAAAATACCGTGTTGACAGGAGGCGATATTCGCGGGGCGAATCTCAGCGAAGCCAACCTGCGCCACGCCAGCATCTGCGAGACATCGCTGCAAGATGCGATGTTGGACAACACCGACCTGCGTGGGGCCAACCTGGCCCTGTGCCCTGCGCTGCTGGCTGGCACAACCTGCCGTGGGGCGCAGATTGGCGGTGCTCGCGGGCTGGACCAGCAATTCAGGGATGGCGAAGGGGAACCTCTCTATACCCTCCTGGAACTTTTCGCCGAGCGAGGAGCCGTGCTCGACAGCGAGCAGCAGCAGGTGCTTGCAGAAAAGCAGGTGGACCGGCAGGCAGGAAAGAGAAAGACCGGAACCGCGTCGGGGACGTTTAGATAACCGGTTAAATAACCAGTTATACCAGATTTGCCTTCAAAATAACAAGAAAGCTGCAAAGGAGAGGATAGGAAGACAGCTCTGGAAGCGCAAGCGTCCCGCTTGCCATCAGCAGGATGGTGATTGAGGATGTGCAGGTAGACATTGCCCGCCTGAACGATCCTACCTTGATCCCACCTTGCATGGCAATCAGTATCAAGACCCGGCGTGCCTGGATGAACGCTCCCCTCATCTTCGTATTTGCCCCTTGACGCACCCCTCGCGGTGTGCTATGCTTATTATTGACTGACTGGTTAATCAAGAAACAAGAAAGCAAGAGCATGGCCCGCACAAAAACCACGCACACCGAAAAAAAGTCGCTCATCCTCCAGGCGGCTATCAAGACCTTTGCCCAGTATGGCTACGAGGGGACAACCAACAAGCTGATTGCTGCTGAGGTGCGGCGCAGCAGCGGCAGCAGTTTCACTCCCGCGCTGATCTATCACTACTTTCCAGAGGGCAAACTCCAGCTTCTCTCCAACATTATGCAGCAGTATTCTCCCTTGCAGGAACTGGGGCGGGCCGTGCGGGAACAGACCGACTCCCCCCCCGATGTCTTCTTGCCAGCGGTTGCCTATGCCTATATTCGCCTGTTTGATGACCTGGAGACGGCGCGGTTGTTTCGCATCTTCTTCACCGAGGGACCCCGCTATCCGGAGCTGGTGCAGGGCATCACCGAGCGCATTTTTCCGCTCATCATGATTCCAATGGTGCAGTATTTACAGCGGCAGGTGCAACAGGGGACCATCAAGCCCGTGCAGCCACTGGCGGCAGTCTTTCAGTTTTTTGGCCCGCTCCTGATGCGCGGCTTGCTGAAAGAAAACCTGAACACCATTACCCCGCCCTTCCCGATGCCCTCCGACCAGGAGATGATTGAAAACCATGTGCAAACTTTTTTACACGGCTTGCTGACCAGGAACAATTAGAGAACGAACGATTGAAGAAAGCGAACCGGCTATGAGATTGCTCGCGCTCATCCGCAAAGAGTTTATTCAGATTATCCGTGACCCGCGCACGCTGGCCCTCACGTTTGCCATGCCGATCATGCAGCTTATTCTCCTGGGCTATGCGGCCACAAACGATGTGCGAAACCTTCCCCTAGTCATCTTCGACCAGGACAAGTCGTCGGCCTCGCGGGAACTGCTGGATGCCTACCGCGTGTCCGACTACTTCCGCGAAACGCACATTGTGCAATCGGAAGCCGACCTTCGCACCCTGCTCGACCGTGGCTCGGTGCGTGTGGGCATTGTCATTCCGCCCGACTATGGCAAGCGTATTGCCGACGGGCGCATGGCGCAGGTGGCGTTTGTCATAGATGGCTCCGACCCGACCGTAGCGGGCACGGCCCTCTCAGCAGCCACGCTGATAGGCCAGGCAAAATCTACCGAACTGCTGCTAGAACGGCTGGAGCGGAGCGGGCAGGCGGGCGCATTCCGCCCGGCCCTGGAGGTCCGCACGCGGGTATGGTACAACCCCGACCTGGAAAGCTCCTACTACATGGTTCCGGCCCTCATCGGGTTGATCCTGCAATTCCTCACAACAATTTTGACAGCCAGTTCTATTGTGCGGGAGCGGGAGCGCGGAACGATTGAGCAGCTTATTGTCACCCCCATCCGCTCGTGGGAGCTGATTGTTGGCAAGCTGACCCCCTATGTGCTGATTGCCTTTCTCGATGCGGTTGAAATTTTGCTGGCCGGAGTGCTCCTCTTTGGTGTGCCCATCAACGGGAGCGTGCCGCTGCTGCTCACACTGGCGGCCCTCTTCCTCATAACGACGCTCGGTATTGGCCTCTTCATCTCAACCATCTCGAACACGCAGCAGGAAGCAATCCTCTCCTCAATGTTTACCATTTTGCCCTCGCTCTTCCTGTCGGGGTTCTTCTTTCCGCTGGAGGCAATGCCGAAAGTTTTGCAAATCATCAGCTACGCTATCCCGCTACGCTACTTTCTTATTGTTGTGCGGGGTATCGTGCTCAAAGGGGTGGGAACAGAAATGCTCTGGAAAGAAATACTTTTGCTCAGTCTTTTCGCCATCATTATTATGGGAGCAGCGGCGGCTCGGTTTCGCAAGCGGCTTGATTAGCCCTGGGATAGGGAAGGAGGGGAAGGAATGCATCCGAATCCGCGACGTATTCTACCGGTGGTCCTGGCGGTGGTGCTGGTGGGGAGCGGCCTCTGGTGGGGCTATCAGGAGTGGTTCGCGCCGGAGCCAACAACGATAACCGCCACGGGAACCATTGAAGCAACGCAGTTTGTCATTGCCCCCGAACGCTCCGGGCGCATTGCTGATATAGCGGTTGAGGATGGCGAGTCGGTATCGGCAGGGCAAATGCTCATTACGCTCGAAAGCGACCTCCTGTTGGCGCAACGCGAGCAGGCCGAAGCGGCCTATGTGGCGGCGCAGCAGCAAGCGCAAGCCGCCGAGGCCCGGCTGCAACTCGAACAGCGCAAGGCCGGCGTGGCCAATGAGCATATCCGCGCTATTGAAGCCGAAGTCGAGGCAGCCCGCGCCCAGGCCCGCGCTTCGCTGGCCTCCGTGCGGGTGCTCGACATCCAGATAGGCAAGATGACGTTGGTCTCCCCCATTGATGGCGTGGTCATTGAACGCACAGCCGAGCCGGGCGAAATGGCGATGCCCGGCGGGACACTGCTTGTGCTGGCCGACCTGCGCCACCTGGAAATCACGGTCTATGTTCCCGAAGATCAGTATGGGCACATTCTGCTCAAGGACCGCGCAACACTGACGGTTGATACCTGGTCCGAGCGCGAGTTTCCCGCTGTGGTCAGCCACATTGCCAGCGAAGCCGAATTTACCCCACGCAATGTGCAAACCGTCGAAGGGCGCAAGTTGATGGTGTTTGCCGTCACGCTGGAGGTGGAAAACCCCGACGGGTTGCTCAAGCCGGGCATGCCCGCCGATGTTGTTTTTGATAGGAGTTGATGAACAATACAGGCGATAGCTTTTCTTTGTAATCACATTATGCTCATAGCGATAGGTGGCAATAGGTAGCAATAGGTATGGACGATCTCCGCGTTGAAGCGCACAATCTGCAAAAAACATTCGGGCCTGTCCGGGCTGTCAACGATGTCAGTTTGTGCGTGCGATCTGGCGAAGCCTACGGGCTGGTGGGCCCCGATGGAGCGGGCAAAACAACAACCATGCGCCTGCTTGTCGGGGCCCTCACCAGCGAAGGTGGCTCGGTGCATATCGGGCCCCATCGGCTCGACGAACACCCCGAACAGGCCCGCGCCAACATTGGCTACCTGGCGCAGCGGTTCAGCCTCTACGAGGATCTCACCGTTGCCGAAAATCTCCGTTTCTTTGGCGAGGTGCGCGGACTGAGTGGTTCCACGCTTGAAGAGCGGGCCGCCGAACTGTTCGGGTTTGTCGGGCTGAGCGGCTTCGAGCGGCGGCTGGCCGGGCGGCTTTCAGGGGGGATGAAGCAGAAGTTGGGGCTGGCCTGCGCTCTGGTCCATCGCCCGGCGGTCCTGCTCCTTGATGAACCCTCCGGCGGGGTTGACCCGGTGACGCGGCAGGACTTCTGGCGGCTCATCATTCGTCTGCTTGCGGAAACGGGGCTTGCCGTCGTTGTCAGCACCCCTTACATGGACGAGGCGACCCGCTGCACCCGCGTCGGGTTTATGTCGCAGGGGCGCATGCTGGCCGAGGGCACCCCGCGCCAGCTTACGGCAACGCTCAATGGGCGCATTCTCGAAATTGCCGCAAAACCGGCCAACAGAGCACGGCAAGTTTGCGAGCAGGACCACGATATAGAAGATGTTGCCACCTTTGGAGACCGGCTGCATCTGCGGCTCCGCGCCGGCTGCGGCCCCGTGGAGCAAGTGCAGGAGCGGCTCTCCAACGCACTCGCGGCGGACGATGTGCAGGTAACGTTTTTGCGCCCGGTTAAGCCTGGCCTCGAAGATGTGTTTATCTCGCTGCTGACCGGCACGGGCTGATACCAAAGCCGGATAGATAGTTTAACCACAAAGCCTTCGTGCCCTTTGTGTCTTTGTGGTTTTTTCAAGTGTTCAGGCGAACATGGTATGAGAGGGGGGAGAGCCAATGGCGAAAACTGTTGTTCAGGTTGAGAACCTTACGCGGAAGTTTGGCGATTTTACCGCAGTGGACAATGTCTCATTCGAGGTGCAGGAGGGGGAGATTGTTGGCTACCTGGGCCCGAATGGGAGCGGCAAAACAACAACGATCCGTATGCTGCTTGGTCTGCTCCAGCCCACGTCGGGGGAGGGCACCGTGCTTGGTTTCGACATTCGGAAGCAGGCCGAATCGTTGCGTCCCCTCGTGGGCTATATGAGCCAGAAATTCGCCCTCTACGAAGATCTGACCGTCTATGAAAACCTGGTGTTCTACGCGGGTATCTACGGAATGCGCCCCGGTGACTACCGCCCCCGCATCCGCGACGTGCTGGACCTGGTGGGGTTGGTGGGGCACGAGCACGAACGGGCCGGGACTATTTCGGGGGGGTGGCGGCAACGGCTCGCGCTTGGGATTGCGCTGGTCCATCGGCCCGCCCTGCTCTTTCTCGATGAGCCGACTAGCGGGGTTGACCCGATGGCACGGCGGCAGTTCTGGGATCTTATCTACACGCTGGCAGAAGGCGGCACAACAATTTTTGTCACGACGCACTATATGGATGAGGCCGAACACTGTGGGCGGCTCGGTATCATGTTTCAGGGGCGGCTCATAGCGATGGATACGCCCGTTGCGCTCAAGCAGTCACAGCTTGCGGGGCCGGCCTGGAACATTGTTGCCACGCCCCTGATACCTGCGCTGGACGCACTGGCCACCGTGCCGGGCATCTCCCGCGTGGGGTTGCTTGGCGATCATCTCCACGCCATTACAACGGGCGACGCACACACCGCGACGAGCCTTGAAACGGCCCTGGCTTCGCTTGGCTTCTCTCCGGAGCAGGTCGAGCCAGTTGATCCCACACTGGAGGACGTATTTATGACGTTGGCCGCGCCTCCGCAACAGGCCAGCTAAACCGTTCCCTGAAAGGTGCATCCATTTGCAGGCTGTTTTGCCTGTCCCCTATCCCTCCCTACGGCGACACCCGCGGCCCCCACGAGAAAAACCAGAATCCCTTTTTGACCGCACCGGTATCTGTAGGGTCAAACCCTTCGGGCCATTTCGTCCGTTTGTTGTATATCGCCTCGCTCAGGTTCACGCCGCTCAGGTTCGCCCCGCTCAGGTTCGCCCACCGAATATCGGCATTGTTCAGGTCGGCGTTGCTCAGGTCGGCGTTGCTCAGGTCGGCAGAAATCAGGTTTGCCCCCTCCATACTGGCTCCCTGAAAGCTGGTTCCGCGGAGTTTCGCGCCGCTCAGATCGGTGCCGCGCAGGTCATACCCATGAAAATCGTAGCCACTCAAGTTGGCTTCGCTCAGGTTTGTCCCACGCAGGTTTGTTCCCTCCAGCCTGGCTCCCGTGAGCTGCGATTCGATCGTAGCCTCGCTCAGGTTTGCCTCGCTCAGGTCAGTCTCGCTCAAATCCAGGTCCCTCAGGGTAAAGCCACTCAGGTCTAGCCCGCGCAAACTCGCCCGGTGCAGGGTTGCTCTGGTCAGGTTGGCCCAGGCTTCGCCGGTGGGCACCCACTCGCCCTTGTTGTCCAGCTTGTAGATACGGCGTAAATCGGTCTGGCTGAGATCGATCTCACTCAAATTTGCTTCGGTAAGGTTGGCAGAACCAAACCGTGCCCCCTTCAAGATTGCTCCGTGCAGGTTTGCCCCCACCAGTTTTGCCTCGCAGACCAGTGCATCGCTCAGATTGGCCCGCTCCATGTGAGCCAGTCCAAGATTTGCTTGCAGCAGAATAGCACCGCTCAAATCGCTCTCGGTCAGCCTGACCCCATACATAAAGGCTTCGGTCAGGTTTGCGCGGCCCAGGTCGGCCCGCTCCAGGTTTGTTTCATTCAGGTCCGCATAGCTCAGATTAAACCCGCTCAGGTTGACCCCTTCCATATTCGCCATAGCCAGCCGGGCCCGTATCAGTCGGGACCCTTGTAGATTGGCCCCGCGGAGGTTCGCACGGCTCAGGTCAATTTCGCTCAGGGGCAACCCGGAGAGGTTTGCTTCCTCCAGATTTGCATCCATCATCAGCACCCCACTCAGCGTGACCTCGTTCAAGTTAGCCCCGCTCAAGTTGACCCATCGGAGATTGACCTGGTTGAGCACGGCCCCTTGCAGGTTGACCCCGCTCAGAATGGCGCGGCTGAGATTTGTTCCATTGAGGATAGCTCCGGAGAGGTTGACCCCGCTCAGGTCGGCCTCGCTCAGGTCGGCCCCACTCAGATTTGCCCTGCTCAGGTCGGCCCCGCGCATTTCGACACCTATCATCGTGGACCTGCTCAGGTTGGCTTCGGTCAGGGTGGTTTCCAGCAAACCGGAGCCACTCAGATTGGCCCCGCTCAGGTTGGCCTCGGCCATATTGGCCTGGATCAGATTGGTCTCTATCAGCGTCGCCTCGCTCAACACTGCCTGCGTGAGATCGGACTGACTTAAATTCGACCGGCTTAAATCTGATTTATTGAATCTGGATTTGCGAAACGAAGCCCCACGCAGCGATAGTTGAGAAAGATTCAGGCGAGTCAGGGTTTCCTCTTCGAGGACTATTGCCTCTGGTGCTTTCGATTCAATGAGTTGCTCAATTTGCTGTCGGGTCAATTTTGCCATAACACTGTCGCATGGGTACCCACCTGCTGCGTGTTGTGGGAGAGGGCAACCACTGCTATCCCATCCTTTCTTTTCTTTCTTCTTTCTGTCTGCGCTCCAACTTGGTATCTCTGTGACACTGCTGGACAATTGCCTGGACAATTGATTGTGCCCATAATAGTATCATACAACGTGAGAATGTGCCACACCCTTTCCAACTTTTCAATGACCGTATAAACCCGCCGCAAGCCACGTCACTTTAGTGGCAGTGGTCACATCGGTGTTGCTGGACGGAGAAGTATGCTATACTACCGGAAGTTATGGGATCGTTGCCAGATTTTATACCAGATACGACAGGATGTTCTTTCGAGGCAATTCAAGGCATTTGAGAAAAAAGGCTTAAGAGGAATAGACAGAACCTATGCATATTGCAATTATTGGATTGGCAAATAGTGGCAAAACAACCGCATTTAACGCACTGACTGGCTCAGCCGCCGAAACGACGCTCTATACATCCGGTCAGCTTGAACCAAATCAAGCGGTAGTGAAGGTGCCAGATGAACGGCTAGAGGTGCTGACGCAGATGTTTCAGCCACGCAAGACGGTTTATGCCGATGTGCAATATGTAGATGTGGCGGGAATTAGTAGCGAGAAGAAGGGGAGCGGCCTGCCGCCCGCCCTGCTCAACTACATCGGCAAGGCCGATGCGCTGTTGCATGTGGTTCGCGCCTTTGAGGATACAGACGTACCGCATCCCGAAGGGTCGGTGGGTATGGCCCGCGATGTTGCCGCCATTGATCTTGAGCTGGCTTTTTCCGACCTGGCGATTATCGAGCGGCGGTTGACGCGGCTCCAGTCAGAAATCGGTAAGATGAGCGCACGGGAACGCGAGGCCCGCATCGCCGAGCGCGATTTGCTCGTGCGGCTACAAGAGGCCCTGGAAGCAGAAACACCTATCCGCGCCCTGGAACTCTCCCCGGATGAAGAGTTGATGATCCGTGGCTATCAGTTTCTCACGGCCAAGCCGATGTTGCTTGTGCTCAACATTGACGAAGCTCATATCAGCGAACCGCCCGCTCTGCCCGGCGGCTACAACCACCCCCGGAGCGCAGTTGTGCCCTTCTGCGGCAAGATCGAAGCCGAACTTGCCCAGTTGAGCAGCGACGAAACACAGGCATTTATGGAAGACCTGGGCATTGAGGAGCCAGCCCGCAACCGCGTCATTCGCCTTTCCTACGAGTTGTTGGGGCTTATCAGCTTCCTCACCGTGGGGCCCGACGAGGTCCGCGCCTGGCCCATCCGCAAAAACATTCCCGCAGTCGAGGCGGCAGGGGCGGTCCATACCGACATCCAGCGCGGCTTTATTCGCGTCGAAGTGGTTTCCTACGACGACCTGATGGCTGCTGGCGGAATGAACGAAGCCAAAAAGGCCGGGGTTGTGCGGGTAGAAGGCAAGCAATATATTGTCCAGGATGGCGACATATGCCATTTTCTCTTTAATATCTGACACACATAGTCCACGATAGACAGGACACCCCCACGCAAAGACGCAGCGAGCACAGATGCTTGTTCTGCGTCTTTTGCATCTCTGGGTTTTATCTATAGCGGTCAGTGGTTCGTTATGAACCATTGACCACAGGAGAAGGGAGAACAAACCAATGCGGAGAACCAAAATTATTGCAACCATAGGACCATCCAGCAACGACAGAGAAACAATTACGCAGATGCTGCACGCTGGTATGGATGTTGCCCGGCTGAATTTTTCTCACGGAACCCATAGCGACTATGCAAAAACCATTGCCCTGCTGCGAACGATTGCAGCAGAGATGAACCGTCCACTAACGATAATTCAAGATCTCCAGGGTCCCAAGATACGCACCGGTGCTTTGCGGGGGAAAGAGCCGGTGATGCTGGCAAAGGGCAACCGCCTGACAATTACGACCAGGGATGAGCCGGGGACGGCTACACAGGTCAGCACAACGTACCACCCGCTCCCGCGTGATGTCCGCCACGGGGATCGCATCTTGATTTCCGACGGGCTTATCGAATTGCGCGTCCTTGAAACCACTGCCGATGAGGTGCAGACTGAAATTGTTGTAGGGGGAATACTTCGCGAACACCAGGGGATCAACTTGCCGGGTGTTTCCATTAGCTCGCCCTCGCTGACAGAAAAAGACATAGCCGACCTGGAGTTTGGCCTGGCACACAGAGTAGACTATGTCGCGCTTTCGTTTGTGCGCCAGGCCAGCGATATTGCCGAGATCAAAGAGCGTATTGCCGCGGCAAACAAGGATGTTCCGGTCATTGCAAAAATAGAGAAGCCCGAAGCCCTCGACGATCTGGCTGGCATTCTCCGTCTGAGCGATGGGATTATGGTTGCCCGCGGCGATCTGGGGGTCGAGATCCCCACGGCCCGCGTCCCCCCGGTGCAGAAGATGCTCATCCAGGCCGCAAATCAGGCCAGCATCCCCGTCATTACCGCCACACAGATGCTCGACTCAATGATACGCAACCCGCGCCCCACCCGTGCCGAAGCCAGCGACGTGGCAAATGCCATTCTCGATGGAACCGACGCGGTGATGCTGAGCGGCGAGACGGCGGCGGGGTTGTTTCCTGTCGAAGCTATCCAGATGATGGCCCAGATTGTTGAGGAAGCCGAATCGCTTGAACGCTGCCCCTTTGTCCATCCAAGCATCCCCATTAGCTGGCAAGAAGATATTCCCCACGCCATCAGCGCAGCGGCCCACGCCATCACAGGGGCCCTCTCGGTCAAAGCCATTGTTGCTTTTACCCAGAGCGGCAACACGGCACGCCTGGTGTCACACCAGCGGCCCTGCGTCCCCATTGTCGCGGTCACGCCCTATGAAAAAGTCTACTTTCGGCTCAACTTGCTCTGGGGGGTGTTGCCCATTATGAGCGAATATGTGAATACCCTGACCGAACTGAGCAACAAAACAACCGCTATGCTCCTGGAACGGGGGTTGGTCAAGCCCGGCGACCGGGTGATCCTCACTGGAGGGCACCCGATGGCCAGCCGCGGCATGACCGACTTTCTCAAGATTCTCAAAATCCGTCCGCCGACAGACGATTGATACCCAGAGGGAACCTTTTGTTTCGCGTGAGCGTCCTGTTGGGTAAGAGGAACGAAACGAACGAAACTATTGTCCGATTGTCCCGTTGTCCAGAGGAAAGTCAGAATATCAGACAGGAAGGAAAGAACAGAATCTATGTCATCTCGGAATGCTATCATTGTGAGTGTTGGGATCGTGCTCGTCTTTGCCGTGCTACTGGTTTTTGTCAACAATGCCAACACCGGCCCGGCTGTGGCCCGCTCCGAAGCGATGCTCGGCACCCGCCAGGTCACAGTGGTTGGTCATGGAGAGGTCAAGGCCAGTCCTGACACAGCCCATATCCAGCTTGGGGTTGAGACCGAGCGGCGCACGGCCCAGGAAGCCCTCAAAGAAAATAATGTCCAGGCCAATGAGGTTGTCACAAAGCTGATGGAACTGGGAATTGAGGAGAAAGACATCCAGACCAGCAATTTCTCTATCTACCCGACGTATGACGACAATGGGCGTATCATCACGGGCTACCGCGTGAGCAACATTGTTGCTGTCACCATTCGCAACCTGGACCAGGCCGGCGAGTTGCTCGATCAGGTCGTGCAGGTCGGGGCAAATCGTGTCCACGGCATCCGCTTCAGTGTAGACGATCCTTCGGAGCTGCTGGCGCAGGCCCGCGACCGGGCGATGGACGATGCCACGGCAAAGGCCCGCCAGCTTGCCGAAGCCGGCAATGCCGACCTGGGCGAAGTGCTGGTGATAACCGAAAACGTTGGCCAGACAAGTTTTCAGCTCCAGAATATATCACGCGGGCTTACCGCTGGCGATGAAATGGCACAAGCCGCTCCACCACCGGTCCAGGCTGGCGAGCAGCAATTTACCACGCGGGTCCAGGTAACATACCGGCTGCGCTAGGGCCAGTGGCGATTGATATTGTTTGTGGGTAAACACGTTTACCCGCAAAGGCGCAGAGAGCACAGAGGGGTAGTCCTGCATATCATAGTAGTGCTGTGGTACAATGCATGAAAAACCAGCCAGAACGGAGGACACACATTCTCCCATCTAGCGGGGGTAGGCTTTTTTCTTCTTCACAAGGTCTCTGTGCTCTTTGTGTCTTTGTGGTTTTTTACGTGTTCAGGCGAACATGGTATATATGGTATTTAGCCCCATTCGGAGCCAGGCAGGGGGTGCCGCTGCTCGCAGGGCAACGCGAGGCAACTTGAGCAGATACGAAACGGTACTCCCGTCCCATGCTCCATCACCAGCGCATCGCGCCCACCACAATAGCGGCAAACGCTCAAATTCTCAATATCGTCGGCCCGCCAGAGCTGCGGTGAGGCATCAAACCGCAGTATCCCATTGATCGAAAGGATGCCGACCTTTACACACACTGCTGCGGGAAACACCTCTTCAACGCAGGCGAAAAGGCTATGGGCATAGGAGTAGACCTCATCTCCAACGTGAATAGTTCGCATACGAGGATGTTGACGGATTTTCACAATACTCCGGCCTGCCTATCAAAACCTTTCAACACGTTTGAGGACAATAGCTCAGCACGTTTGCCCAGCTCGCTATGCAACAAGCGATTCTTCGCACACATCGGCAAACCCGCAGCCACGGCAACGATTCGGATTGTTGTGACAACGAGCGCAATCATCCGCCTCCAGGTCGGCCTGCATCGCATCCAGCACATCCAGGAGCCGGCTCCGCACTGCTGGCGTATAGGGAATACGAAAACTGGCCTCAGCGTAGCGCAGCAACCCGTAGGGGGGGCGATGTACGGTTGTCGCTTCGAGTAGCAAACAGTAAACCACAACCTGCATCATATCTGACTCATAGGGCTGTGGGGCAGTGCGCCCCGGCTTGACCTCAACCGGTATCCAGTGCTGTCCAACCTGGATTATGTAGTCGGGCTTGCCTGTCAGCCCATAGTCTGACGAAAAGAGCGGTTGTTGGAGCGGCTCTCCCCCGCCGGTATCGCTCCCGACAACCCGCACCCACGGAATACCCGTTTTTTCTCGCAGACGCAACGCATACCGCAAGAGAATAAGCGCGAGGAAAAAGCAGACAACAGCAGCAACAAGCATCACAAGAGCGTGATCAGGCCCAGGATGAGGGCGATGAGGGCCAGGAACAGCAACCCTCCCGCAAGAAGGAGCACCCCGTTGCTTGCATTGACCATCCCGCCGTGGCGCGTGTGGAGCACCTCGCCCGCGGCGCGACGCTGGTGGCCCGCAGGCTCCAGGCCTGCAACACGGCGCAGCCACCAGGCCCGCGCACAAAAGAGGTATTCATTCACTTCGCTGGCTCGGATAATGGCCATCTCATACCATCCTGACTACTGACATTCAACCCACCAGTGGGCCAACACATAAACACAGAGAAACACAGGTTTTTCTCTCCACACCCAGTATACCACATCTTTCTCTTTTCTCTGCCTTCTTGCATTCCCCCTCAGCCCTTCAGCCCTTCAACCAGCACGATTTTGCAGGTATCTGGAAACCTGCTGCCAGAATCGGAAAGTGGCGGTATAATGAAAAGAGAAAGAAATGTGAGAAGGCGACATGAACAAACGTTTTGAAAAAGAGACCTGCACATCATTGCAATTGCAAGCCGAAAACGCAGCCTTGCAGAAGCGGATAGACGAGCTAGAAACAGAACTAAACACCGCATATGCTGATCTGGCCCGCGCTGCGCGGCTCAAAGATGAGTTTCTCGCCAGCATCAGCCACGAGCTGCGAACACCCCTGAACTCGATCCTGGGGCTTTCAGAATCGCTGGTCGAAGAGGTATATGGCTCGCTCTCCGAACGTCAGATCAAGCCGCTACGGATTATTGAGCATAGTGGGCGACAACTCCTTACCCTTATCAACAGCATCCTTGAACTTATCCGTCTGGAAGCGGGCAAAGTTGCGCTGAATATCGCTTTGTGCGATGTCGCCTTTGCTTGCCACTCAAGCATCCAGGCTGTGAGCAAAGAAGCCAGAGCAAAACATATCAAACTCACGCTCACGCTCGATCCAGGTATCCCCATGCTGATGGTTGATGAACGCCGTCTGAAGCAGATTCTTATCAACCTGCTGACCAACGGGGTGAAATTCACCTCCGAGGGAGGAGAAGTTCGCCTTGAGGTGTCGGGCAATGCGGCCCAGCAGACGGTCTTTTTCACCGTGAGCGATACCGGTATCGGGATAGCCCGCGAAGATATGTCACGGTTGTTTCAGCCCTTTGTTCAGCTCGATGGCAGCCTCTCGCGGCAGTATGCCGGGGCCGGGCTGGGGCTGGTCCTGAGCCACCGGCTGGCCCGCTTGCTCGGCGGGAGCATCACGCTCCAGAGCGAGGTAGGCCAGGGGAGCCAGTTTACTCTGGCTATCCCCAGAAACAACGAGATGAACAACGAGCATTATCCCTCTGGCTATCATCCCGCCGCTTCCCTTGATGGCCTGCCCGCAGTGCTCGAAGGGTTGGCCACCCCGCTCCTCTTGATGATAGAGGACCACCGTCCCTGCATCGAGCGGACACAACACCTGCTCCTGGCCAATGGTTTCCGCTTTGTTGCTGCCTGGAACTGGATCGAGGCCGTGGAACGCATCTACCAGGACCACCCTCGTCTGGTGCTGCTCAACCGCCACCCCCCGGACCTGGACGGCCTGGAGGCTATCCGACGTATCCGCTCTATTCCCGCTCTGGCCAATACCCCCATTATCGTTGAGACAACCGTTGTGCTGCCCGACGACGAGAGCCGGTGTCGAGAAGCCGGGGCAAGCGATTACCTCTGCTGGCCGCTCACCCCCGGCAAACTGCTTCCCATCATAGCCTCCTGCCTGAAGCAGGAGCAACACGTCCCCGCGCTTTAGCCGGCTGACTCAGAGGGTTTCACAACAAGGTTTTGATAATCGTTTGAGGTAAAGCAGGCCTGCCCTGCCTCCGGCGGGTCCAGCTCCATTGCCATCACTTCCATTGCATACTTGTTTGAGAAGGGCAACTTCCGGCCGGTCAACCGCTCATACAGTTTGTTCCAACGCCACACCCCTTTTGTCAAATAGGCAAAGGCAAAAACCGCAAGACCCATAATGGTAATGACCGCCCCCAGGAAGAGATAGAACAGGGGGGGGGTAAAATTCTCATCCACAATGTGTTCAAAAATGTAGATGAGACCACAAATTGCCACGCTAAGGAAGGGAATAATGGAAAGAAGCCCGAACAATGGGGTCCATATGCCATATTTCAGAGAACATACATTGCAGATAAAAGCAGTTTTTTCAGCTACCTGGTAGCGCACCACATTGACTTTGCGATTGCCGCGCTGTCGTCTTTCCTTTCCCGATTCGACACCATAGTAATAATGATAATGCTTTCCTTTTCTGGTTTTCCCACACTTTGCACACACGTCACGGGGCATACTCTGGCTCCTTGTTTTTCCTCAATTCAGGAATTACGAAATTGTGGCAATACTGCCGCTGCTGAACCTTTCTTCTTTTCCAATGGCTATTGCGCTGTCTTTGTCACATACCATCGCCATTATAGCACAGGTCCTTTGAGCAATTTCAAATAGACAGCACAGAGGCAGTATGATACAATCGCTACACGAAAAACACCCGTTTTGTGTCAAACATACGCAGTTCAACGGAAAAGGCAAAGGCTGCCCAACCTGTTGAACCATGAAACACAATCAAGCCACTAAGGGAGAAAGACATGCAGATTGAGGGTAATCTTGGCCTGGAGCTGCTGCGGGCCACCGAAGCAGCAGCATTGCGGAGTGGCCGCTGGATGGGGCGAGGTGACAAAGAAGGGTGCGACCACGCGGCGGTAGAAGCGATGCGGTTTGCGCTACAAAGTGTCCCGATGAAAGGAACAGTGGTTATTGGCGAAGGGGAAAAAGACCACGCCCCCATGCTTTATACCGGCGAAGAAGTTGGCGTGGGAGAAGGAGTCGAGATGGATGTTGCGGTTGACCCGGTGGAGGGGACAACCCTGCTTGCCGAAGGGATGCACGGGGCTATCTCGGTGATTGCGGCGGCGGAGCGCGGCTCGCTCTACAACTGGGAGGGGCTGGCCTATATGGATAAGCTCGTTGTAGGCGAAGGGGCACGGGGAGCTATTGATATTGAGGCCCCGGTTGCTGTGAATATCCGCAGTGTGGCTCGCTCGCTTGGCAAAGAGATTGGCGATATTACCGTTGTGGTCCTGGACCGTCCTCGCCACAAAGATCTCATCCGCCAGATTCGCGCCACTGGCGCACGGATTAAACTCATCATCCACGGCGACGTATCGGCTGGCGTGATGACTTCGATTGAAGAGCCGCCCGCCGATATTTTGATGGGCATTGGCGGGGCCCCCGAAGCCGTCATTACCGCCTGCGCCATCAAATGCACCGGAGGCGAAATCCAGTGCAAAGTCTGGCCGCGTAACGACGAGGAGCGGGCCCTCATCCAGGAGAAAAACATTGATGCGAGTCGCGTCTACCTGACCGATGATCTGGTCCGTAGCAACAATGTCTTTTTTGCTGCAACTGGCATCACTCCCAGCGAGTTTCTTGAAGGGGTGGAGTATTTGCGGCGAGGGGCCCGGAGCCACAGTGTGGTGATGCGCTCGACAACCGGCACGGTGCGCTATATCTCTGCCCGCCACCACTGGGACAAGCTGATGCAGGTTGCCGAATTCCCCTATGATCGGGGGGCAAACCCGATGCCCCAGTTGTAGCACAAGAACAACCTGGTATGAAAGCAAGCTACCGCAACACCAGACCACTCCAATCGTCCCCACTCCTCGCGGCCGTGGCCGCCGTGGTTGTGGGAGGCATTGTCGGGAGTGGGGCCGCGTTCGGCCCCCTCTATGCCGCCGCGGGGGTGTTCGCCCTGGCTGTCGCCTATGCCTTGCTGACCAGCACAATCGTGGGGGTGATGCTCGCCTTCGCCATCATTACCTTGCTACCCTTCGGCACGTTGCCATTCAAGACGATTATCACCCCCAACCTGCTTACCCTGGCCCTCGGTGGCTTGCTGATGGTCTGGGGGCTACGGATGCTGGCCCGCAGCGACACCTACGAACTACGACTTACCCCCCTGGGGTTGCCTATTCTGGGGTTTCTTGGGTTTACCCTCTTCTCGCTCATCCGCGGGGCCCACGGCGTGCCCGACCCTCGTACACTGCACAACTACGTCAAATTCATCCTCGGTGTTCTCTTTTTTTTCAGCGTCGTCAACAGCGTGCGGAACCGCAAGCAGGCCCGTGTTGTCCTGCGTGGATTGATGCTCTGTGGGGGGCTTGCTGCGCTCGTGGGGATTGTTCTTACCACATTGCCCGACGAGACAGCCCTGCGCCTGCTGGTGCGGCTCGGCCCCATTGGCTATCCGACAATCGGGCGGGTGTTGCGCTACGTTGAGGACAACCCGGATGGAATGGAGCGCGTCATTGGCCTGTCGGTTGATCCCAATGGGTTCGGGGGGATGCTCGCGTTGGTGATTGCGCTATCGGTGGCCCAACTTTTCGCGGCCCGCCCGCTCCTGCGGCGCGACCTGCTCGCCGGACTGGTGGGATCGATGGGCGTGGCCCTGCTCTTCACCTTCTCGCGGGCGGCCCTTTTTGGCATTATTGCGGTGGCCCTCTACCTTGCCACAATACGCTACCGTCGTCTCTGGTGGGCAATGCTGGCAATGGGTGTGCTGGCGGCAGGGCTGCTCCTGGGGCTTGGCCTGGCCGAAGATTTCACCCGGCGGTTGAGCGAGGGCGTGCAGTTTCAAGACCAGGCCCAGCAAATGCGGTTGGCCGAGTTTCAAAATGCCTGGAACATCATCAAACGCTACCCGCTCACAGGCATTGGCTTCGGGCAAGCTCCGGAGATTGACCTGGTGGCGGGCGTGAGCAGTATCTACCTCACCATTGCCGAGCGGATGGGATTGATCGGACTGGCGATATTCCTCGCAATTGTGGCGGCCTGGCTTATCCACTCCTGGCTGGCCGCACAGCAACTTGATGAGGAGCGGGCCGCCTGGCTCCTGGGGACGCAGTCCGGCATCATTGCTGCGCTCACTGTCGGACTGGCCGACCACTATTTCTTCAATATCGAATTTAGCCACATGGTCGCCCTCTTCTGGGGGACGATGGGGTTGGGGATGGCCATTATTGCGCTCCCGGAACAGACCACGCCCCCCAATGATTGATGCTGCTACCCATCTGGCCCGTGCCGGTGGGCGTGGTAGCTGCTGCGAACCAGCGGGTTGCTCTCGATATGACGAAACCCCCGCTTTTTTCCCTCCTGCTCAAAGAAAGCAAATTCTTCGGGGGTAACATAGCGATGGATGGGCCAGTGGTGCGCTGTGGGCGCGAGATATTGCCCGATGGTCATCACGTTGACATCCACACCACGCAACAGATCCATCACCTCCAGAACTTCGTCGTTTGTTTCGCCCGCCCCAACCATAATGCCGCTTTTGGTGATGAGACTGGCCTGATGCTGCCTTGCCCGCTCCAACAGTTCCAGGCTCCGGGCAAAGCTGGCACGGGGGCGAAACCGCGGGAAAATAGATGGGACCGTCTCAACATTGTGATTCAACACGTCTGGTTGCTCATCGAGCACGGCCTGGAGCGCGTCCCAGTTGCCGGCAAAATCGGGAATGAGCACCTCGACTTTGCAGCCGGGGTGGTGCTGGCGAATGAGGCGGATGCTGCGGGCAAAGAGGCGGGCCCCGCCGTCGGGCAGGTCGTCGCGGGTGACGGAAGTTAGCACCGCGTGTTTGAGTTTCAGGTAGGCGACAGCGTGGGCAATGTGTTCGGGTTCGTCCTCATCCAGCGGCTTCGGCTGGCCCTTGCTGATGGCGCAGAAGCGGCAATTGCGAGTGCAGATGTCGCCAAGCAGCAAGAATGTGGCGGTGCGGTGGTTCCAGCATTCGCCAATGTTGGGGCAACGGGCCTCCTCACAGACGGTGTGGAGGTTCAGGTTTCGCATCAGGCGGACAAGTTCGGCGTGGTTTTCTCCCGTCGGGGCGCGGACCTTCATCCAGGTTGGCCGCTGCCGCAAGGGAGAGGGTTCATCGCTGGTTTCTGGCTGTATGATGATGTCGGTCATCGGGGTGTTCCTTTCGTTTTTGTCTCTTGCTGTGTAATCGTTCAGGCCCCCCACCTGGCCTTCCCCCAGCGGGGGGTATGCATCGGGGCAAGCGAGACGCTTGCGCTTCCAGGGATCAGGGATTGCCCGAACACAGGGAACGTTTTCACCGCTTCTGTTTCCGAGCGGGTTTGTCCTTCTTTTGTTGTTTCTGGTCTTGTGTCTGGCGCAGAAAATCGCCGAGATCCTCATTTCGTTCAATGGCGTAGTTTTCTGCGCCAAAGAGATCTTCTAGCGGGTCTTTGAATTTTTTTACCTCTTTTTTCGGCATGCTCCCATGCATCAAGATGTATCCCTTCAGGTGGACCCGTTCCCAGAGCCGGGGAGAGATTGCAGATCGGGCCAGAGTGTTGAGTGCATGGTATGTTGTCTCAATTTGTTTCACCGCTTCAGCGATCTCTCTTCCCTTCAATTCTACCAGACAGAGGACAATTTCCTTGCTTTCATTGGCAAAAAAAACGAGCAAATCACAGATGGGTTCTTCTGATAGTCGAAGTTTTTGACGCATCAGACACGGTGCATTGCGTTGCTGCTGATCATCTATGGGAAAAAAGAGGATGGTTTCTCCTGGACCTGGTGCCATTCTTACATTACCACGGGCCCTGGGGTCAGGGTCTCGAAAACTCGTTCCATGTTTCAGGCATGTGAGCAGCAACGTATTGAAAGGCATTGGCACAAACCCTCCAAACCCTCAAAGATCAAAGTAGATGCGAGTAAGACGGTCCGCGATATTCCCAAACGTTGTCCAATCTATCATTTCCTCTTTCTGCAAGACACTCTTAACCGTCCCCTGGTCCACAAGATAGGCCCCAACATTCGCCCGATCAATAAATGCATCTGATTGCTGCAAGAAGAACTTTTCGCGGATTTCTTCCGGGTCGGGGTGGGCCGCAGCAGCCATCAGGTTTTCCAGATGATCAACGATATAGGGGCTGTGGGTTGTTATCAGCACAGAAACCCCGGCATTGACGAGCATAGCAAGAAACTCGGTCATCTTTACCTGCACCTCCGGGTGCAGGTTCATCTCCGGTTCGTCTATGATAATCAAATCGTTTTTTGTGGCGACGTAGCGCAGGTAGAGCACGAGCGGGGCAAGGTCTTTGACCATTGAGGACACCACAGACATATCGAGCGCACCACGCCGGGGCACCTGAAAGAGCAAATCGCGATGGAGATCTGGCTCCGGGGTGGAGAAATTGAGCGTCCCACCGAGAATGTCATGCTCCAGAAGGGAAGCCAGGTCGAGATAGTTCTGGATTGTCGGGGTTGTTTCTGTCTGTTTTTCCCTTCTTGCCAGACTGCTCCGGAAAATGTTTTCCATCAATCGGACGAAATCAGCGACCGGCACTGGCATCAATCGCCGTGGTTCTTCTTTTTGTATTGCCTCTCTGGTCTTTGCCAGTTCATCCGAAGGGATAAGCTGAGGCCGATAGGTGATAAACGTTGTTCGATCTGTGGGAAAAATATGAATACTGGTGTAGAGCATCTGGTGCAACACACCGAAAATAGTGCCAAAGACAAACTCTTTGATAACCCTATCTGGCAACTTTTCCTGGACATCCGCTCCGGCAGTTGTGTAAAAATAGCAGGCCGGATCGTCCGTCGCTTTGCTGGCATTCAGCAAAGCCGTTTCTTTACGCTGACCAACAGAGAGCTTGAACTCCACCGCAAAAGATCGCGCCTGTTGCAATAACCGTTCTTTCCTCTCCCCTGGCTCTACCGTTATCTCAAGGTCTGCAAACGACACCCGCTCTGTGCCCATAAATTCCTGCATCCACTGGCGGGCAAGTCGCGCAACGTCGTTGAAATAGTCCTGCGCGCAGGTGTCGGCAAACTGCACCATGTCAATTTTTGCATTGCCCTCATTGAGGAGTTGCTGGAAGGCCTGCTCCAGCGGGGGATAGGAAACCTGTGTTTGCCCATCCAGATAGCCCCTCAGATACCGTTGCCAGCCGTAGGAGCCCAAAACCCCTGCCAGGACGTAGGCAATCCAGGACTTGCCCGAATTGTTCGGGCCAATAAAGAGCGTGAGCGGCTTGAGAACAAGGTCCGCCTCGCCAATCGGCCCCAGGTTTTTGATAGAGATATTCACTCCTCCGGAGCCTCCTGCAAAAACCGCTTGAGCGTCCGCAATATCGCTCCAATCATGTGCTCCCCGACCACCTCTAGCTGAACCTTGATGTAGCTATGGGTATTCATTCGCTCATTGACCTCTACCATTTCTTCATGGAAAATCTTCATAAAGACATCTTCATGCTGCTCGATATAGGCAATGAGTTCATCTCGGATTATTCTTACAATAATGTCGCGTATGCGCTGTTTCATATATCCTTATTCAAAAGATAGAAGAGTATCGCTCGTGGCCAATCGTTTCAATCGGGTCTATTCCAAACACCTCGGCAAAATGGGCGACAACCTGCCTTACTACCTCTGCCATCGGCGGTGCGCCCCCCAGAAGCTGCTCCAGCGAGGTGACACGGGAGTTTTGAATGCCACAGGGGATGATCGTCTGGAAACCATGCATCTCTGGCGCAACATTCAGGGCAAAGCCATGCGAGGTGATGCCGCTGGCACTGAGCCGCACGCCAATAGCCGCAATTTTAGCGGGAGCTTTCCCCTCAAGCCCAACCCACACCCCGGTAAGCCCCTCGACCCGTCCACCAGCAATCCCATATGTGCCCAGCGTCCGGATAAGGACCTCTTCGAGATTGCGGAGATACTGAAGTACATTGCCGCCATAGTGAGCCAGTTTGAGCACGGGGTAGCCCACAAGTTGCCCTGGTGCATGGTAGGTAACATCGCCGCCCCGGTCACTCTCAACCAGGTCAATCCCCTGGCGGGCGAGGTCGTCGGGGGAGAGCAAAATGTGTTCGCTGTGTGCCGCTCGCCCCAGGGTAATCGTGGGGGGGTGTTCCAGGAGTAAGAGCGTATCGGAACCATCGCCCGCCGATCGCTCGGCCACAAGTTGTTGCTGCCATCGCCAGGCCTGCCGGTAGTCAACCAGCCCCCCTATCAGGCGCACCAGCAGGCGGTATTTCCCTCTGTCGTCTCCCCGCCCACCTTCTCCCTTTCCAGCAAAAGGGAGAGGGGCCTGGTTTCTATCTTCTCCGTTTGTCAAACCCATCTTGCTGTATAATTGTTCCTGTTTTGGGGTAAATCCTGGGAGTGCACGTGTCTCGTTTGCATTGGAGCGGGCAGGATGCCCGCGCTCCCTGGAACGAGTCCCCCGAATCTGCGCAGTTACCTTGCTGTGCAGTATACCACAGACTGGTATTCAGACGAGTCAGGGGACAACATGACAACGTGTTGGTAAGCGTTCACTGTGTTTGGGCAATTCCCAATCCCTGGGAGCAAAAGCGTCTCACTTGCCCCGATGCGGGTGCGTCCCTCCCTCTCCCTCTCCCACTCCCTCCCCCCAGTGGAGGGAGGGCAGGTAGGGGGGGGCTGAACGATTACACATGTTGTGTTCTCAATACAGCCATTGTGCTATCCCTGAGATTTGGTATACTACTAATATGATGGTTCCTTGTGGATGGGGAAAAGCAATATGGCTGTTGTCGAACCCGACGAAATAATCAGCGCAACCAGCAAGACAGCAGGCAACAATGAGAGCCTGACCAGCTATCTCTTGCTGAAACTGGGCGAGGAACTCTATTGTGTTCGGGGGACCGATGTCCGCGAGATAGCCCGCTGGCGTGAGCCGGTGCTGGTGCCCGGTGCGTCTCCCTCGCTCCCCGGCATCATCAACCAGCGTGGAGTGGTGTTGCCCGTCATTGATCTGCGGGTTATGCTAGGGTTGCCCCAGAATGCGCCCGAACGATCCACCCGCTATGTCATTGTCCGTACCGAGGGGGTTGAGATGGCTCTGCTGGTTGAGGGAGTAACAGACCTGGTCAACCTGTCGGCCAGCGACTTCAAGCCAGTGCCGGCGGGCCTCAACCCGCAGCAAGCCCGCTTTCTTTATGCTGTTGCCCATCTGGAAAGCGATGATCGGCCCGTTGCGCTCCTCGATCTTGCTGCAATGATCACCACGCTCCGCGATGGGGGCTGACCCGATGTCCTACGCTGGCCTGCTGCTTATCGTTATTACCCGCCTGCATCGCTACGTTGTCCGACGCGAGCATATGCTCGAGCTACGGGTTGTGGCAAGCGAGACCGACCTGGAACGACCCGACGAGCACGGCAAACCACTCGAACGCTGCGAACTGGCCCCCCTGCTCGACCTGCACGATACCCCCACCAGCACCCGCCGTCACGCGCTCATTGTCCCCTCCCATCTGGGCAGTGTCGCATTTCTGGTTGACCGTATTGAAGATATACAACGCGAAACCAGTACAACAACGATGCAGCCCATGCCCTCGCTCTTTGCACGGCAGTTAAAGCGGCCCTGGTTCCTGGGGGTCTTTGTGCTGGAGGAAACGCCATTGCTTGTGCTCGACCTGCGCCAGCTTGCCCAGGATGTTTTGATACAGAGAAATGAGGAACACGAGGAACACAAAAAACGCGAACAGGAGTCCACGTTATTATGGAACAATCTATGACCAGTTCACCAGCCAGTTCACCCGATGTCTCGGTGCAAAAAAATCAGAACAAAAAACACTCCGACCCGAAACTGGCCGGCAAACATATTATTGAGCGGGATATAGCCTACCTCATCAAGCGACTTGCCATCATCACGGGGGGGATTACGCTGGCGAGTTCGCTAGTTATCGCGGTGGTGCAAATCCTGAGTCCCCAACGGCCCCTGCTGCTGCCCACCAGTCTGGTTGCGCTGCTTATTGTATTTGTCTGCGGCTTGACACTGCTTCTGGTTTGGCGCGGGCAAACTTCCATCGCAACCCATATCTACTCCTACGGGCTGGTGTTGACGTGTAGTGTGGCTATGATCGTCTATGGAGGTCCGCAGGGGCCCGTGGTCATTGGCTATTTTGCGCCCATCGCCGCTGCCGGCCTGCTCGGACGTAGCCGCGACGCGCTCTTTGTCAGCCTCTTTGCGCTGCTCTGCTATGTTGCGCTCATTGTTGCTCAGCAGGGGTTCGGGGTGCAGCCGCTCGCCAGCAAGGGCAACCCGTTTATGTTCCTGGTTTTCTTCCTGGCATCGGGGGGCATCCTGGCCTATCTCTCCGGCGTGACCAGCCACGAGCTGACCCAGGCGTTGCTCAACTCAAGCAAACAGGCCAGCGACCTGCTGGAGCGCACCCATCAGCTTGAGGACAAGAACAACCAGCAAATTGAGCTGGGCAGCGAACTTTCTGCCGCCGCCTCGCAGCTCCAGATCACCTCGCAGCAGCAGGCCAGCGGGGCAACCGAGCAGGCCAGCGCGGTTTCGCAGGTCAGCACCACGGTGGAGGAGCTGGGAGCAACGGCCCGCCAGATTGCGCAGTCGGCGGAGAATGTGGCCCAGGCCGCCCAGCAAACCCTGGAGCACCTGAGCAACGGGCAGGGAGCCGTGGATGAGAGCGTCCAGGCAATGGAGCGTATTCGTGTGCGAATGCAGGATATTTCAACACGGGTGCTCAGTCTTGGCGAACGTTCGCAGCAAATCGGCGAAATTATTGACCTGATAGACGATATTTCCGATGAAACCCACCTGCTCGCGCTCAATGCCGCCATCGAAGCCGCTGGCGCGGGCGAACACGGGCGACGCTTTGCCGTGGTTGCCGCCGAAGTCAAAAGCCTGGCCAATCGCACCCTCGCTGCGGCAAAGGAAGTCCAGGGGGTGATAGCCGAAATTCGGCAGGCAACCAATGCCGCCGTCCTGGCCGCGGAAGAGGGGGGCAAGGAAGTTGAGCGTGGGGCCGAACTCTCCTACCGCGCCGGGCAGGTGATGGATACGATCCTGATGGTTGCCGAACGCACGGCCCAGAGCGGGTCTGAAATTGGTATGGCAACGGCGCAGCAGCAGAGCGCGAGCGAACAAGTTGTCGAGGCCATGCGCGAGATTGCCGAGGTGGCCCGTCAATCTGCATCAGGCGCACGCCAGATGGCCGAGTCGGCTTCGATGTTGACAGCCATTGCCGACCGTCTGCACGGAATTACGCAGCAAGAATAGACCGGACGAAAAACCGGAACGTTACCCTGTGATCCTAATGGACCTGACGCGATTTTACAACCAGTTTCGAGAAGAAACGACTGAAAACCTCCGCATTCTCAGCGATGGGTTGCTCGCGCTCGAAAAAGTCTCCGGGCTTGACGACCCCGGAGCGCGTGAGCAGGTAGATGCAATCTTCCGCGCCATGCATACTATCAAAGGCTCGTCGCGGTTGCTTGGCTTTGGTGCAATTGGCCGCCTGTCCCACACAATGGAAAACATCCTCGGCGCAGTCCGCGAGGGGTCGCACACACTCAACCGCGAACTCATAGACGATATGCTCAAGAGTGGCGATGCTCTGCTTGATATGACGATGGCCGCCGTTGAGGGCCGCTCCTCGGAAACAAACGTTGACCAGCTTATTGAGCAACTCACGCGCAATCTTGAGACAGGAGATCCCCCTCCGCCACCCGCTGCATCCCCCGACGTTTTCCCCGACACGGCAGCACCACAACCCGAACCCGCCACCGATGGCGATAGTGATGGTGTTGGTGGTGGCGATGACACGACCGGAGATGGCTCCGAAGCGGAGCGCAAAGCACGCAAAGAAGCCCGCCGAGCCAAACTCCGCGAGCGGCGGGCCCGCCTTGCCGAGGAACGGGCCCGCGAAACCGGCGAAAAAGGACCGTCTGCATCGGACAGACAAGCGAACGCGGAAGCAGACGAAAACAATAAATCACCCCACGCCCCCCCGGAGAAAGAAGCGGGAAAGCGGGAACCCTCCAGCCCCACAACCCCACTTGCTCTGGGAGATACCATTCAGTCCCTCTCCCGCCAGTCGAGCATTGCCCGCCAGCAAACCGTGCGGGTGCGCGTGGACCGCCTGGATACCCTGATAAACCTCACGGGGGAACTCGTTGTCGGTAAACAGATCTTGTCTGATCATGCGCAAACTCTCTCAACACTGAATACGTTTGCCCAGCAACATTATCAGGAACTGATGGCCCTGGAAACCACCATCCGCAATATGCGCCTTACGACGGAGCACCGCCAGATGTTGGAGCAACACCTCAACGCACTTCTAAGCAACAGCGACCAGCAACGGCAGATTATCCGCGGGCAGGCCGAAACCTTCAACCACCACCAGGACCAGCAGCGGATGCTTATTGATGACCTGGAGCAGGAGGTGATGGCCGCACGGATGCTCCCCGTCTCCAATGTCTTTTCCACGCTCCCGCGGGCCGTTCGTGAGCTGACCCACGCCACAAACAAACAGGTTGAACTGATCATTCGTGGGGAGACAACCGAGTTGGACCGAAAATTGCTGGAGGCTCTCAACGACCCGCTACTCCACCTGGTCCGCAATGCCATAGACCACGGCATTGAGCCGCCCGACAAACGTACCGCACAGGGCAAACCTGCCCAGGGACAGATCGAAGTTGTTGCCGAAGCCACAGGCGGTGAAGTCCATATCACCATCCGCGACGATGGGCATGGTATGCAGCCCGAAAAGATTCGCACTATCGCCGTAAAGAAAGGGCTTATCAGCAAGGAAAACGCTTCTCTGCTCTCCGACCAGGAAGCCCTTGAACTCATCTTCCTGCCCGGCTTTAGCTCCGCCGAAATGATTACCGACATCTCCGGGCGTGGTGTGGGCATGGATGTTGTCCGAACGAATATCACCGAACTTGGCGGGCAGGTGTCCCTCGAATCGCAGCCCGGCAAGGGGACAACAATAACCCTCATTCTCCCGCTGACCATCGTCACCACACGCATCCTGCTTGTGAATGTTGGCTCACACACTTTTGCCCTGCCAGCCTCCGGCTGCTATGGCATCATCTGGGCCCATCAGGAGCACATCCGAACCATCGAAGGGCGGGCTATGATCATCCACGAGGGACAACCCGTCCCCCTGCTCCACATGGCCGACCTGATGAACCTTGCCTCCGACCCCACGATCCAGATCAACCGGCGCGAACCAGCTATCCTGATTGGTATGCCCCAGCGGTTGCTCAGCGTCCTGGTAGACCAGCTTGTTGACGAGCGCGAAGCCGTGGTCAAGCCCCTCGGCCCCCTCTTTGAAAAGCAGCGGCGGTATAGCGGCGCGGTGCAGCTTGGTGACGGGCAGCTTATACTTTTGCTCAACCCCGTCTCGCTTGTTCAGGCCGCCCGTGGCATTGCCCAGACCGCTCCTTCCATTGTCAAGACAGCATACCAGCGGCGGCCCCATCTGATGATTGTCGAAGACTCCTTCACCACCCGCGAACTTATCCGCAGCATCCTCCAGTCGGCGGGCTACGATGTCACCTCGGCGGTAGATGGGCTTGATGCGCTTGACAAACTTCGTCAGCAATCCTACGATCTCGTTGTTACCGATGTCGAGATGCCGCGTGTGGACGGGTTTCAACTTACCTCACGCATCCGCGATGAATTGGGAATGCTCGACCTGCCTGTTGTTATCATCACCAGTCTGGCCTCAGACGACTACCGGCGGCGCGGGCTAGAGGCCGGAGCACAGGCCTATATTGTCAAAAGCCAGTTCAACCAGGATAACCTCCTTCGCGTTATCCAACAACTTCTGGGGCATGATATGGCTGATCAATAAGCGAAAAAACTTGTATGGAGTGATGGTTTCTTGGGCCGGGGGCAACGCACCCAGGGCAATGGGCCGGGGGCACCCGGACAGGGGCAATCAACAGACAAAAAGAGAGAGGTCTTATGACGACAAAAATACTGGTTGTAGACGACAGCAAAATGGTGACAGATATTGTCAAAATGCGGTTAGAGATGTATGGCTATGAAGTGCGACTGGCCCATAGTGGCGAAGATGCGCTGACCAGCATCGCGTCCGATGTTCCCGATCTCATGGTTCTTGATGTGCAGATGCCAGGGATGGATGGCTACGAGGTGTGCCGCCGTCTGCGCGAAAATCCCGACCTTGATGATTTGTTGATTATTATGCTGACCTCAAGTGAGGACAAAAGCGCGGCGTATGAGGCTGGAGTGGATGAATACCTCAACAAGGATATTGATTTGCTCAATCTGCCCAACCGCGTCAAGCAGTTGCTTGAACTGTAAAGAGAACCACGAGTGTCAGCAAGCGGGTCACGAGAATTGATCTCAAGATAACAAACACAGATGGCAGATGAGCGATGAACGAACCGTTGCGAGTCCTGATTGTTGATGATTCTGCGCTGGTGCGGGGGGTCCTGCGGGAGTTGCTCGAAAGCGACCACGAGATTGTGGTTGCTGGCGAAGCAGCAAACGGGCGTGAGGCCCTGTTGCGGGCTGCCGAATTGCGCCCCGACATTATCACAATGGATGTCCGAATGCCAGTGATGGATGGGCTGGAGACGACCGAGCAGTTGATGGCCTATACCCCCACGCCGATCCTGGCTATTACGGCCCTCTTCTCGCGTGACGATGTGGATATATCATTCAAGATGCTGGGAGCCGGCGCGCTGGAAGTTATGGAAAAACCGGACCTCTCCAACCCGACAGAAATCGCCCGTGCTCGCCAGGAACTCATCCGCCGGGTCAAGCTGCTGGCGCGGGTCAAAGTGGTGACGCATCTGCGCGGGCGGCGACGAGTTGAACCCACCGAAGAGCCTGAACCCTGGCGAGTTCGGCGCACCCGTGAGCCAGTCGCGGCTCCCGGAGCCAGCGAACCACGCGAACTACCAGCCCCCCCACAGCAGCAAAAGGTGGACAGGCAGGAGCCAGTTTCTTGCCCTCCTTCATCCACCCCACCACGCAAACAGACACACCCGCCAGAGCCAGAACCCCGCCGTGCAGAGGGGCGCATGGAAGGGCGCATGGTGGTTGCGCCCCGGCCTGCACCCGCCACTTTTCCCGTGGTGGTTATCGGGGCATCCACCGGTGGGCCGCGTGTCGTGCAGCAAATTGTCAAAGGGCTACCCCGTTCGCCGGGGGGTGCTGTACTCGTGGTGCAGCATATCGCCGAAGGGTTTAGCGCGGGGATGGTTGAATGGCTGGATAACACCTGTTCAATGCCGGTGCGACTGGCCAGAGAGAAAGACCGTATTGAGATTGACACGGTCCTTGTTGCCCCCGATGGCTATCACCTCTTTGTTCAACATCGCGGCATCGTCCACCTGGACGATCAGCCGGAGGGGCAGCGTCCGTCTGTAGATATTACCATGCAAACCGCAGCCGAAGTCTTTGGCTCCCGAACAATCGGCGTATTGCTGACAGGTATGGGCCGCGATGGTGCGTTGGGGATGCAGGCCATCCACCAGGCCGGCGGCTATACCATTGCCCAGAACGAGGCGACCTGCTCCATCTATGGTATGCCCCGGGCTGCCGTCGAACTCAACGTTGTGAAAACCGTCCTGCCCCCGGAAGACATTATTTTCGTCATCCTGGAGCGCATCAAAGAGAAAGAAAAAGAAGCGCAAAACAGCGCATAGAGGGCACGCATGGCTCATATTCGCCAGAAAATAGAACCCCCCGACGACATCCCGGCCTCCCAGTTTGAGCTGCTGCGAACCATTGTTGCGGCGTACAGCGGGGTGTATCTGGACCGAACCAGTGTACGCTCGCTCCTTTCGGCCCTGAAAACCCGCTTTCAAACCAGGGGAATGATGCTTGAGGATTACCTGGAATATCTCAAGAAACCGGGGGGGCGGGCCGAACTCCACGAACTCTCCGAGTTGCTGCTGAATCATGAGACCATCTTTTTCCGCAATCAGCCCCACATGCAGGTGCTCCGCGAGGTTATTTTGCCCAGGATGCACCGCTACAAGCCTGCACACGAACCAATCCGTCTATGGAGCGCGGGGTGTTCAACGGGAGAAGAACCCTATTCACTGGCTATCATTGTGCTGGAGACGCTCGGAAGGGTATTGCCGCGCCCGGTGGAAATCTGGGCCACAGACCTGAGTGCGACTGCGTTGGAGCGGGCCCGGAAAGGCATCTACAAGGGCCGCACGCTCAGCAATGTCACGCCCGATATTGCCGGGCGATATTTTCACAGCCACAACGGAATGCAAGCCGTGAATAGCGAGGTGCGGGACCTTGTGCGCTTCGACCAATTCAATCTGCTTGACCCGTTTCCCCCCCAGGCGCAAAACCTCGATATTATCTTTTGCCAGAACGTAACCATATACTTTGAACTGGAAACCTTCCGCAACCTGATTGATCGGTTCTACCAGGTGTTGAACGAGGGGGGAATGCTCTTTCTGGGGTTTTCGGAAACGCTCTGGAATATCTACGAAAAATTTCGCCTTCTGGAGATCAACGGGTCGTTTGTGTATATGAAGGAGACGCGCCCTCAGTCGCCCCCCCCTGCCCCCTCTCCTGCCCCGCTCCCCGCAAGAGAGCCGCAAAAACGGCGTATCCGCATCAAAGACCCCATCCCCCCCGGAGGGGCTACGGCCAGGCCAGGCCTGGCCCCACTCTCCGACGGATCTCCCACCTCGCGCACAACCGAGCTGGAGACCATCCGGCGGGGACGCGAACTGCTGGACGAGGGCAAGGCCGAGGAAATGCTGGAATTGCTGGCCCGGGAGCCGCTCACCGGCCCCCATGCGCCCCAGGCCCTCGCGCTGGTGGCGCGGGCCCACGCCAACCGTGGCGACCTGGACCTGGCCGTTGCCGAGGCGCGGCGGGCCATCGAAATGAACTGGCGCACCACCGAAGCCTACCTGCTGCTTGGCATCCTCTATGCGCAGCAAGGGCAGATCCAGGCCGCCACCGCACAGATTGAACGCGCTCGCTACCTCGACCCGGACGCGCCCCTCATCTCGTTTCACCTTGCCAACGTCTACACCCAGATGGGCCGCTCGGAATCTGCCCTCCGCGAATATCAAAACACGCTCAACAAACTGGCGGGCTACGCTCCCGAAACGTTGCTCGATGGTGTGGCGGTCGAGTGGCTCCGCGAAACCTGCGAACGCTACAAAACCAGGTTGCGGAAGAAACAAAGACAATGGTAAAATTGAAAGAAGGGAAAACGATCGTCTGGATACTATGAAGGCTCTTCCACAGAATAATCGCATCTCCAGCACATTGCTTTGTCACCGGGCCTCGCGGAGGCGGTTGGTTCGCCATCTCTCCAACAATCATCACTCCCCCAGAAAAGCTGTTCAGCAGCAGCAGCAAGCCACAGAAGAGGCCTTGCGCCAGCAAGAAGAAGAGCAACGCCGACAGGCCGAACTCGAAAAAGACCTCCAGCTTGCCCGCGATATTCAGCAAGGGATGCTCCTGGCGGCGGTGCCCTATTTGCCTGGTTGGGAGTTTAGCGCGGTTTCGTTGCCAGCCCGCGACCTCGGCGGCGACCTCTACGACTTTCTCCCGCTGCACAATGGGCACCAGGCCATTATGATTGGGGATGTGTCGGGGAAGGGGTTGCAGGCCGCCCTCCGTATGGCTGTTGCCCGAACGCTCTTTCGCTACGAGGCCCGCAATGGACACTCGCCGGCCTCAACCCTCGCTTCGATCAACCGCGGCGTGTGCAACGATATTCCCCAGGGAATGGTGACAATGCTCTATGCCACGCTTGACCCGCTGAAAGGGGTGGTCCGCATATCCAACGCTGGACACACCTACCCCCTGCTCTTCAATTCCACCGTGCAGGAGTTTGAACTGCCGGGGCTTCCGCTTGGGGTTGACCCCGATATAGACTACGATGAAGAAGAGACCATCCCTGTTGCCCCCGGCGATAGCCTCTTTCTCTACACCGACGGGGTGAACGAAGCAACCAGTATGGATGAGCAGGAGTTTGGCTTTGAGCGGCTTCAGCAGGTGTTGCAAACCAGCAATCACATTCGCCCCCGCACCCTGATGAAACGAATTTTGAATGAACTCCGTGCCTGGAGTGCAGGAAACGCGCAGAGCGATGATATTACAATGGTCGTGCTACGCCGCCGCTTCGCCAGCCTGAGCAACGAACTCCACATTGTGACAATGGATGTTGTGGGGGAAGAGCGGGCCGCCCCCCTGTGGGAAGAGATACTCCCTCTTCTGGCGGGTACGCCGGAAGAGTCCGGGGGGGAACAGTGGTCGGTGGTGCTTTCGCAGCTTTCTGCCTTGATGAAGGGGAATTTTAGCCGCGGGCTTATACGAGAATTATCACAGGAATTTCGCCTGACCATTGAAGAATATCGAAACCCATTGACGCAGGGGGGATTCTCATGATACGATACAAAATACGACGCAATTATATTGTTTGTGCGCCAGGCATTCCGGGCAAACGGTTTTGAGATGGCGGAAATGGGCGAATGCCGGGGGGTGGAGATGTCGCCGGGCATCTTTGCACCCCCTCTCTTGCCCTCAAAAAAACCTGGAGCAGCTATCCGAACCACAACCAGATGACGGGCT
Organism: Chloroflexaceae bacterium; assembly: GCA_034436975.1. Taxonomy (GTDB): domain Bacteria; phylum Chloroflexota; class Chloroflexia; order Chloroflexales; family Chloroflexaceae; genus JAAUSY01. Next base: position 111,767 of record DAOTUE010000011.1, read on the forward strand.
TCGAGAGAACCACGGTTGCGCTGCACACGCTTGAAAATGCCCCCTGGGGCGGGTTGGATGCGAGATGGGATATTCAGAAGTATGGGATAGGCGAGAGCAACCACATTGTCTGTCCAGGCTACCAGTCCTGAACTGGTCGTCCCCGGTAGTGGCTACGTCGGGACGTAAAACCGCCTGTGGACTGCGTGTTATACCATGTTCGGCTGAACGCCTGGAAAAAACCACAAAGACACAAAGGGCACAAAGGCTTTGTGAAAGGATTTTTCTTTGTGTACTCCGTGCCTTTGTGGTAAAACTATCTATCCGAATTTGGTATTAGACGCTCATGTGAGGGCGCAGTGCAGAATGAAGCAGGAATTTCGGAAATGGACAAAGCGTACCTTTGGGTACATTTGAACACGTAGAAAGTAGCAGAATAAGGTAGTCGTAATCGTTCAGGACCCCCACCTGTCCTCCCCCCACTGGGGAGAGGGATTGGGAGGGGGGACGCGCCCGTATCGGGGCAAGCGAGACGCTTGCGCTCCCAGGGATTGAGGGTTGCCCGAACCCAGTGAACGTTTACAGGTAGTCTATTGAGAAATCTGGAGTTTCTCCAACAGGAACTTCAGGAAAGGTCCACGGAAACAATTTGCAATTGTCTGGCGGGTTCTGCGTTCTATAAGATATAGTGAAACAAGTAGCAGGAGCAGAGAAGCAGAATGATTGCCAGTCTGATCAAGCATAGGTGGGGTTTATTATGGCCGCAAAAGAACCGCTAATGTTCATGCCGCTGGATCTGGATACCTTTACAGGAAGTGAGCGATTCGTTGAAGGAACGCGCATGGGAGCTGCCTTTAGCCTGGGTATTCGCTCCTACCTGCGTGCAGCCTATGCAGATGCGATTGAGCATTTCAAGGCGGCTCTGATTGCGGCATATGTGGATGGCGAAGAAAAAGCCCAGATATATGACAGAGAACGGGCCATTATCTACCTCTACATTGGCAATGCGCTTGCCTTTCAAGATGATTGGGAAGCGGCCATGCGTGAGTATCTGGAGGCGGTGCAGACCGACCCCAAGCTGGCCGAGGCCCACTACAATCTCGGAGTAGCCTTTGCTGCACGAGGGCAGATCGAACGGGCCATCTCCGGCTTCAAAGAAGCCCTGGAGCACAACCCGAACCTCTACGAAGCCCATTTCTCGCTTGGGCGGTGCTACCAGCGACTGGACGATGCCGGGCGGGCCTATATTCACTATTCCAACGCTTGCAACACCCGCCCCGGCGCAGCGGAACCGCGCTACTACCTGGGGTTGATGCACCAGAGCCACGGAGCCTACGAGCTGGCGCAACGCTGTTTTGCCGATGCGCTCCGGGTTGAGCCAAACTTTGTCTCGCCCGCCATGCTCGAAGATCAGGTGCTCGAAACTCGCAGCGAATCAGAGGTTGTCCAATGGTACTATCGGCTCAGCGAAGACCTGAAACAGCAAAACTATGAGGAAGAGGCCGAACGTATCTACCGTGCGCTCCTGCAATGGCGGCCCGAAGAATACTACGCCCACTATCTGCTTGGAAACTTGCTGGCGCGGGGAAGGCGGTGGGATGAATCGCTGGAGGAATACCGCAAGGTGCCGCCTCAGAATAAGTATTATGTGGATGCCCGCCTGCGGATGAGTACCGTATTGCGGCTGCAAAAACGCACGAAAGAAGCCTACGACATCCTCTTTGATTGTGCAAAACTCCACCCGGCCAACGGGCGGATCTTTCAGAGCATGGGGCGATTGCTCTACGATATGGGCAAAACAGCAAACGCAACGCGGGCCTTCGAGCGGGCCGTTCAGTTGATGCCCAACAATGCCCAGGTGCATTATTTGCTTGGTTTTACCTATATGACGATGGGGCGAGAAAACTGGACCCTGGCGGCCTGGCGCAAGGCCGTTGACCTGGCCCCCGACAGCTACTCGCTGCGCTACGACCTGGGCTATATGTATGTCCGGCGGGGGCGGCACGATCTGGCTGCCAGAGAGTTTGTGCTGGTGCTGGAACACTGGCCTGACGATGTGGAAACGAGTTTTATGCTTGGTTTGTGCTACCGCGAGCTGGTGGAGCCAGCGCGAGCCATCCCGCTCTTCGAGAAGGTGCTGCGCCGCAACCCGCGCCACGCTCAGGCCCTCTACTATCTCGGTGCCTGCTATCTTCAGATTGGAAATACCTCACTCGGCAAAGCCTACCTGCGCCGATACGACCACCTGGTCCGCCACAACCCTGTGGCTTCAACATCCCCACGGACGCGATTTCGGAGAAACTACGAACAGGAGGCAGTTGCAAGCCCGTCCATGTAATTGTATGATGGAAGAGAAGAGCAGGTGTCTTGCCTGGAACATCCGGCCGGGGATGTCTGGCCTGGAAGGTTCGGCCTGGCCTGGAGTGTCCGGGCAATGTGTATAGCTGTGTGTTTCTCGATTTTTTCTGGGGCAATTCTGGCTGATGCCGCTCACGAAAGGATGTTCGTCTATGGAGTGTATCGAAATCAATATACCTTCTAACCTGCTTTTTGAACGGGTCGTGCGGGCCAGCGCAGCCGAACTCGCCCACACGCAGGGGTTTACCCAGGATCGCATTGAGGATCTCAAACTGGCTATCAGCGAGGCCGTCACCAACGCGATTGAGCATGGCAATGAGGGAACGGAGAGTAAGCTCGTTGCTGTTGTGTTTACCCTCGACAACCAGAAACTTGAGGTTCGCATTACGGACCAGGGGGTAGGGGTAGAAAAAATCAATACCGACCGCCGTATTGTTGAAGAGCAAAACCTCGAAGAAGGAAAACTGCGTGGTTTTGGGATGTATTTGATAGGCGCGCTGGTAGACGATTGGGATGTTATTTCGTCTGAGGATGGTACTATGATTACGCTACGATTTTATCGGGAGGAGAAGGCAGAATGAGCGACGTTGTCAACCGCGAAGAATTTGGCGAAGTTGTCGTTTTGCATATCCGCACCAACAGCATTGATGCGGTATCTGCCGCCGCCATCGAGCAAGATTGTTCCGATATGCGCCCGATTACCGTACTTGATTTTCAGGAAGTTGCGTTTATCAATTCTGCTGGTATTTCGGTTCTTCTCAAATTTGTTGTGCGGGCGCGGAAGTCTGGCTACAAGTTGTTTGCAATGAACCTCAGCCCGCACCACCAGAAACTTTTTAAGATGGTTGAGATGTCGCGGTTTATGCCGACGATTGAGGAGCGAGACCTGGCGGCGTATCGGTAGGAAAACAGGGAAACCGCTTCGCTCGGTCTTCCCGTCATGGCAAGAAGGACAAAATCCAGCCACTTAGCCAGACAGCAGGCCGCAGGTTGTGTAGACCGCTCTCACCTGGGCATATTTGCGGTCCCAGGTCATCTCTTCCAATACTGTCGTATATCCCTGTTCTCCCAACATGCGGGCGTATTCCCGCTCGTGGAGCAACCGCTCTATGGTGTGGGAGAGTTCGTCCACTGCGCCAAATGGCACAAGTAGCCCGTTGGTGCCGTGGGTGACAACATCGGGAACGCCCCCCGCCCACGCGCCGATCACCGGCACGCGGTAGAGCCACGCCTCCAGGTAGACAATCCCGAAGCTGTCGGTTCGGGAAGGCAACACAAAGACATCGGCGGCGGCCAGCGCATCGCGTTTTGTTTGGTCGTCCACAAAGCCGAGAATCCGCATGCGGGCGCGGTCGTGGGGGGGGAGCCGCTGGCAAAACTGCTGGAAGTGTTCCATTTGGGGACCAATCTGCACCCAGGTTGCCCCGGCTTCGCTGGCATCCCCGCCTTGCTGCTCCCTGGCCCACAAGTGCTGCATGGCCTCGACAACGTGGATTGTCCCCTTGTCGTAAGCTGCCACCCCGATGGTCAATACCAGTGGCCCGCTGATGCGGTGTTCGCGGCGAAACCGTTCGCCATCGCCCCCCGCCAGTTCCTGGGGGGCAACGCCAACCCCCACGGTGTGGAGCGACGATGCGGGCACCCCGGCCTGTTGCAAAAAGGTTCGTTCGCGCCCGGTCTGCGCGATAACGGCCCGGCAGCGGCGCAGGAGGTCTATCTGGTGGGGCATGGCGTAGTAGCGCAGAATGCGGCGATTGTCCGGCTCGCCCAGGTGGACAAACGGTGTGCAGATGTGGGGGATAGCTCGCTGTTCGGCCCATCGCAGGATTGGTACCAGGAAAAAGTCGAGCGTGATATTGGTGGTGTGGATCAGCGCAACATCGGCCAGGGTTGCGCCTTCGAGATAGGTGAGCAGGCCGGGCACCCGCGGGGTCAGCGAGGCCAGCCGATAGAGCAGCGGAATGGCGAGATGGTTTTTTGCCGGCAGTCGCGAGATTTCAACCATCAGGCGGCGGAGCACCGGGTAGAGCAGGGCGGGGCCCGGCACCCGCTTCACGGGGAAGCGCACCACCTCCACGCCATTGTGGGTGTCGGTGTGGCTCTCGATGTGCTTGCGCCCCGATAGCCAGAGGTGCTCCAGGTCAAAAGCGTTGGTAGCTATGGTGGTGACGCGGTGTCCCTCGCGGACGAGCCGTTCGCTCACCTCGACAAAGTAGCGGGCCGCCCCGCTCGGAACCGGGCGGTAGAGCTGCACCGCGTGGAGAATGTGCATAATCCCGCGTCCTCTTTCGTTAAGAAGTGAATGGACTCCTTTCATCCATTGCTTCAAGTGCTTCAAGGATAGGGCGGAACAACTTCCACATGTACCGCTCCGTTTTCCACAACATAAACCATATGCTGCCAACGGCTATAAAACCAGCAGAAATCAGCAATAGCCATTCCATGTATTACCGCCCATTCCTTCCAAGAGTTGCTGGTAGCGTGCGTTTCCGGAGTTCTGCTGCTATGAGTTCCAGCTTTTTCTGGCACCAGATGATAACTATCAAAGCCCCAACAACCAGGCCCAACAGGAAACTACGCAGTATCCATATGACGATCATCTCACTCCTATTCTACCATCAGCCAGGAAACGAGCAAACGACAGATCCTTGCACACCAGATATCCCCCTGCTCATTGCCTGCGGGCAGGCTGAGACCACCTGCGCTTCCCTGGCACCCGACCCCTGTTTGCCTTCTTTGCGGTTCAAAAACCGGTTCTGGTATCAGGCCGTTCTCGGCGCACGCAGGTCCCACCCTTTTGAGATGACCTGCCCGCTTCCCCCGTAGTCGTAGACAAAGATGACGGGTACTTCGTGGTCGGGGTTGTATTTCTCTATTTCTTCTCTGGCACTCTCCGAAGGATTGCCGGCCTCAACGAGGTCGGGGTAGGTGAGGTAGTAGAGCGGCGGCATACTGCTAGATCGCCATCCCAACCCGCCGCGCAGGTCGAAGAGCAGCGTCCCGCGCCCGCGCCGGCGGTACTGCTCGTAGGCAAGGTTTAGCAAATCTTCTGCCATCAACTGGAGAAACGTATGCTCAATATCCTCGTCTTTTGCCCAGGGATCGTGGATCAGGGTTTGCAGGTGGTCCAGGGCCCGACGGATCTGGTCTTCATTCATCATAGGTTTTTTTCTCCTCCATATTCGGAAAGGTTGAGGGTTTTTCCGGCTCTCGAAAAGGGGCCAGTACATTCGCAAGCCAGGCCTGGTCATCGTCGCTCAGGTCCGGCGGTGGTGGGGGAACGGTGTAGTCAAGCAATCGTTGATAGCCAACCAGATCGAAGCATGTGCCAATAGCTGCTTGCAAATCGAGTGGGACATCGGGGTCGGGCAGCAGCAGCGGCACGGGGATTGTCGGGAGCGGGTTTTGCAATGCAAGTGGCCAGACCTGAGTATAGGGACGGCGAGAAGCCCGGCTCAGGTAGACGTAGTAGGGGGCGGGGGGCGGCTCGGTCGCCAGACGAATACGCTGTCCGCGGCGCAGCAGATCAATCTCCAGAAGGTGGGTGTGGCTTTGCAATACGGCAATCCTTTGCTGCTCATAGTCTCGTGCCCCATCCCCCTGTTTATTCGCTGGCGAGAGCAGCTCAATGATTGTCACCAACCGACGATGAGCAATATCGCGGATTTCGATGTGTACCTGTGGGACCTCTTCGGGGATGAGACTGGAAATTTCAACTTCGGTTGCGGCAATGGCAAACTGGGTATGTTGTTTGGCCGCGAGTGATGATGATGAATGGGCACCCCCCACATCAGGATAGATGGCCCGTCCTGGTATTGTGTCCCAATTTTCGAGTGTTGGCGAGAGATCTATGACATAGCGTTTGCCAAGCAAAGCAACGTATTTTGGTGTGAGCAGGGGCATAAGTTGGGCGCGGATAGCCCCTGCAAGCGTTTGATGAAACTCTTGCCACAGGTCGCCCTCAAGGTATGGGTCCATGCCGGGGAAGGGGGATGACATTATCGTTTCCTCTCTCACCTGTCACGCATCACTGGTATTACCCCTCCAGCAGCAGCGTCTCCGGGTCCTCCAGCATCTCCTTGATGCGGACCAGAAACCGCACCGCGACGCTCCCATCCACAATGCGATGGTCGTAGCTCAGCGCAAGGTACATCATCGGGCGGACAGTAATTTCGCCATTGATGACAACCGGCCGTTCCTCAATCTTGTGCATCCCCAGAATGCCCACCTGTGGCGTGTTCAAGATAGGCGTGGACATGAGCGAGCCGTAGATGCCGCCGTTGGTGATGCTAAAGGTACCGCCCTGGAGGTCTTCCAGCGTCAGCGTATTGTCGCGGGTGTGACGGGCCAGGTCGGCAATGCCCTGCTCTATCTGGGCGAAGGTCTTGCGGTCCGCATCGCGCAACACGGGCACAACCAACCCCTGCTCGGTGCCGACGGCAATGCCAAGATCGTAGTAGTGCTTGATGACAATCTCATCGCCCTGGATTTCTGCATTGAGCATCGGGAAGGCCTTGAGGGCCCCGATACAGGCCTTCACAAAAAACGACATGAAGCCCAGGCTAACCCCATGCAGTTCCTTGAACTGTTCGCGGCGGCGTTTGCGAATATCTACCACTGCGCCCAGGTCAACCTCGTTGAAGGTGGTCAGCATAGCGGCGGTGTGCTGCGCTTCGACCAGCCGGCGGGCGATGGTCTGGCGGCGGCGCGACATCCGCACGCGCTCTTCGCGGTGGTCGGGGCCGGCCCCGCTTTCCCCAACCGGGGCGGGTGGGGCAGGCGTGGTGGGCCCAGGTGGCGTGGGAGCAGGGATACGTTCCTGGGGATGCACAGCGGCTTGAGCATCGGTGTGCTGGCCGGTGCTGCTCACGGGCCGGGGGGGATGCTCCACAATGCGCTCTCTGGCTTTCTGTTGCAACATATGCTCCAGCACATCCTCTTTTGTCACCCGTCCGCCGGCCCCGCTCCCCTGCACCTGCTGGATGTCCACCTCGTTTTCGGCGGCCATTTGCAACGCAACGGGCGTGGCGTGGGCTTCGTCTGCCGTGGTGGGCTGTTGGGCTGGCTGTGGTTGCAGGGCTGGCGGGGGCGATGGGTCTCCCCCGTTGCCCTGGCCATCCTGCCCACTGGTGGGGGCCGGCTGCCCCCGGCCCTGCTCACTGGCGGAGGGGGGCTGTCCCCGGCCCTGCTCACTGGCTCCGTCAACAATACCAAGCACATCGCCAATCGTCACGGTTTCGCCTTCGGCTTTCGCAATGGAGACCAGAACCCCCGCTTGCTCGGCGGGAATCTCCAGGTTTACCTTATCGGTTTCAATCTCAAGCAGCGGTTCGCCCGCTGCCACTGCATCCCCCTCTTGCTTGAGCCACTGGCTGATGGTTGCCTCGACAATAGACTCGCCCAACGATGGGACGCGAATTTCAATGGCCATATCGTGATAACTCCTATCTCCTAATTATTCAGGTTTACAGAAATAGCCCGTAAAGCCCAGGTGCTTTAGCCCTGGGATATAAGGGCTTTCTCTGCTTCAGCCGCTTTAGATTGCCTTGCATACTTGTTCCAAAATATGGTATAATTTCCCCCTAAGGCGGGGGCACCGCCTTCAGACGCAAACCTTCCCGGTGGGGAGGGTTGTCTGAGAAGCCCAATCCTTTAGGATTGGGAGTTGTCACAACACAACTTCACGCAATATGCGGGCCTGCTCCTGCTGATGCTGGCTGAGCGTTCCCTCGGCGGGGCTAGAAAACTCGGGCCGCCCACAGTAGCGGATAGCAATACCCGCGCCAGTGTGTGTAGTAATGCGACCCACCAGGTCGCGCAACCGTGGCTCAATATAGCTCCAGGCCCCCATATTCTGTGGTTCCTCTTGCAACCAGACAATCTCTTTGAGATTGTGGTAGTTGCGGATGATACCATCCAGGTCGGTTGCTGGGAAGGGGTAGAGTTCCTCTATCCGAGCCGCGGCAACGCCCGGCGGCAGGTGGTGCTCCGATGGGTTGCGTTCGCTGCGCTCTCTGTCGGAATAGGCTCCGGAGATCAGGTCTACAAACACCTTGCCGCTACACAGAATCAGGCGGGTTATATCTCCGCTGGACTGGTCGGGCGCGGCTATGGGGCCAAGCACCGGCTGGAAGCGGCCCTCGGCCAGGTCGTCGAGCGACGAAGCGGCATCGGGGTGGCGCAACAAACTTTTGGGAGTCAGCACGACAAGCGGGCGCGGGTCGCTCTGGAGTGTCATGGCCTGCCGCCGCAGCAGGTGGAAGTATTGCGCGGCAGTGGTGCAGTTGACCACGCGGATATTGTTTTCCGCGGCAAGCTGCAAGAACCGCTCCAACCGTGCGCTCGAATGCTCCGGCCCCTGCCCTTCGTAGCCGTGGGGCAGCAGCAGCACAAGAGCCGGGGTTTGCCCCCATTTGGTTGCCCCTGACACAATAAACTGGTCAATTACTACCTGCGCACCATTGCAAAAATCGCCAAACTGTGCCTCCCAGAGCACGAGCACGCCCGGCGCGTGGGAGCTGTAGCCATATTCAAACCCCAGGGCCCCATTTTCCGAGAGGGGGCTGTTGTAGACGGCAAACGAGGCGCGGGCCTGGGGGAGCGATTGCAGCGGAATAGTGCGGCGGCCACTCTCCTGGTTGTGCAGCACAAGGTGACGCTGGCTAAAGGTCCCGCGCTCTGCATCCTGGCCGGTCAGACGAATCGGCACGCCCATTGCCAGGATAGTCGCAAAGGCCAGCGTTTCGGCGTGGCCCCAGTCAATCCCGCCCGGCTCCTGCACCGAGGCAAAGCGACGCTGGATCTGTCGCTCCAGCTTGGGCAAAATAGCTGCATCACTGACGCGGGCCGCTATTGCGTCGTTTAGCTCAAGCAGCCACGAGCGGGAGATGGGATGCAGCTCGGCAAGGGAACGATGGCGCAACGTGCTCACGGAGACCGCCATAGTTGCCTCAATCCGTCCCCCCTTCTCGACTTCCTGAAGCGCACGTTGCAGGCGGTTCTTCACTGCGTTCATTGCGGCTTGCGCCTTCTCAGGGGTAATAATTTCCTCCTGCTCCAGCTTCTCGGCCCATATCTGCCGCACTGTTGGATGGTCTGCAATGTGCTCATACATTGTCGGCTGCGTATACATTGGCTCGTCGCCTTCGTTGTGCCCCCAACGGCGGTAGCCCACCAGGTCAACCAAGAAATCTTTGTGGAAATGTTCGCGGTAGGCCCAGGCCATCCGTGCTGCGGCAATGCAGGCGTGGGGGTCATCCGCATTCACATGCACAATAGGGATACCAAACCCTTTGGCCAGGTCGCTGGCATAGAGTGTCGAGCGGGAGTCGAGCCAGTCGGTGGTAAAGCCAATCTGGTTGTTGATGATAATGTGGATGGTGCCGCCAACGTGGTATCCGGACAGGCGCGAGAGGTTGAGCGTTTCGGCAACAATCCCCTGCCCCGGAAACGACGCATCCCCGTGGATGAGCACGGGCAGCGAGGCATTGCGGTCCCTGGTGGGCGCGCCGGGTTGGTCGCACCGCTCCTGGACGGCTCGCGCCCGCCCTGCAACGACCGGGTTGACCGCTTCGAGATGACTGGGGTTCGGGGCCAGCGTCACCGGCATTTCAAAGATCCCCCCCTCGCGGTAGGCGCGGCGGGCCCCCAGATGATACTTCACATCGCCCGTCCAGCCGAGGTAGGTTGCCTTGTTGTAATAGTTCGGGCCCTGAAACTCGGCCAGGATCGCGCTATAGGGCTTGCCCAGCACATGCGCCAGCACATTGAGCCGCCCGCGGTGGGCCATCCCAATAACCACCTCGTGCGTGCCGGCCAGAGCCGCATTGTGGATAATCGAATCGAGGATAGGCACCAGCATATCATTTCCCTCAATCGAAAACCGTTTCTGGCCGGGGTAAGTCTGGTGGAGAAACCGCTCGAACATCTCCACCTCTGTCAACCGTTCGAGAATTTCCCGCTGATACTCCCCGTTGAAATCGTGGAAAAAACGCTGTGTTTCGGCAGACTCGCGCACCCAGGCCCGCTCTGCATGCACCTGGACATGGTCATCCTCGTAGCCGATGGTCCCACAATAAATCTGCCGCATCAGCTCAATGGCTTCAAGCGCATTGGCGGCCTGCTTTGCCACCGGGCTACGTACCACTTCGGCGGGAAGCTCTCGCAACTTCTCTGCGCTCAACCCCTGCGTTTCAAGATCGAGGCCAGGGTCGCCGGGTGGCGGGGTGCCAAGCGGGTCTATCTGCGCCGCCAGGTGCCCGATTTCGCGGATGAAGCGATTCAAACGGGCCGCGCTCACAATGTCGGGGATGTGGTATTCGGCAATCTCTCCGATAGCCCGCCCTCCCTCGCTATCGGCAGGGTCAGTCACATCGGCGGCAGGGTGCGGCACAATGGGGGCAGCAGACGGAGAAACTGTGGACACAGCAGGCCGAGGAGCGGGTTGCTGCGTCCGGGTTGGCTTATCTCGTGTGGCGATACCGTCGTGCTGACTTGTGTCGGGCCCGGGCACTGCGGGAGCAGTCCGGGCGGGGGGAGCATCTCCGTGGAACCCGTCGGTTTCTGGCTTCCAGTTCTCGAAGTAAGCGCGGGTCGCAGCATCAACAGATTGAGGATTTTCCTGGTAGCGTTCGTACAATTCCAGTAGATAGCCCGCGTTGGGGCCATGAAAAGCAGTAGACATGGCAGCAATTCCTTTCCGACAGATACTTCAAGTATACCATAGGTAGGCACTCCTGCCCGTGGTATAATAAGGGGCATGGAACCACTCCTGCCCATAAGGAAATACCGTCTATGCTTATCTGTCTTGCTCAACGAGGAGATGTTCTTTGTCGAACAACGAATCGGAATGAGGCGAAGCATTGTCGCCAGTGTGGGAAATCGCTTCGCAACGCTATGTATGTGCATGATCCCGATACCCTGATTGGCAGCTATCGGGTGAAGAAAGTCATTGGTCATGGGAGTTTCGGCGCAGTCTACCAGGCCGAGCATGTCGAACGGCCCGCGGTGAAAGTCGCGCTCAAGGAAACATTTGACCCCAACAGCATCGCCAGCTTTGCCCACGAATTTGATGTGCTCTGCAACTATACCCACGACAACCTGCCCGGCTACTACGAAATGTTTGAGCACAGAGGAAATGGCTACCTCGTGATGGAGTTTGTGCCGGGGCAGAGCTTGCAGAATATCCTCAACAAGCAGCGCGGCTCTGTGCCGACCAGGTTAGTCATATTCTATGCAGAGCAGCTCTGCGATGTGCTTGAATACTTGCACGGACAAAACCCGCCCATCTTCCACCGCGACATCAAGCCGGCCAACATCCGCCTCACGCCGGAAGGGTTGCTCAAACTGGTGGACTTCGGACTGGTCAAGCAGGGCACCGACCAGACCCGTAGCATGATCCGCGGCTTTGGCACGCCAGCATATGAGCCATTCGAGCAGCTTGGCAATGGCACAACCGACCAGCGCAGCGACCTCTACAGCACCGCGGCAACGCTCTACCACCTCTTCACGGGCAAGCGTCCTCCGACCGTCCTGGAGCGTATTTCTGTCGCAACAGACCCGCTCATCAATCCTGGTCAGATCAACCCGAAGATCCCGGAGCATATCTCCAGAACAATTGTTCGGACGATGGCTCCGTTTCAGAAGGACCGCCCCCCCAACGTGGCGGTTTTTCGGAACATGCTGATGGGAGAGGAAGAAATCGCTCCCTCCGCATCGCTCCCCGCTTCTCAGCCAGCGCAAGCCAGGGTTGTTGCTCCTGCAACCGACACGTCCTCACTGCTGGCCAGTGTTAGCTCCGAGGTCCAGGTTGCGCTGGATGCGATTTCGTCCACCCAGCACCCTGGTTCTTCCTCAAGCACCCTGAATCTCCCCCACAACGTGCGTGAGTGGCGCATCGAGGCCAGAAGACTCAACGAGATGTTTGGCGAACCATCCGGCTACTGGTGTTATGTGCGCCCCGGACGCTACCGTATCGGTGGGTGGGAGAAAGGCGAGCCATCTCATATTGCCACGCTCCCGGCCTTCTGGATAGCGCGGTTTCCCCTGACCGTCTCTCAATATGTCCCGTTTATAGAGACTGGAGGCTACGAAGCAAGCAGCCAGGCGTGGTGGACCCCGCAGGGCCGGGAGTGGAAAGCCCGCACGGCCCGAAGCCTGCCTATTTTGTGGGATGATCCGGCTTTCACCACCTCGAACCAACCAGTTATTGGGGTAAGCTGGTATGAAGCGGTAGCGTTTGCGGCCTGGCTCAATGAGCAGGTGTGCGACGAATTGCCAGAGGGCCTCCGCGTCCGTCTCCCCACCGAGGCGGAATGGGAGGCAGCCGAAGCCTACAACGCGGCAATGGAGCGGTGTCACTATCCCTGGGGCAACGATGACGACCCCACCCCCGAACACGCCGTCTATGACCGCGGGGAGACCGGGCACACGGCCAGGGTGGGTACCTGCCCGGCGGGAGCAGCGGCCTGTGGTGCCCAGGATATGGCCGGCAATGTGTGGGAGTGGACAACCAGTAGCTACAAAGGGTATCCCCACGAGAGTACCAGAATGCGCGACGATATTACCGCCGGTGAGTGGGATGTGCCGGTCCGCGGTGGCTCGTGGTGGGATTACCGCACTTTTATGCGCTGCGGCACCCGCGACCGCTACCGCCCGGACTTTCCGAGCCATATTTTTGGTTTTCGTCTGGTTATCGCGCCTCTGGTTACGTAATCGTTCAGCCCCCCACCTGTCCTCCCCCCAGTGGGGGGAGGGATTGGGAGGGGAGCGCACGTGCACCGGTGCAAGCAAGATGCCCGCTTCCTCACTTGAAAATACCCGGTTTTCATTCCGTCAGGGTGCGCGATAGTGCATGGAGTCTAGAACCCCAGACCCTCTCTACCTATGTTCTTTGCGGTTCAACAACCAGCTACTGGCTCAATACTGCAACTTCATCTCCACCTGTATAATCCCCTGGGGCACGTTGTCCAGCAACACATAGCGACTGGTCCCCACCCGTTCGAGCATCGTCGGGGCCCGCTCCCCATTGAATGTTACCCACGATACGCCGGTGGCCTGCGGGGGGAGTAACAACCGCAAACGGGCCACTTCGCCCGACCCCGTGACCTCCATTCGGAGCCGTTTCGCTTGCTCCATATGCTGCCAGCGATAGGCCACGTAGGCATCGGATGCGGCATAGCGCACCACCACGTAGGCATCGTAAACCGGGGCATAGCCCTTGTCCTCATTGACTGAGGCAGGCCAGCGCGGGCTAATTGTCACATTGCTCAGTTTTACCCCGTTGTCCTCAACTCCCGCGGCCCCTTCCATCAGGCCGGCCAGCATCGCGCTGGCCCCCCACCCATCGGTGGGGAGCACATTGTGGCCTGTCGCCTCGCCTCCCGTCGGGTGATACCAGAGATAGGAAGCGTTGGTGCTCCTGATGAGGCTGTGATACCGCTGGAGAATATCGAACCCGTAGGCCTCGTAGCCATAGCGGAACGCCCCCCGCGATAGCTCGCCGCCCACCAGCGGCATCACCCCGCCATTCACATAGTAGCCAGGGTCCTCCCCCAGTCGGCCCCCCATCCCGAAACTGCCCGATGGGAAGGGCGGGTCAATACTCCACCACTCCACAAAGGAAACATTGCCAGCACGGGTGAGGCGGTTGCGGTATTCGTTGAGGATAGCCCGCCCCTGCTCCGGGGTCAGGACCCCGCGGTTGAGCGCGTAGGCATTGGAGAGACTGAGCTGCGAGGATTCATCCACACCGGGCACGCCGGCCCACGGGCCAAGTTTGACATGGTGGGTGTAAAACGAGCCGTTCCAGCTCAGGTTGTCGAGGTGGGAGAGGATGGCATCGGCCATGGAGCGGTGCTGGCTGGCGTTGTCGGGTTGCCCCACGTAGTTCTCAATGGTCGCCAGGGCCCGCAGGGCGCGGACCACGCCGGTATTGTCGCCGTGGAAAATGCCCCATATTGTGCGGTCGTCAATCCAATGGCGCGGGGCAATCTTTCCGCTGTTCGGGTCAATCGTGGCGGGGCCATACTCAAAATCCCACGTATCTATGGTATAGGGACGTTTGACCAGGCCCACCGAAGGCTCCCATCGTAGCGGATTTGTGAGGGTATAATGGATGGCCCGTTGCATCGCTTCCACATTGGAAACAAGCCACGCATCATCCCCCGTCATCTGCCAGGCCTCGTAGACGGCCAGCACAAAGAGATATTCGACATCGGCTTCAACCGGTGTGCGGTAGGCAGGGATACCATACTCCGGGCGGGCCAGGAAATCGGGGAAACTCCCGTCCGGGTTCTGCGCCTCGCGGAAGGCATCAATCAAGTTGGTCACGTTGGCATCGAAATACTTGAACCCGCGCCCCTGGTAGTAGTGGTCGCGGAGCCAGAGCAGGGGGCTGTCGGGGGAGCGGTAGCCATGCACCAGGCGATCATTGAGCCAGTATTCCAGCACGCAGTTATTCATAAACCCCCGAACCCTCGGGTAGAGATCGTCGTAGGGGAGAACGCCGGTCTGTACGGTAGTTTCCGCTTCCAGCCGATAGAGCACCCCCTCGGCAGTTTTGTTGTCGCCAGCAAAGAGGGCTGCCCAGTGGTTGCCCAGGCTCCCGCGTGGCAATACCTGGATCGTGGTTGTGCCAGCGGGGGGAATGGTAAACTGCCACGAGCCGGCGGCTCTCCCCGCCCCATCGAAAACAAGGAGCATGGCGGGGCCGCTGTAGCCCGCCGCCGACACCTGCACATTGACCGGCTGGAGCGGGGCAACAACCTGTTGCTCACTGGAAAACCAACCCGCTGACGGAGTTTGTGTGGGGGGCGCGGCCTGGCTCTGGCCCGCCGCGGCAGGCAATCCTACTCCCCCCACCAGACAACACAACACAATGACAACACGAACGACAGATCGCATACCTTTTTCTATCCCTTTCTCTCAACGCTTTTCCAAACCATATAAACGGCTCTTGTGAACAGGTTTAGTATAGCATAGAGTCATCGGGGTCGGGGTTCGGGGTTCAGGGTTCAGGGTTCAGACAATAAACACGCTGGAACATATGAGCACACCCGTGGTATAATCGGGCCGAACAAAAGCGACGATCTTTTCTGCAAAGTGCCCGGCAGCCAGTAAGGATTGTAACACAATGACGAACGTAATCGTTCAGTCCCCCACTTGTCCTCCCCCCAGCGGAGGGATGGATTGGGAGGGGGGAGCTTCGCCCGTGATCTCAGAAGCGATACTCCTTGTTCTGAAGGATTATATTTATCCCCCCTGAACGATTACCATAAATTGCTATCTTACGGACACATAGGAGAGCAAGTCGTATTATTTTGATTGCTCTGGGATGTAAAAACATAAACGTTCAGTATCAGGAGGTGTACTCATGGAACAGAAACAGCCAGGTAATCGTGGAGCCTGGTTGCAGTGGGGCACCAGGGCAAGCGCAGAGTGATTCCTCTCAACCCTGAAGGATCGGACTCAAGGATCGGGCTTCCAGGATGATCTCATCTTTGTCTCCGTCGGTCTCCCTGTTGACCTCAATTGTGAACTGGCATCTTTCCTATCTTCCTTGACAAACTGTAAAGCGGGTAGTATCATAGCAAACGTAGGCAAGAAACAGCTGATTGCAGGCCGAAGTGGCGGAACTGGCAGACGCGCTACGTTCAGGGCGTAGTGAGGGCAACCTCGTGTGGGTTCAAATCCCACCTTCGGCACCACCCGATGGGGAATAGTTTAATGGTAGAACGCCTGACTCTGAATCAGGTAGTTGGGGTTCGAATCCCTGTTCCCCAGCCACAAGTCATACCCCCTCGCCCCCTGGCGAGGCTTTTTCATAAGCAGGCAGAGGCCAGGTGTTCCAGTTTAACCCGCGGAGAAGCACAATATGAGCAAAGAATTTACCATCACAGAAGAAAACGGCAACTTTATTTATCGGGAAGAGGTGCTCAATATCCGGCTCTATGGGGATGGAATCGCTATTCATGGGGCGCGAGATACGTTTTCTGGTGAAACCTTGAGCGTGCTCTTTGGTCCCGATGTGGCAACAGCACTGCACCGACTTTTTACCCACCCCGATGTTGTCAAGCAGCTCAAAAAAAACCTCCCCGCCGAATAGCAGGTGTGGGGTTTTCCTCTGGGCACAGTGGAAGAAAAACGACAACAACCATCCGGGGGCGGATTGTCGCATATTCTCGCATATGGTAAGGCAATTGCGATAGGGTATCCCTTTTTGTCCGGATTTGTCTCGACGCTGGTTGTTGCAATCCTTGTGGTTGTTCTGTCTGGCCTTGTCCGCGGGGCTGGGCCGGCCCAGCCTGATGAGCACACTGTCGCTCTCCAGGCTTCTTCGACAAAAACAGGAGAGGTTTTCCAGGCTCCCATGGTCCCTCCAACGCCGACTGTCTCGCTCCCTCTCCCGACACCGGATACACCGGACGGGCCCTACCCTGCTCCTACTGTAGCAATGGTGGGAGATCTCCCGGCCGATACGGTGCCACCGCCGCCGCCAACTGATACGGTGCCACCGCCGCCAACTGATACGGTGCCGCCAATTGCGGAGACAGCAAGTGTTACCCCGACAGCAACAGCGGTAGCACCAACCCATGACAACGACACTGAGTTGCCTCCGACAGAACCCGCCGAAACGTCCACTATAACAGCAACCGTCGCAGCAGACCAGGGAACCGAGGATGGTTCTTCGCGAGGCATCGGGCTAGATATGCCCGCGTGGGAAGATGTCTATGGAAAGCCGACAGGAGAGGATACGCTAGGGTTTGTCTACAAGGATGGAGCGTTTATTGTTATTCCCCACGACAACAACAATATTTGGCACCTGGAGCGCGTCTGGGACGCAAAAGAGGCGGTTCCCTTTGAAGATGCAAAGAAACTGGCCCAGGGATTCATCCCAACAGACAGTGCATTTGTCAAAGGCTACGATCTGAATACTTCAACCCGGGTTGAAGTATTCCATAGCGATTGGCTGGCAACCCGCTATCCAGAAAAAATGGACTGGACCGGCGGCGCGCCCGGCGATTTCATTATGACCTACACCATCAATGACGAGGAGCGAACAATATCGTTCATTATCACCACAGGGAACAACCCCTAGATGCATAGCCAATGACCTACTATGTCCGAGAGCATCTTCCATCTGGTCGCCCGCTCTTTGGCAATCGGCGTTCGACTATCAACGAGTTTTTCCTTTCCTCATACACGCTGAGTGTCTATACCGGTTGCGAGTATGGGTGTCCCTATTGCGATGGATGGGTCTATCATCCGCGTCCGCTCAATGAGGTGGTGCAGGTGCCGCTTGATCTCCCCCAACGGTTGGCCGAAGCGTTGACAACCATAGACCGTGGCGATCTCATTGGACTGACAGCCCTGAGCGACCCCTACCAACCCATTGAGCAGACCTACCGCGTGACGCGGCAGGTGCTCCAGGTTTTTGCCGATGTGGGACAACCGCTCCTCTTGCTGACCAGGAGCGAAAAGGTGCTGGACGATCTTCCCCTGTTGCAGCAAATCCATGAGCGGAGCCTGGCCATCGTCATGATGACGATATTGACGATGGCTCCGCGGGCCTCTCAGATCCTCGAAGGCAAGACCCCTTCCCCCGCGTTGCGGTTGGAGACATTGAAAACCCTGAAGCAGGCCGGACTCCCCGTTGGCGTTGCCATTCTCCCCGTGGTGCCCTACGTCAACGATACAAACTATATGCTCTCCACTCTGCTCCAGAGATGTTTCGAGGTAGGGGTAGACTTTGTTATCTGGGATTTCCTGCATATTCGCGACAAGAGCCACTACAACCGGATATGCGAACTCCTGCCGCGTCTTGGCTCCTACCCCGTG
Organism: Chloroflexaceae bacterium; assembly: GCA_034436975.1. Lineage (GTDB taxonomy): Bacteria > Chloroflexota > Chloroflexia > Chloroflexales > Chloroflexaceae > JAAUSY01. Next base: position 129,941 of record DAOTUE010000011.1, read on the forward strand.
AGCTACTACCGCGACCTCTACGAAGGGCAGGTACTACCAAACATAACGTATCGCACTGAGATGAATGCCAATATCATGCATCGTTGTGATACGCTGGCTCTCCCTGTGCGCGTGCCACACAAGATCTTTGCTGGAAAACTTGCTCCTGCAAATGAGGCGGCCCTGTTGCTCAAGCATACGGCCTTCCGTGATGCGGTGCAGGGGCGTGTTCACATGGCCACAATCCACCGCGACCTGGCGGAACGGATATACCAGGGAGACGTAACCGCCGACCAGATCCACGAAAGCCCGCTTTTTCCCACTCTGAAAGAGATATTGTCGTTTACGGCAGATGGGGGACTGGCTCAACGGTCATGATGATGGCATCTTCGCCCGTTTCGGCGTAGTAGCCAGGACGATGCCCGACCGGGAGAAAGCCATATTTCCGATAGAGTTGCTGTGCTGCCAGGTTCGAGGCTCGCACTTCGAGGGTTAGCAACGTGGCTCCCCGCTCCCGCGCTGTGGCAATCAATCGTTTGAGGATGAGATCTCCTATTCCTTGCCGTCGGCAGGAGGGATACACCGCAAGCGCGAGAATATGGGCCTCATCCACAATGATTGATACTCCCCCATAGCCGAGAATGGGAGGGCGGGGAGCAGCAGGGATACGCTTGAAAGCACGCTTGAGAAATGTGAAAAGAGAAGACCCCGCCCTTGTTGGTGGGACTGGCAAGATGGAAGGCATCGCCGGAGGTACAGGGCCAGTGGCGCGGGCTATAACATAGCTTGCCCCGCTCGCCAGTTCACGACGGTAGGTTTCAGCAGACCAGGACCCCAACGAACTCGCCTGATCTATGTGCCGAACATGCTCAATGTCTGCCTCGGTCATTGGCTCAATGACCACCCGCTCAATTCTGACCGGCTCGATACCGTGGGATGTTGCCGATACCGACATCTAGAGTTTTCTAGTTCTCTTCGATAACCGAAGCCGATTCTACATAGAAAATGGACTGATAGGCTCCATCGCGGCCAAACCCGCCCCCCGTCTGAAATGTGCCGGTGACTTCCACCAGTCCCCAGACATAGCTGTTGCCCGGTCCGAGCGTGAGTTTTTCCGATTTATCGGGAGGAAAGCCTTCCATCCAGATGGGCGAACCAAGCGACTGAGGGCTACTGCCATCTTGCTCTGTTGCTATTCCCTCGGCCAGCACCCAGATCATCTTATTCCAGAAATAATATCCTCTGGTTGTCACCGTTTGCCCATTGTAGGCTTCGGGGTTTTGCAGGAGCGTAAAAAACGAAACCTTCCCCTCTCCCAATGGTTCATCGCTAATGGTATGTTCAACCCGCCTGACGCGCTCAATGGATTGAGCCTGCAAAACACTGAGCCGGTAGGCATAGGAGCCATCTGGTCCATAGGCTTCGCCAGCATCAAACATTCCCGTAACCCGCACAAACCCGTAGACGGAGTCGCCAGGGCGGTGGAGTTCGGTGGTCACTTCGGGCGGAAAATTTTCTATCCAGATAGGCTCGCCGAGTGGCTGTGCATCGAGGCCACTGTCGAGGGTACTGACCCCCAGGGCCAGTACCGACATATCCGGGTCGCCTGGTCGCCAGACATACGCTCCGTCAACAGTAATTTCCTGGCCGGTGTACTTCTGAGCCTCTTCGATAACCTGATGGACATACAATACCCCGCCAGATGCATTGCTGCATGCCACCAGGAAAATCAGGCTGGTGAGCAGCACACTGGTGAGCGACATGGCTCGCCACGGAGTATGAACCATTGTCATACCCTCCTTACAATCTATCTCTTACGTTTTTCTCAACACCGCAAGAATTATAGCAGAAGGGAGAATGAATGGCAATACGCCTGCCACTAGTACCGGTTCAGATTCGGGGGTATCGCTCCAGGGAGCGTGGGCATCTTGCCGGCATCAATGCAAGCGAGACGCTTGCGCTCCCTGGATTCACCTTCAAACGTGAACAATTACAGGGGAACAGGGAAAATTGTGGTTGACAAATCTTCTCATCCTGTGGTATGCTGCCTGTGTCAAAGAAAATGGAGTTGGAACCAATGTCATACCGAAACACCTTCCTGAGCGTAAACCTTGTTATTATTCTTATTCTCGTCCTTATTCTTGTAGGACGAGCATATATGCGCCTGGGAGAAATTCGGTAGACAGCCAGCACGAGTAATAGAAAAACATTCGGAAACCTCCCAGGAACACCTGGGGGGTTTTTTTGTGGGATGATGAGAATGGAAGATTCAGCGGGTATTGTGAGGGGAGATTATGCGATCTGATACGATAAAACGAGGGTTTGAGCGGGCCCCACACCGGAGCCTGCTCCGCGCCACCGGGCAAATCAAAGACGAGTCCGACTTCGGCAAGCCATTTATTGCTATTTGCAATTCGTATACAGACATTGTGCCGGGCCACGTCCACCTGCAAGAGCTGGGCCGCGTGGCAAAAGAAGAAGTCCGGGCCGCCGGGGGCGTGCCCTTCGAGTTCAACACTATCGGAGTGGACGACGGTATTGCAATGGGGCATGAAGGGATGCGCTATTCACTTCCGAGCCGCGAACTGATTGCCGACTGTGTGCAAACAATGGTCGCGGCTCACTGCTTCGACGCAATGATCTGTATCCCAAACTGCGATAAAATTGTGCCGGGGATGCTGATGGGCGCAGCACGAGCCAATATCCCGACCATCGTGGTGTCGGGCGGGCCGATGATGGCCGGCGTTGATGAGCAGGGGCAGAAAAGCGATTTGATTACCGTTTTTGAAGCCGTCGGCAAGCGTTCGTCTGGCACCATGAGCGACGAAGAACTGCTCCGGCTGGAGCAAATAAGCTGCCCCACCTGCGGGAGCTGTAGCGGCATGTTTACCGCAAACTCAATGAACTGTTTGTGCGAAGCCCTGGGTATCGCGCTGCCAGGCAACGGGACAATCCCCGCCGTCTCCCCCGGACGGCTGGAGCTGGTCCGCAAGGCGGCCCGTCAGGTCATGGTCTTACTCGAAAACAACATCCGTTTTCGTGATATTGTCACAGCGCAGGCCATTGACAACGCAATGGCCCTGGATATGGCGATGGGGGGGAGTACCAACACCGTCTTGCATGTACTGGCCCTGGCCCGCGAGGCCGACCTGAACTACCCCGTGTCGCGGTTCAACGACATCTCGGATAGCGTGCCCCACCTGGCGAAGGTCTCCCCTGCGTGGGATGGCTCGCGCCAGTGGCATATTCAGGATGTCAACGAAGCCGGCGGCATCTCCGCAATTCTGGCAGAACTGGCAAAGAAGCCAGGCACACTACACCTGGATGTTCCCACCGTCACCGGGTCCCCCATGCAAGCAACCATCCAGCAGGCCACAAACCACAACCCCGACTGCATCCGCCCGATAGACAACCCGCATACCGAACGTGGGGCCCTGAGCGTACTGTTTGGCAACCTGGCCCCCGAAGGCTCCATCATCAAAGTGGGAGCCGTGGACCAGCACGAGATGAGTTTTCGCGGGCCGGCCCGCTGCTTCGACAGCGAAGAAGCAGCAACCAACGCCGTTATCAATGGCAACATCAAATCGGGGGATGTCATTGTCGTGCGCTACGAAGGTCCACGCGGCGGACCCGGCATGCGCGAAATGCTCTCGCTGACCAGCATGGTCAAAGGCACTGCCGAACTGAGCAGCAGCACCGCCCTGCTCACCGATGGCCGCTTCAGCGGCGGCACCCGCGGGCTGTGCATCGGGCACATCAGCCCGGAGGCGGCGGAGGGCGGGCCCATCGCCCTCATCCGCGATGGCGACATGGTCGCTATTGACCTGGCGCAGCGCACCCTCAACGTTGAGGTAGACGACGCAACGATGCAAGCGCGCCGGGCCGAATGGCAAGCCCCAGCACCGAAATACACCCGCGGTTGGCTCTCGCGCTACGCCCGCGTGGTGACAAACGCCAGCAATGGGGCCGTGGTGGAGTAAACATTGGCAATGTGTTGTTCATAGGCAAGATAAGGTATAGAAACAACTCTCCAGGACGACAATGATAAAGCGGGCCTTTGTGCGAAGCCTGGAAATCATTGGAGAGGCAGCAAAAAAGTTGCCTGCACCCATTCGGGAGGCCGCGCCGGAAATTGACTGGAAGGCTGCCGCCGGAATGCGAGACCGGCTAATTCACGATTACAATCATGTGGATTACGCTCTCGTGTGGGAAACCGTGGTAAACGATGTCTCGCTGCTGCACCAGCAGATTGCTCACCTGTTGCAGCAAGAAGAACAACGAGAGCAAGAGAAGGAGAACGCCAGACACCGCGGAGCTAACAGGCAAAAAAGCCTGGTCTCCGTGTCTCAATACAGGTTCACGGTATAGACGGTTAGACGGTTAGACGGTTTACTAACGGTACAAAGGTACAAAGAAATTGTTTAAGGAGGAAGAAAAGCAATGTCGGAAAAAATGACCGGAGCGAAGATTATGTGCGAAGCACTGCTCCGCGAAAGGGTCGAAGTGATGTTCGGTATTCCTGGTGGGACCATCATGCCCTTCTACTACGCCATGTACGAGTATCAAGACAGGCTCCGCCACATCCTTTGCCGCCACGAGCAGGGAGCGGGCCACGCCGCCGATGGCTACGCCCGCGCATCCGGGAAAGTCGGCGTTTGCATCGGCACGAGCGGGCCCGGCTCGACCAACCTGGTCACAGCCATCGCCAACGCCTATATGGACAGCACCCCGCTGGTTGCCATCACCGGCCAGGTCGCCACGTCGCTCATCGGGCGCGATGCCTTCCAGGAAACAGACATGACCGGTATCACCATGCCCATCACCAAGCACAACTACCTGGTAAAAAACATTGACGACCTGCCGCGGGTCTTCAAAGAAGCCTTCCACATCGCCAGCACCGGGCGCACCGGTCCCGTCCTGATTGATATTGCCAAAGATGTGCAGCAGGCCAGCACCGTCCCCAACTGGGATGTGGACTTCGACCTGCCCGGCTATCGCCCCGGCAACATCTTTACCAGCGAGGAAATAAGCACCGCAGTCCAGATGCTCTCCGAAGCAAAGAAGCCATTGATGCTCATTGGGAACGGCGTGCTGATGGCCGGAGCAACTGAAGAGGTGCGCCAGTTTGCCGAGCGCACGGGTATCCCCGTGGTGACAACGCTGCACGGCATTGGCGGCTTCCCCGAAGACCACCCCCTGAGCCTGGGCATGCCCGGCATGCACGGGTGGGTGCATGTCAACAGAGCCATCCAGGAATGCGATGTCCTCTTCAATGTTGGCTCGCGCTTCGATGACCGCGTCACGGGCAAGATGTCCACCTTTGCGACAAAGGCCCGCATCATCCATGTGGATATTGACCGTGGTGAAATCGGGAAAAACGTCCCCACAGACGTTGGCATTGTCGGGGATGCCCGCGATGTGCTGCTGGAAATGATAAAGATGATGCCAGAGCGCGATACCGGCGAATGGCTGGCCCATATCCGCGAGATGCAGGAGAAACACCAGCCACGCCAGCACTATATGCAGCGTCCTCCGGGCAAACGCCTGATGCCATACGACGTGTTTACCACCCTGTCGCGCATCCTCAACGAGCGCGGAAACTACCGCGTGGTCTCCGACGTGGGGCAGCACCAGATGTGGACCGCCCAGCTTATAGACTGGCACAAGCCCCGCACCCACTTTAGCAGCGGCGGGCTTGGAACAATGGGGTTTGGTCTCCCCACCGGGCTTGGCGTGGCCGTGGCTTGCCCCGATGATACTGTCTGGGTTATCGCGGGCGATGGCGGGTTCCAGATGACCAATCAGGAACTCCAGACTATCTTCCAGGAGGGGATTAAAAACATCAAAGTTGCCATCATCAACAATGGCTACCTGGGGATGGTGCGCCAGTGGCAGGAGCTATTTGAAAACAAACGATACAGCGGCACCCCGCTTTCGGCTCCCAACTTTGTGAAGCTGGCCGAAGCCTACGGACTGCGCGGCGTGACGATTGAGCAGGCCGACAATGTTGAGTCGGCTATCCATGATGCCTTTGAATACGATGGCTCACTGGTGATAGATTTCCATGTCGAGCGTGAAGAAAACGTCTTCCCGATGGTGCCGCAAGGCAAGAGCATTGAGGATATGATTACGGGAACAAACGCCCAACCGCCGGAACTGCCTGTTGAGACCACAGAGACAAAACCAGTGACAACGGTGAATGCTTGATTTGAGAGGAGAGGAATGAACCATGAATAGACATACGATTGTCGCATTGATGCAAGACCAACCCGGCGTGCTGACCCGTGCGGTAAGCCTGTTTCGCCGCCGTGGGTTCAACATCGCCAGCCTGACCGTTGGACATACCGAAATCCCCAACGTGAGCCGCATGACCGTTGTGGTCGAGTCGGATGAGGTGGAGCAGGTGGTCAAACAACTGGACCGCCTGATCGAAGTGATAGACGTGGCCGACGTGACCGGCGTTCCCACCGTGGACCGCGAGATGACCCTGATCAAGGTCAACGCATCCAACGGCAACCGCGCCGAAATTGTCGCCCTGTGCAACGTCTTCAACGCAAAGGTGGTGGATGTGGGCATCGCAACGATGATCATTGAAATGACCGGCACCCCTTCCAAAGTGGAAAACTTCATTGAGGTGATCAAGCCGTTCGGAATCAAAGAAATGACCCGCACCGGCCAGGTGGCGATGGTGCGCGGCGCACACACAAACCATATGCGCGTAGCGGTTGAAGGAAACGGGCGAGCCACCGCAGTAGAGGCTCTACCATAAGGTTTTTCCCGCGGCGCATCTCTCAGGTGCGCCGCTTCTATTCACAGACAGGAAAGAAAACAGGAGGAGTGTGACACTGATGGCGGAAATTTTCTACGACAACCAGGCGGATCTTGAGCGCATCCGAAACAAACCGATTGCCATTATCGGGTTTGGCAGCCAGGGCCACGCCCACGCGATGAACCTGAAAGATAGTGGGCTGGATGTGCGGGTCGGGCTGTATGAGGGCAGCAAAAGCTGGAGCAAGGTTGAGGCGGCGGGGTTGGCCGTGCGCTCCGTTGGCGACGCAGCCCGCGAAGCCAGCATCATTATGATGCTCGTACCCGACACAGCCCAGGCAAAAATTTACAAAGACGCGATTGAGCAGCACATGGAACCAGGCAAAACGCTCATGTTTGCCCACGGGTTCAACATCCGCTACGGGCAGATTATCCCGCCCGCCGGTGTGGATGTAAGCATGGTTGCGCCCAAAGCCCCCGGCCACCGCGTGCGAGAGGTTTTTGTGCAGGGGGGAGGCGTGCCGGGCCTGGTTGCTGTTCAGCAGGACGCATCCGGCGGGGCCCTGCAAGACGCGCTGGCCTACGCAAAAGGCATGGGGCACACCCGTGCAGGCGTGTTGCTGACCACCTTTGCCGAAGAAACCGAAACCGACCTCTTTGGCGAGCAAACGGTGCTTTGTGGCGGGGTGAGTTCGCTGGTGAAGGCCGGGTTCGAGACACTCGTTGAAGCAGGCTATCAGCCCGAAGTGGCCTACTTCGAGTGCATGCACGAACTGAAGCTCATTGTAGACCTGCTCTATCAAGGTGGGCTGAACTTTATGCGCTATTCGGTCAGCGACACCGCCGAATATGGCGACTATGTGTCGGGACCAAAAGTAATCAACGAGCAATCGCGGGCCGCCATGAAACAGATTCTCGCCGATATTCAAAATGGCGCGTTTGCCGAAGGCTGGATTGATGAGAACCAGCAGGGATTGCCAACGTTCAAAGCCATGCGCCAGAAGGACGTGGACCACCCGATTGAGCAAATCGGGCGCGAACTGCGCCGTATGATGCCCTTTGTCAACCCGCGTGAGGTGACACCGGGCAGCGGCGGCGCGTGAGATAGCCCTGGTCGGGGTTCAGGGGGGCGGGGTTCAGGGGGGCGGGGGGCGCGGGCAACGTCCCCCCCCGGTACAAACCGTTGGATTTTTGGATGTAATACCATCTCCGGATAAACACGGAAAAAACCACAAAGACACAAAGGGCACAAAGGCTTTGTGAAAGGGGTTCTCTTTGTGTACTCCGTGCCTTTGTGGTGAAACTATATATCCGGTTTTGGTATAACTTGAAGACGTAAGGAGGAACAACCTGTGGGAGATGATCAGGTACGAATTTTTGATACCACGCTGCGCGATGGTGAACAGGCTCCCGGCTGCACGATGACGCTGGAAGAAAAGCTGGAAGTGGCCCGCCAGCTCGCCCGCCTGCGGGTAGACATTATCGAGGCCGGGTTTCCCGCCGCTTCGCCCGGCGACTGGGCCTCGGTCCATCAGATAGCCGACGAAGTAGGGAGCGAGGATGGTCCCGTCATTGCAGCACTGGCGCGAGCCAACCGCGATGACATCGTCAAAGCCTGGACCGCCATCCAGCCAGCAAAGAAGAAGCGTATCCATACGTTTATCTCAACGTCGGACATTCATATTGAGCATCAGCTCCGCTCAACCCGTGAGGCTGTGCTGGAAAAGGTGCGCGAGATGGTCAGCTACGCCCGCTCGCTGTGTGACGATGTTGAGTTTTCGCCAATGGATGCAAGCCGCTCGGAGCCAGAGTTTATGCATCGGGTGCTGGCCGTTGCCATTGAGTGCGGAGCCACCACGCTGAACATTCCCGACACCGTGGGCTACGCCACCACCTATGAGTATGGCGAAATGATAGCGGCCATTCGGCAAAAGGTGCCCGGTGCCGAAAACGTCATCATCTCGACGCACTGTCACGACGACCTGGGGATGGCTGTCGCCAACAGCCTGGCCGGGGTGCGGGCGGGGGCCCGCCAGATTGAGTGTACCATCAACGGTATCGGGGAGCGGGCTGGCAATGCCTCGCTGGAGGAAGTTGTGATGGCCCTGCACACCCGCCAGCAATTTTTCAATGTGGGGGTGCAGATCAATACCCGTGAACTGGCCCGCAGCAGCCGGCTGGTCAGCTCCTTCACGGGCGTGCCCGTGCCGCCCAACAAAGCCGTTGTCGGGGCCAACGCCTTCGCCCACGAGTCGGGCATCCACCAGGACGGCGTGCTCAAACACCGCATGACCTACGAGATTATGAGTGCCGAAACCGTTGGACTGGATAGCAACGTCCTGGTGATGGGCAAGCACAGCGGGCGACACGCCTTCCGAAAACATATTGGGAACCTGGGCTACGACCTGAACGAGAGCGACTTTGAGCATGTCTTCCAGCGGTTTAAAGAACTGTGCGACAAGAAAAAGGTTGTGGACGACCGTGACATCGAGGCCATCATTGCTGGAGAGACACAGCGTATCCCCGACATCTACCGCCTGGAGCATGTGCAGGTGACAAGCGGCACCGGACTGATCCCCGTGGCGACCGTGCGACTGAAGGGACCGGGCGACCAGGTATCGGTAGATAGCGACCACGGCACCGGCCCGGTGGATGCGGTCTACAAAGCCATCAACCGCATCATCCAGCGGCCCAATGACCTGATCGAGTTCTCGATAAACGCCGTGACAGAGGGGTTGGACGCGGTGGCCGAAGTGACAGTCCGTATCCGCGACCGCGGTATCTCAGAAGACAGCGGAGCCAGTGAGGACTACCGCCAGCGGCGGGGACGCAATATCTACAGTGGCTACGGGGTCCATACCGACATCCTGACCGCTTCTGCCGAAGCCTATATGGGGGCCCTCAACAAGATGATAGCGGCTCGTGATGAGCGCATTCGCGCCGAAGAAGCGGCCTACGCTGCCGGCTACGACAAAGAAACCCCGACCTATGCGGTTGATCCCTTCGGGAAAACCACCAGGGCCGAGGAAAAGACCGGGGACGAGCGGTGAGCGAACACGAGAAGGGGAATATCCAGACAATAGCCTATCTGGGACCGCCGGGCACCTTTAGCGAGGAAGCGGCAAAAGCCTACGCTGGAGACGCGCCAAATATCGCGTTTTTGCCGCTGAGCAACATCCCGGCTATTGTCACGGCCATTGAGACGGGGGCCGCAACGGCGGGTGTGCTCCCCATCGAAAACCTGCTGGAGGGCAGCGTTACTTTTACGGTAGACCTGCTTATCCACGAGGCCGACGATTTGCGGATTGCCGGAGAAATCGTCATCCCCATCCGCCAGTATCTCGTGGCGCGTCCGGGGCTGACGCTGCAAGATATTAGCGTGCTCTATGCCCATCCGCAATCGCTCGGCCAGTGCCGTCGTTTTGTGGAGCGGTGTTTGTCGGGGGTGGCAACGGTTGCCTCGCTCAGCAACAGCGCGGCCCCCGCCGAAGCTCTCGCCGACGAACGGCCAGCAGCCGCCATCAGCACGCGGCGGGCCGCCGAACTGACCGGCGCAACCATTCTGGCCCACGACATCGCCGACAACCGCGACAACGTGACGCGCTTTATTGCGCTGGCGAAGCACGATGCACCGCCGACAGGCCACGACAAAACGAGCTTTTGTTGTGGGTTTCGGGAGGACCGCGCCGGCTTGCTTGTTGAGGAACTGCACGAACTGGCGCGGGCCAATATCAATATGACCAAGCTAGAATCGCGCCCTACCGGGGAGGTGCTTGGACAATACATCTTCTTGATAGATATTGAAGGGCACCGCGACGATGAGATCATCGCAACAACGCTTGAGCGCATCGCATCGAAACCAGAAGTTGGCATGTTCAAAATTTTCGGGAGCTATCCCAGGTGGCGACCACGCCCCCAGAAATAGCACCAATCGGCGGTAAATGTTCACACCTGGGAGTAAAATCCTGGGAGCGCAAGCGTCTCGCTTGCCCCGGAGCGGGCAGGATACCCGCGTTCCCAGGAGCGATACCCGTATTTCCGAACAGTTACCAATCGGCAATGGTTTTACACATGATAATGATAGGAGCAGGGAATGCAGCAAATCTTTCTCTACGATACAACGCTTCGCGATGGAACCCAACGCGAGGGACTTTCGCTGTCGGTTGATGACAAAATCAAAATAGCACAGGAGCTGGATGCTGTCGGCATCCACTATATTGAGGGCGGGTGGCCCGGCTCAAACCCGAAGGATGCCGAGTTTTTTCAGCGTATCCACGATATTCCGCTGAACCAGGCGCGGGTTTCTGCCTTCGGCAGCACGCGAAAAGCTGGCACCCGCTGCGAGGACAATGAGAATATCCGTGCGCTCGTGGAAGCCCGTACCCCTGCCGTGACCATTTTTGGCAAGAGTTCGACGCTCCATGTGGAGAAAGTGCTGGAAACAACCCGTGAGGAAAATCTGGCGATGATAGCCGATACCGTGGCCTATTTCAAAGCCCTGGACAAAGAAGTTATCTACGATGCCGAGCACTTTTTCGATGGCTACAAACTCGACCCCGACTACACGCTGGCAACGCTGGAGGCAGCAGCGCGGGCGGGAGCAGATGTCCTCGTCCCTTGCGATACCAACGGGGGGGCCCTTCCTTCTTTTGTTGCTCAGGCATTTCGAGACATCCGTACCCACTTCGAGAAGGTCGGCCTGCCGCTCCCGCCACTCGGCATCCACTCGCATAACGACGGGGCCCTTGCCCTGGCCAATGCGCTGGTAGCTGTCGAAGAGGGGTGTGTACAGGTGCAGGGGACCATCAACGGCTACGGGGAGCGGTGCGGCAACATGGACCTCATCCCGCTCATTGCCAATTTGCAGCTCAAGATGGGCTATGCCTGTGTTGCGCCGGAGCAGTTGCACCGTCTGAGCGAACTTTCCCACTACGTATCTGCCATTGCCAACCTGAACCCCGACCACCACGCCCCCTTTGTTGGGCGCAGTGCCTTTGCCCACAAGGGCGGAGTGCATGTTGCTGCAATGGCCAAAGTGGAGGAGAGCTACCAGCATATTGACCCGACACTTGTGGGGAACGAAAAGCGCGTTGTTGTGAGCGAACTCTCCGGGCGGGGGAACATCCTCATGCGAGCAAAAGAAATGGGGTTGAAACTCAATGGCAACGAGCGCACGCTCGTGCAACGCATCAAAGAGATGGAGAGCAAAGGGTTTCAATTTGAAGCAGCAGATGGCAGCTTTGAAATGCTCGTGCGGCGGAGCGACCCCAACTACGTTGCCTCCTTCGATCTGCTTGATTTTACTGTGATTGTTGAGAAGCGCGGAAACAACGACATCTACGCCCAGGCAACCACAAAAGTCCAGGTTGGAGAGCAGATTATGCACACGGCGGCTGACGGGGATGGGCCCGTCAATGCGCTTGACCAGGCCATCCGCAAAGCTCTCGTGCCCCACTATCCGAAGCTCGATGAAGTCAAGCTGGTAGATTTCAAAGTCCGCATCATAGATGAACACCGCGGCACGGCGGCGGTTCCACGAGTGATGATTGAGAGTGCGCGTGGAGAAGAACGCTGGATCACCATTGGCGCATCACACAACATCATCGAGGCAAGCTGGCAAGCCCTCTGGGACAGCCTGGAGCTTCCCCTGGTGCGTGAGCGCGATGGGAGAGCGGCAGCAGAGTAGCGAGATAATCCCATCTCTGGAACCTCTGGAAAACAGGTTCACCACAAAGGCACAGAGCACACAAAGAAAAGATGTAATATCACATTCGTTTAATCGCTTATCATTGCCCTCCCCCCGCTTACGCGCCCCCCCCTCTCCCGCTGGGACATGGGGTGCAGGGGGGAGAGGGCAAATCTTCGTTTTTTGATACACTATTCAGGAGGTAGCACGATGTCCCACCCCCGCACATTATTTGAGAAAGTATGGGATACCCATATTGTCCGTCCGGAAACTGAAGAGACTCCCGCCGTTCTTTCCATTGATCTGCACCTCATTCACGAGGTAACATCGCCCCAGGCGTTTACTGTTTTGCGTGAGCGTGGCTTGCGCGTCCGTCACCCGGAGCAGACGCTGGCTACAATGGACCACAGCACCCCGACGACCCCCCGTGATGCCAACGGTAAAATTCCTGTGAGCGACGCGCAATCGGCCGCGCAGCTTAGCCAGCTCGAAAAGAATTGCGCCGAGTTTGGCATTCCACTCTACAAACTGGGAACCGAAAACAACGGTATTGTCCATGTGGTTGGTCCGGAGCAAGGGCTGACGCAACCAGGCATGACAATTGTTTGCGGCGACAGCCACACCAGCACGCATGGGGCGTTTGGTGCGCTGGCGTTTGGCATCGGCACAAGCGAAGTTGGGCATGTGCTGGCCTCACAATGTCTGCTCCAGAGCCGCCCGAAAACCTGCGCCGTGCGTGTTGGTGGACGACTCCAGCCAGGCGTAACCGCCAAAGATATTATTCTTGGCATCATTGCAAAAATCGGGGTCGGAGGCGGCACCGGCTATGTGTTTGAATATGTTGGCGAGGCCATTCGTGCCCTCTCGATGGAAGAGCGGATGACCATTTGCAACATGAGCATTGAGGGGGGCGCACGGGCCGGGATGATTGCCCCCGACGAGACCACCTTTGAATATGTGGCCGGGCGGCCCTTTGCCCCGCAGGGCCAGGCGTGGGATGCTGCCCTTGAACGATGGCGGATGTTGCCCACCGACGAGGGCGCATCCTACGATACAACGATTACGCTGGATGCAAACACGTTGGAGCCAATGATTACCTACGGAACCAACCCCGGTATGGGCATGCCGATTACTGGCACAGTCCCCGACCCTGCCACACAAGAGACACCCGGTGCCCGTACTGCGCTCGACAAAGCCTTGCACTACATGGGGTTGGTGCCGGGGCAACGATTGCTTGGCCACCCGGTCAATGTGGTGTTTATTGGAAGCTGCACCAACTCGCGCATCGGCGACCTGCGACAGGCCGCCAGTCTCCTACAGGGGCGACAGGTTGCGCCGGGGGTGCGAGTGCTGGTAGTACCCGGCTCGCAGCAGGTGAAGAAACAGGCCGAAGAAGAAGGGTTGCATCGCATATTCATTGATGCCGGCGCGGAATGGCGCGAGGCCGGCTGTTCAATGTGCATAGCAATGAACGGTGATCAACTGAAGCCGGGAGAATATGCTGTCTCCACGAGCAACCGCAACTTTGAGGGACGGCAGGGCAAGGGAGGACGGACCTTCCTGGCAAGCCCGCTGACGGCAGCAGCCACGGCTATCAAGGGGGTAGTTGCCGACGGGCGGAATTTGCTTTAGCATGGAATAAACAGGAAAACAAGAAGGAGTACACCCGATGGCAAAAGCCGCCGACACGGGCAGCAAACGGTTGATCAGCCTGGCCCCCGATGCCTGGCTTCGATGGGTTACAGGGAACGCAGACGTTATCTCGCACGGTCTCGTTGCCCCCGCCTTCCAGTGGGTCAGCCGCGAAACCGATGCGTTACTCAGGGCCTATTGCCCCCACGATGGGGAATTCCTGACCCTGAATGAGTTACAATTATACTATGACCGCTGGATGCCGCTCCGCACCTGCGCCTACATCGTCCTGGCAGAAGAGAAATATCGCCTGCCCGTCTATGCGGTTCTTATCAACATTCTGCCGCCACCCGCCGGGGTCAGCATTGCCGACCGCTACGAGCGGATGTTCAAGGGGTTGCAGGTGCGGTGCGATTATCGGGTCATCAACCTGTGGGAAGTGGATGCCGACCTTGTTTTCGAGCAACCGTTGCCTTCGCTGCTCCCATTCGTGCCTGTGCTGCGGGGCGGGGGAGAAGAGACAATGGTGCGCCGGGCGGTGCAGGAGTTGCGAAAAGACGAAACCCTGAACGAACTGGAGCCGCTGCTGGCATTTTTCGCTCGGTTCGTGCTGGAGAGCAAGGTCATTCAGCAGATAATGAGGTGGGATATGGTTGTCCTGGAGAAGTCACCCTGGTATCAGGAAATCTTGCAGCGTGGGCGTGAAGAGGGCCGCGAAGAAGGATGGGAAAAAGGCCGTGAAGAAGGCCGCGAAGAAGGGTGGGAAAAAGGCCGTGAAGAAGAACGACGATACCTGATCCGTCGCATCCTTGAGCGGCGATTTGGTTTGTTGCCTCCCGCTCTGTCGGAGCAGTTCGCCAGTCTCTCCCCCGTGCAACTGGAAGCCTGGCTGGACAGAGCTTTGCAGGCCTCCTCGCTGGAAGCGTTTGAGGAGCAACTGACCAGGAGCGACAACAAGCCAACGGATTCTGGCAATGGTACGACGGAGCAGGCGAATGGGGATGAGACGGCTTCTTGATTGATGGCATTCGCAACATGTTGTAGCATAGAAACGAAGGAGAGAAAAATAACACATGGAACCAGTTACCACGTTTTCCGCAAAGATTGTGGCATTGCCAGTAGACAATATAGATACTGACCAGATCATCCCCGCCCGCTACCTGAAAGCCACCGACAAGCAGGGGTTGGGAGCGGCACTGTTTGCCGACTGGCGGTTCGATGCCGAGGGAAGCCCGAAGCCCAACTTTGTGCTCAACCGGACTGAAGCGAAGGGAGCCGAAGTGCTTGTTGCGGGAAACAACTTTGGCTGTGGCAGCTCGCGAGAGCACGCCCCCTGGGCCCTGATAGGCTCTGGCTTCAAGGCCATCATCAGCACCTACTTTGCCGACATCTTCCGCAATAACGCGCTCAAAAATGGTCTCCTGCCTATTGTAGTGGACAACGAAACGTATCAACAACTGCTCAGCCTGTACGAGGAAGATCCAGACACGACAATTACGGTTGATCTGCCGGACCAGACCATTGTGCTGCCCGATGGCCGCAAGGTTTCTTTTCCCATTGACAGGTTCGCCAGATATTGCCTGATCAATGGCGTAGATCAGCTTGGCTTTTTGCTCCAGCAAGAGGCGGCTATTGCCGACTACGAAAGAAACAATCCGCCCCCGGTGCAGACCATTGCGAGATAAGCACGATACCCAGGCAACCATGCGAACGGTCTCCCGCTTCTTCAAGCCCTATATCATTGTGCTTGCTGCACTCCTTCTGATTAACCCGCAAATGGCGTTTGTCCAGGAGAAGCAAGGCATCGGAGAGCCGTTTGCTGCCTATTACTGGCACTACCACGGGGAGCGGGTGCTTGGCCGCGTCAATTCCCCCCTGTTGGAGGTTGATGGTTGCCGGGTGCAGTATTTTGAAAAAGGGCGGTTGGATGATTGCTCGTCTGCGCCAGACACCGCGTCCGAAGGTGGGGAGCAGAGCACGCCTATCTGGGAGGTCGTTCGTCCCGGCAACGGCCATCGCCCCGGTGAGCAGGTGGCCCATAGCCCGCTTCTGTGGGGCCTTATTCGCCATATGCCAGAGATGCCCATTGACGGCTTGCCGCTGAGCTATGGCGATCTCTACGGGTTTATGGAGCATATCCCCCCACCCGCCGGCTTCGAGGCAGGCACGAGCACTATGACCCCGGCGGGGGTGTTTGTGCCCAACCACCCGAACCTGGAGGTTGAGCCAGGGTTTCTCGTGCCTCCCTATTTCTGGAATTTCATCAACCAGGCCTATCTCTTTCCCAATGGCTGGTTGCGCGATACGGGCCTGCCCCTCACCCGGGCCTTTCCCGTGGAGATAGGGGGGAGCACACAGAGTCCAACGCGCACAGTTGTTGTGCAGGCATTCGAGCGCACCCTGCTGACTTACGACCCTTCGGAGCCGCTCGCCTGGCCCGTGCAGCGAGCAAATATCGGCACCGATGCGCTGCGGGCACGAGGGGGCACCCCGTTTTTTCAGCAGCCTGACCCGCCTCCCTATACTGCGCAAGCCCGCACCGGCCCGAAGCGTATTGAGGTCAGCCTGGCGCGTCAGTGGCTCTATGCCTACGAAGGAAACCGCCTGATATTCGATATGCCGATTTCTACGGGCAAAGATGGGTTTGAGACCCCGCCCGGCTCCTTCGCCATTCGCTCCAAAATTCGCCAGAAAACCCTGCGCGGTGCAATGGGTGGCGAACGGTGGAATATCCCCGATGTACCGTTCATCATGTTTTACGATGGCGATATTGCCATTCATGGGGTATACTGGCACTATCGCTTTGGGACAGGCGAACGGCACAGCCACGGATGTATCGGGCTGTGGCCAGCAGATGCGGCTCTGCTCTATGCCTGGGCAGAACGTGGGATGCCGGTCATTGTCTATTAGCTTCTTGCTATTTTCAAAAACAGGAAAAACCACCCGAATGATGCAACAAAACCAACGCACCCGCAGAATGACGCTACCAACCCATACCTACGGCAACTTTAAACTGCGCTGCGGACGACCGCTCCCCTTCGGAGCAACCCCCATCCCCGATGGGGTCAACTTCTCTATCTATTCGCACCACGCCACCTCGTGTACCCTGGTGCTCTTTGAACGAGGACAGCGGGAGCCATTTGCTGAAATCCCCTTCCCCGAAGAGTTTCGCACAGGGAATGTATTTGTAATGATTGTGCTGGATCTCGATTATGAGAAGATAGAGTATGGCTATCGTATGGATGGCCCACACCGTCCCGCAGAGGGACACCGGTTTGACCGGCGCAATATCTTGCTCGACCCCTATGCAAAGGCTATCGGTGGGCGCGATGTGTGGGGCCCCCCGCCCGACTGGGAGAACAACTACCAGTATCGGGGCCGCCTCATCCACGATGATTTCGACTGGGAGGCAGAACGCCCGCTCGGTATCCCCATCGAAGACCTGGTGATCTACGAAATGCATGTCCGCGGCTTTACCCGCCACCACACCTCCGGCGTACACCATCCCGGAACGTTTGAGGGCATCCGCGAGAAGATCCCCTATCTCAAAGAACTGGGGGTCAACTGTGTCGAATTGATGCCCATTAACGAGTTTGACGAATACGAAAACTCGCGGCTCAACTCGCAAACGGGAGAATTTCTTGTCAACTACTGGGGCTACAGCACAGTAGGCTTCTTTGCGCCCAAAGCGGGGTATGCCTGGTCGGGGCACGAGGGCAACCAGGCTAGCGAATTCAAAGCCCTGGTCAAGGAACTGCATCGCAATGGGATTGAGGTTATTCTCGATGTCGTATTCAACCACACCGCCGAAGGCGACGAGCGTGGCCCGACCATCTCCTTCCGCGGTATAGACAACCGCACCTACTATCTCCTGACCCCCGATGGCGGCTACGTCAACTACAGCGGTACGGGAAACACGCTCAACTGCAATCATCCCATTGTCCGCAATATGGTGCTGGATTGTTTGCGCTACTGGGTGTCGGAGTACCATATTGATGGCTTCCGCTTCGACCTGGCTTCGATCCTCGGACGGGACTCGGCGGGCCACCCCCACCCCAACCCTCCCCTCCTCGAATCGCTGGCCTACGACCCGGTGCTGGCGGGGTGCAAGTTGATTGCCGAAGCGTGGGATGCTGGCGGGCTGTATCAGGTTGGCTCCTTTCCCGACTATGGACGCTGGGCCGAATGGAATGGGAAATACCGCGACGATGTCCGCCAGTTTATTCGTGGAGACAACGGGTTTGTCGGGCGGGTTGCCCAGTGTATTCAGGGGTCGCCCGACCTCTACCCACAGCGTGGCCCAACCGCCTCGATCAACTTTGTCACCTGCCACGATGGGTTTACCCTGGCCGACCTGGTATCCTACAACCAGAAGCACAATGAGGAAAATGGCGAAAACAACCGCGATGGCACAGATGGCAATTTTAGCTACAACTATGGGTGGGAGGGGCCCACCAACAACCGGGACATCAACACCATGAGAAAACGCCAGATGAAGAACATTCTGGCCATTCTCATGGTGAGCCGCGGCACGCCGATGATCCTGATGGGTGATGAGATGGCCCGCACGCAGCGCGGCAACAACAATGCCTATTGCCACGATATGGACTGGAACTGGCTCAACTGGGACCTCCTGCGGGCCAACCGCGAGATATACCAGTTTACGCGGCGGTGCCTGGTGTTTCGCCATAGCCACCCCGTGCTGCGCGGCAGTGAGCATTTTCGCAACAGGGATTATGTTGGGAGTGGCTATGCTGATATTACCTGGCATGGGGTGCAGGCCTGGCAACCCGACTGGTCGGACAATAGCCATACCATCGCCTTTATGCTCTGTGGTAAGCACGCGAAGGGGGGCAAAGTGGAGGACAATTATATCTATGTCGCAATCAATATGTACTGGGAGGGATTGCCCTTCGATCTGCCTGGCCTGCGCCACCATATGCGCTGGCATCGCTTTGTCAACACGGGGGCCGTCCACCCCGACGATTGCTACGAACCGGGCTACGAGCCGCTTCTCCACAATCAGCGAAACATCTTCCTGGAGCCACGCTCGGTGGCCATCCTGGTAGGGAAATAGGGGATAGGGGATAGGCTGTGTCTCAGCATCACTTTGATGATATTGCTGCGCTTGCACAGATAGCTCGCTCGGACTATGGCCGCGTCGGGCGCACGGATATACCTGAAATCGTGCTTGCCGACCGCAAGAGCATTGAGCAGACGCTCGCCATTACGCTTGACCTGGTTGAGCGCGAGGGGCGGGCCATCCTCAGCCGCGTGTTGCCCGACCTGCTCGCTGCTCTCCGCGAATGTTTCCCGGAGCTGATTGAGACGGGAGCAAGCGAAAAAACTGTTGTGGTGCGCCGCCATGATTACCACGTTTCGCCAACGGGCGGGCGCGTGGGCGTGCTCTCCGCCGGTACCTCGGATATACCTGCTGCCGAAGAAGCCGCCACCCTCTGCCGTGAAGCCGGGTGCTGCGTGCAATCCTTCTACGATGTGGGCGTGGCCGGGTTGCACCGGCTGCGAGAGCCGCTTGAAGTCCTGGTCAACGAGTCGCCGGTTGATGTGATTATTGTTGCTGCGGGAATGGATGGGGCGTTGCCGTCGGTGGTCTCCGGATTGGTCAATATCCCCATTGTCGGCTTGCCCACGTCGGTTGGTTATGGCATGGGCGGACAGGGTGTAGCGGCTCTGCTCAGCATGCTCCAGGGGTGCGCGCCGGGCCTGGCCGTGGTCAACATTGACAACGGCATCGGGGCCGGGGCAATGGCTGTGCGGATTGCCAACCGGGCCGCGGCAGCCCGGCAAGGAGAAAAACTATGTAATCGTTCACGGTATTTGGGCAATCCCTGATTCCTGGGTACGCAAGCGTCTCGCTTGCCCCACTGGAGGGACGCAGCCCCTCCCAATCCATCCCCCCGCTGGAGGGATGACAGGTGGGGGGGCTGAACGATTACAAAACTATGATG
This sequence comes from Chloroflexaceae bacterium, assembly GCA_034436975.1. Lineage (GTDB taxonomy): Bacteria > Chloroflexota > Chloroflexia > Chloroflexales > Chloroflexaceae > JAAUSY01. Next base: position 149,975 of record DAOTUE010000011.1, read on the forward strand.
ATAGCCTATAAGGAGAAAAACTATGATGATAGCCTATATTGATTGTTTCCACGGGGCGGCGGGCGATATGCTGCTGGCCAGTCTGCTGGATGCCGGACTGGATCTGGCCGACCTGGAGCGGGGATTGTCCGGTCTCCCGCTCACTGGCTACCGGCTGGAGCATCGGCGTGAGGTGCGCCACCATATCTACGGGAGTCTGTTTCGGGCCCACCTGAGCGATGATCAGCCGGCCCGCTCCTGGGCCGACATCCGCGCACTGCTCGAAGCAAGCGACCTGCCGGAGCATCCCCGCACCTGTGCGCTTGGCGTGTTTCACCGCCTGGCCCACGCCGAAGCCGCGGTCCACGGGGTTCCAGTAGAGACTGTCCATTTCCACGAGGTGGGAGCTGCCGATAGCATCATTGATATTACCGGCTTCTGTATCGGGTTGCACCTGCTAGGGATTGAGCAGGTGTTTGCATCGTCTCTGCCTCTGGGGAGCGGGTGGGTTGAAACGCAACACGGACCGCTGCCGTTGCCCGCGCCCGCCACCCTTGCGCTGCTGGCGGGGGTGGGTGCGCCGGTGGTGTCCGCGGCCAGCGTGGGCGAACTGCTGACCCCCACGGCTGCCGCGCTGCTGGCTGAACTGGCTACCTTCGCCCGACCAGCAATGCGTATTCAGCGGGTGGGCTATGGCTTCGGGCAAGCTATGTTTGAGCGGCTCAACGGGTTGCGCGTGTGGATTGGCGAAGCAGATGCCCCGGCTGATGATGGCTCCTCCCACAGCCACAGCCACAGCCACACTCCCCACGCTCATACCAATTCGGTTTCTGAACTGCAAACAGGCTCCAGGGAGCGCGGGTATTCTTGCCCCGATACGGGCGTGCCCCACCCCTCCCAATCCATCCCCCCGCTGGAGGGAGGACAGGTGGGGGGCCTGCACGATGACGCTGTTTTGAAGGCAAATCTGCATGAAATAAGCGAGACCATTGTTGAGATGCGCTGCAACCTGGATGATGCGACCGGGGAGCTGGTGGGCTATGTCATCGGGCGGTTGCTTGAGGCAGGCGCGCTGGATGCCTGGGCCGTGCCGCTGGTGATGAAGAAGGGGCGGCCCGGCCTGCAACTGGCCTGCCTGGCCCACCGTGGCGATGAAGAATCGCTGGCCCGCCTTATCCTGCGCGAAACACCAGCACTTGGCGTGCGATGGGAGCAGATGCAGCGACTGATAGCACACCGTCACCAGATGCAGGTTGCAACTCCGTGGGGCACTGTGCGGCTCAAGCAGAAAGTGTGGAGCGGGCAGGTTGTCGAGAGCGCACCGGAGTATGAGGATTGCGCGTTGCTGGCACGGGCCGCCCAGGTGCCGCTTGCGCAGGTCTACGAAGCCGCACGCAAGGCGGGAGAGGCAGGCTGATGTGAGGGTTCGGGGTTTGGGGGGCAGGGAGCGTGTCCATCTTGCCCGCCCGGATGCAAGCGCGCCCCCCCTCCCAATTCCTCCCCCTCCACTGGGGGGGGAGGACAGGTGGGGGGCCTGCACGATTACGCATTTTATACCAAGCAAACGAGCGGCCCGCCCCGACGAAAGCTGCCCCAGGTCATACAGCCGTACAATCAGGGCTTCGCGTGCAAGGTGTTCAAGCGTGTCGGTGTTCTGGTCAGGCACCAGAAGGACCATATCTTCCATATCTTCAGGAAATGAAAGCTGAAGCGTGGTCATCCGTTTTTTCCCTTTCCTCATATGGATTGGTGATTTCTTTCAGTATAGCCCCCCCACCGCCAGCACGTCCCCCCGCGGGTGCCAGCTACAGCCAATGGGACCCCTCACCCCCCCCACCGCCTCCACCCCGCTCACCTGTGGCGAGCCGTCGCCTGGCTCGTTCGCCCGTGCGATGCGCTGTTGGAGCAGCGGCGTGAACTGAGAGAGGATGGCTCCGATTGAGTCACGCTTCTTCCCCTGCCATCCGAGTCGCCACATCGAGCACCGTGTCCGAGAGCCAGTAGCCAGACTCGCGCAAGGTTTCTAACAGGGGGCGAATCTGAGGTACCAATCCTGCTTGTTTTGCCTGTATCAATACGCCTGCCGTCCCTGTGACTGCCAGACCCAGACGACGGGCCGCCTGGCGACCCAGGCGATCATCCAGAATAATCGTCAATTCCAGGGTATGCGCCAGGGCAATGGCTTCCTGCTCACCCGCGTCAAGATGACGGATAGCTTCCTCAAGGGGAGACGGTATCTGGGGCCGTTCGGCAACCTGGATAAACCTCGCCAGAGCTTCATCAAGACGCGCTGCTTCCATCCCCGTTTTGGCCAACAGTTCGCGGGAGACCATTGGAGGAATGTGGACCTTTCCCGCAAGCGATTCCAGCACTCCAATGTGATCAATCCTGGACAGGGCAATCAACGGCCCCGTATTTGATACGATACTCACCGTTGCACCTGCTGGATTGCACGCAAATCTGCTTCAATCTCAGCCGCGACTTCATCGGCGGGGTAGTTGAATAGCGATACCTGATAGCGTCCGCAGGCTTCGAGAAACGCGCCTTTGGAAAGACCCGCCAGTTCTGCGGCTTTGCCCGTAGCAAGTTTTCCCAATTCAAACATCTTCAACGCAGCCATCAACCGGATTTGCGCGTCTAGCTCTGCGGGGGTCAGTTGAATCGCCGTTTCAAGCCCATCGGGATAGGTTCCTTGTCGCTGGTTCATCTGCTCTTGTCCTTGCTAGCGTTCACGTTTTGCCTCTTGTGCCGCCAGTATACCATATGGCTCCACGTCGGGGGGGGTGTGCCCCAGGCGAACCCATCACAAAACACCCCCCCCACCGCCAGCACGTCCCCCCGCGGGTGCCAGCGACAGTCAGAAAGCGTGTCGCTCACAACCAGCACCGCCAGCACCGCCCCATCGGAGACTCTCCACAGCCGCACCGTGTTATCGCGTGAAGGCGACCGCCCCCCACACCCGTATTGTCCCGTCCGACGACCCGGAGATGATGCGCGCCCCGTCCGGGCTGTATGCCACGCTATTGAACCGGGCATCTGTTTTGATAAAACGCACGACTTCCAGTGTCTCCGCGTGGTAGAGCCATATCCCAATGCTGGAAGCCACCGCCAACGTGGTCCCGTCCGGCGACCAGGCAACATCCCTTATGTCTCCTCTCCCCAGGATTGCCAGTTCTTGCACCTCGTTGGGGCTTGCCGCGGCAATGGGAACAACAGGCTGTGGTATGGGCGTGCCCATCAGCACGGGCAGGGCGGGCAGGGGTGTGGGCGGTTCGGGCGTGGCTGTGACGGGGATGGGGGTGGGTTCGGGCGTGGGCGGTTCGGACGTAGCCGTTGGCGCATCAACCACAACCGCGGCCCCCTCCCCACTCCCCTGTTCCTCGTCAGCCTTCCCCTCTTGCCAAAACAGCATCCCCCCGCCACCCACAACGAGCAGCAGCAGCGCAACAATGCCAATCAACAGGGCGGGGGAGATGCCGCGTCGGGGGGGGCTGTGTGCGGGGGAAGGGGTGGAACGGCGCGGCTCCGTTCTGGTTGTATCTGGCGGAGGCAGGGGTTGTATCTGGCGTGGTCGGCTCGAATGCGTTGCGGGAGGAACAGGCAGAGGTTGGGCGGGGTGCGGGGCAACGGGGATGGTCGGGCCGCTCACGGGGGCACGCTGCCCCTGCAACCCGCGGGCAAACGCTGCCGCACTGGGCGGGCGGTGGTCCGGGTTGAGCGCAAGGCTCTGCATCAGCACCTCGCACACGCCCTCGCTGAGTCCGGGCGGCGGGGTCAGCGGGTCGGGGCGGGCCCCCACAAGCGCACTGGCGCGGGTCAGGGCATCGCGGCGCGGCTCCTTGTCCAGCGATGCGCCCGTCAGCAGGTGGTACATCGTTGCCCCCAGGCTGAAGAGGTCGCTACGGGGGCCCGTGCCCGTCCCCTGGATCTGCTCCAGGGGGGCGTAGGCCAGCGTATAGGCGTAGACGCTGCTATGCCCCGATGCCGACACGGTATGCTGGCCTGCAATCCCCTTCGAGATGCCAAAGTCGAGCAGATAGACCTCTCCCTGTGGTGTCACCTTGATATTGTGCGGCTTGATGTCGCGGTGTATCACAGGTGGGGACTGGCTATGCAGGTATTCCAGGGCGGCGAGCACCTGGAGCATCCAGGGGACAATCTCCTGCTCGGAGAAGGGGTATCCTTGCGATTGCATGCGCTGCTCCAGCCAGTTGGCCAGGTCGTTCCCTTTGATATAATCCATCACGAGGAAGTGGCCGTGGGCATCGAGGAAATAGTCGCTCACGCGGGGGAGCGAGGAATGGCGGAGGTGGTTCAGGGTTTGCGCTTCGCGCTTGAAGGCTTTTTCCACCAGGGCCGCCTGCTGCGGGGGGGCGTTCGGGTTGAGAAACATCTGCTTGAGCGCGACGGTGCTGCCGAACCGCAGGTCAACGGCCTCGTAGACCGCGCCCATCCCCCCCTGGCCAATCAGGCGCACAATGCGGTAGCGGTTGTCTACCATCGTATCGGGTTGTAGTATGCTGGACACTGGACATGCTCCTTTTTCTACTCCTCGTGCAGGCTCACTGCCCATACTATAGCGCAATATGGGGAATATGGCAAGGGATTCGATAACGATTTATTCGGGTTCTCCCCTATGGTTTTCTTTTTTCCGGTCCAATACAGGGGGGGGAACGTGTGTTATCATACACATAACGGTGTTCCCGAAAACATGAAGGGAAAACGGCTATGATACCACTTGAACGCGGGGGCATGTTCACGGTGGTGCATGGGCGCGAGTTCGAGACGGTGCGGAGCGATGGGCAACCCGTCCTATCGCAAGGTGCAAGCCGTGCTGGACGAGGTGCTGGACGAGGTGGGGGAGTAAATACGCCCCTGATGGAAAGGAAAAAGGACTATGAGAAAATTCAACACAGCGGGGCCATGCAATCCCGAACGCCACTATATGCTCTCTGCGATGGCGCGGCTCCC
>DAOTUE010000012.1:0-7711 GCA_034436975.1 Chloroflexaceae bacterium
TGTGAATGCTGCTATCAACATTCGCAATCGCTATACGGTTCTACGGAGCCGTGGGGAGTTGTCAACCTCCCCTGAAGCCCTGCCTTCGGGCGAGGGCAAGCCACCCGCTTCAGCGGGTGGTCGTTGACCCAGTCAGAACACTCCCTCGTTGCCTGTCCCGTATTCTACCAGATTTCGGAGAATTCGGGAAAAGAAACAACCCCGCTGTCTGATGCTGGATGCACCAGGCCCATCGGGGCTACTTGTGTTTGCATAAACAACCAAATTGAGAAAACAACGACACACAGCATCAAGCAGTGGCAACGTATGCTGGTGGCTTACACCCGTCCAGCATACGCTACCCCCGTGTCTGACTACCTGGACCGCGTGACTGGTCTTACTTCGCAGGTGGTCGCGGTTTGCTTGTGTCCGGGCTTGTGGCCCCTTTATTCTCTGTCCAACCCGAAATCGTTTTCTTGCGGCTGTGTCGGTCTACAGCCTGGGGCGGATACCGCATATCGCCGAGCATGTCGTGCGGTTCGCCACCCCAAACGCGGTCGTGCTTGTACTCAGGAGTCTTGCTTCCACCGCTTGGAATACGCTCTTTCCGGCCTTTTCCAAGCAGAATATCTCGTGCGAAAGCGGCGCGGTTGGTTGCAAAAAAACCTACGCCAAAACCACCAATGACAATCAGGACCAGCGGCACCCAGCAAAGAAAGGCTGCGTGTGTTGTTCCTCCCATATACTCAATAAGTGGACCTGCTTCTGTCATGAACCCCTCCTTGTGATTCTACCCCACGCCAGGGCAGCGCAGGATTGTCAGACTCTCCTAACCTACAAATGAAATGATGATCTCATTGTTCGGTCCCATTTTACCATATACTGATTGATTTTACCATATATGGCAAGGGTTGTCATGCGAGGCAAGGAAGGCGACTTTATCCGCCCATTTCCTTTTTGGAAAGGGATATTGGGTAGTACCCTTGCCTTCGACCTATGATACCAGAAAAAACAAATATTGAGAAATTTTTTCCTGGCAGGCATCATGGAATCATGGAGATAGCATTATCAACGACCACCCGCCGAAGTGGGTGGTTCACTTGCCGCCTCTTTCTATGGAGGTATCAGGGTAAACACAGGAACTATCCGTCCCGCACCCCCCTGCCCCCTCTTCCAGCGGGAGAGGAGGTGCCGCCGCACGCGGCGGGGGGGCGGGCAATAACAAGTGATCAAGCGAATTTGGTATCATGGGGGTATGGAGTCACGTTTGAGGGTGAAACCTGAAAACCCAGAGAGCGCAAGCGTCTTGCTTGCATTGGGGCGGGCAAAATGGACGCGCTCCCAGGAGCAATAGCCGTATTTCTCACTTGAACAATACACGGTTTTCATTCCGTCAGGGTGCGCGATAGCGTATGGGGCTGAACACTTCCTCATGGGGGGCGGTTGGGGCAGAGGCCGGAACCATGATATAATCATCATTTGAAACCCTGGAACAGGCGAATAGAAGAGGAAAGGTTAGCGTGAGTAAATCGAAGAAAAAGCAGTATGAAGAACAAGAACCCACAACAAGCCTTGCTGGTATTGTATCGGTTTTCGTTGTGGTCATCATTTTCGCTGTGCTTGGAGTGTGGCTCATGAATAGGAACGGGGGTTCGGAAGAAAGCACCATAGCTCAAAACAGAAATAATGAGGAGGAGGAAAGTACAATGGCTCAGAACAGAACCTACGATAGTCCACCGCCAATGACGATAGAACCAACCAGAAATTACACGGCGACGATTACGACCCCTCGTGGCGATATTGTGATTCGGCTTCGCCCCGACATCGCCCCCCAGACGGTCAATAGCTTTGTCTTTCTGGCCCGCGAAGGGTTTTATGATGGGTTGACGTGGCACCGGGTTATCAAGAATTTTATGGCCCAGGGAGGCGACCCGAAAGGGGATGGGACCAGTGGTCCGGGCTACAATGTTCCGGCCGAGTTTACCCAGAAAATCCTGTTTGACCGTCCAGGCATTGTGGCGATGGCGCGGCGGGGAGACGACATCAACAGTGCTGGCTCGCAGTTTTTCATTACCACAGCGGCCTCCCCGTCGCTCAACGAATATACCATCTTTGGTGAAGTGGTTGAGGGTCAGGAGATTGTCGAGGGTATTCCGCTGCGCGATCCGATGCGGGCAACAACTCCGGGCGAGAAAATGCTTAAGGTGACAATTACTGAGCAATAGGAATAAGCAAGAAGAGAGATCGTTGTTTGTTGTATGCCACCACCCGGATTCCCTGGTGGCCAGGATGGAGTGCACATGAGGCAATCGCTCAAATCATTCTATCGTCGGTGGGTTGTTCGCCCCTACATCCAGACTCGCCGCGCACTACGGGCTACCGTCCAATCGGTGCGGGCAGTGTGGGCCTGGTTGTGTGCCGTGTGGGAATGGACCGCGGCCCTGTTCAAGGCGGTGGTTGTGCGCCCGGTGCGTGTGGTATGGGGGTGGTTGTGCTCTGTATGGGGATGGTTGCGCTCTATGTGGAAGTGGCTGCGCTCCGCATGGAGAAAAACACGGGCGTTTTTCGATGTGGTGGTTGTGCGCCCGGCGCAGACGGTGTGGGTCTGGCTGTGCAAAACATGGCGGGGGATGGGGACAGCCTGGCGATGGCTGCGCGAAGCCTGGCACTGGCTTGTTCAGGCCGGGCAGACCACACTTACCGCTTTCAACCGCTCTTTTCGCCAGGTGGTTGGCTGGATTGTCCTGTTTTTGGGTATCATCACTGCACCGCTCCCCATCCCACTTGGCCTCCCCCTCATTATTCTTGGGCTGGTTATTCTTGGCCCGCACGATCCGCGGGTCCGCTGGCTAGGGGTCAATATGAGACTATGTTTGCGGAAGCTGGCCCAGAAGCGTATTCCGCTGCTTTCCTCCCTGGCCAGAAAAGCTCTTGATTTTCGGAAGCGGTTTTCACAGTATGTTCAGTAGTGCGTAGTTCATCCATTGCGGCTTGCCGCATAAACATGTCTATAAATTTCTATAGATATAGAACTATTCAGCAATCCTGCAGAGGATACCCGCACGATTGCGGCTCCCCACAATCGTTGTCTGAAGCGCATCGGCAATGTGCAGGGAACCGGCCGCGCCGTGGGCAAGGCCGTTGCGCTTCGGGAGTACCTGTTCGGACACGAGCCGCCACCGCTTCAAAGGCTTCGACGCTGGCCCCCGCTTGCTGTGCTCGTTTGCTCATCAGGTGCCAGTTATGCCGTGCATTCTTCGTAATCGTTCACGGTGTTTGGGCAACCCCTGATTCCTGGGTACGCAAGCGTCTCGCTTGCCCCACTGGAGGGACGCAGCCCCCCCCTCCCAATCCATCCCCCCGCTGGGGGGAGGACAGGTGGGGGGCCCTGAACGATTACAAATAATAGCAGCAAGAACATGGTATAATCATGCTCTTAAGAGAGTTCAAATACATTGTCATTGTCAAGGAGGACATTGATGCGATCTTATGGACCAGAAACAATTCACAATATCGGATTCTTTGGTCATGGAGGGTGTGGCAAAACAACCCTGACCGAAGCCCTCTTGCTCAAAGCCCAGGCCATCACGCGGATGGGGCGGGTTGAAGATGGGAACACCGTGAGCGACTACGACCCGGATGAGCACAAACGCGGAATGTCTATCAGCATGAGCGTTGCCCCCCTGGAGTGGAACGACAACAAGATTACCATCCTCGACACGCCCGGCTATGCCGATTTTGCCGGCGATATGGCTTCGGCCATGCGCGTTATAGATGGGGCTGTCATTGTGATGGATGCTTCGGCGGGGGTCGAAGTTGGCACCGAGCAGGTTTGGGATATGGCGGTGCAGGAAAAAGTTCCCCGCATTCTCTTTGTCAACAAGCTCGACCGAGAGAACGCAAACTTTTTTCAGTGTGTTCAGCAAGCCCGCGAGATATTGGACGACGCTGTCACCCCGATGCAAATCCCCATCGGCACAGCCAGCGATTTCCGCGGCATCATCTCGCTACGTCAGCAAGTGGCCTGGCTCTGTTCCAGAAACCACGATGGGAAGTCTACCAATGCAGACGTTCCCGCAGAACTCATTGAGCAGATGCACGACTGGCGCACGCAGTTGATTGACAAAATTGCGGCAACCAACGACGACTTGATTGAAAAATATCTTGAGCGTGGCGAAGATGCGCTCACGCCAGAAGAACTGGTGCGTGGGTTGCGAGCGGGCATTGCCAATGGTAGCATCGTGCCGGTGTTCTGCGGGTCGGCCCTGGAAGTTTCGGGAATAGGCCACCTGCTCGATGGGATTCTTGATAGTATTCCCTCGGCGGCCCGCAAGAAGGCCGAAGTCACCGACCTGGCAAGCAGCGAAACGATCTCGCTTCAGGCCGCCAGCGGCGAGCCACTGACCGCGCTAGTCTTCAAAACCACGATTGACCCCTATGGGAAGGTAAGCTATTTTCGCGTGTATAGCGGCGAACTCCATAGCAACTCTACCGTGACCAATACGCGCATCAGAAAAGAGGAACGCATCGCCCAGGTGTATCAGGTGCGCGGCAAAGAACAGACAGCTGTGACAATGATTGGCCCCGGCGATATTGGGATGGTGACAAAACTGGGAGACACCGGCACGGGCGACACCCTCTGCGCCTCTGACCGTATCCTCGAATTACCCCCTATTCTTTTCCCCAGACCCGTATTTACCGCGGTTATCAAGCCGCATGGTCGCTCCGATCTGGATAAGCTGAGTTTGTCCCTGACACGGGTTATCGAAGAAGATCCGACACTCCGAATTTCCCGCGATCCGGTGACGGGCGAATCGCTTATCTCCGGCCTGGGCGAGAGCCACCTGCAAATTATTGCTGAGCGGATGAAGCGAAAGTATGATACCCATGTGGATATTGACCTTCCAAAAGTTCCCTACCGAGAAACGATACGCACAACGGCTGAGGCTCAGTATCGCCACAAAAAGCAGACGGGGGGAGCGGGGCAATTTGCCGATGTATCGCTACGAATTGAACCGCTGGACCCCGACCCCAACCGCGAAGACCCGCTGGAATTTGTGAGCGAGATTGTCGGCGGGGTGGTGAGCCGCGGTTTCTGGCCGGCCGTTGAAAAAGGGGTCCGTGAGGCGATGGCCGAAGGCGTGCTGGCGGGGAATATGGTGGTAGATGTTCGCGTCGCACTCTTTGATGGGAAGGAGCACCCCGTGGACTCGAAGGAAATTGCCTTCAAGACCGCTGGTTCTCAGGCCTTCAAACTGGCCGCACAAAAAGCCAATCCTGTTATTGTTGAACCTATCTATTTACTCCAGATTACGGTTCCCGAACAGTATGCCGGCGATGTGATGGGTGATCTCAATACGCGGCGGGGGCGAGTGTTGGGGATGATGCCGGCCGGTTCGGCCAGAACGACCATTACGGCACAGGTACCGTTGGCCGAATGTCAACGATACGCTACCGACCTGCGGGCTATCACCCAGGCTCGCGGCATGTTTACAATGGAGTTTGACCATTATGAAGATGTTCCAGCCCATCTGATGCAAGGGCTGATAGACGAGTATAAGCAGCAACGCGAACAGGCATAGGGGAGATGCAGCGGCGCGGATGGTTTAATTGATTTTTTGTCTGTTCCCCTTTTTCTGTGGTGGTGAAGGGGAACAGTGTTTTTCTGCATAACACACAGAAGAATCATTATGAAAGATCTTTGAGCCGATAGCCAAGCCAGCCAAGCGAGGCCGGGTCGTTGCGCCAGTCCGGGCGAACTTTCACCCAGAGATCGAGATAGACCGGTCGTTCCACCATCTGCTCAATATCGGCCCGAGCTGCCTGCCCGATTTGTTTGAGCATTGCGCCGCCTGCCCCAATGATGATACCCTTTTGCCCGGCCCGCTCCACGTTGATGGTCATTCGGATATAGGTCAGGGTTTCGCGTTCCTCCCATTCCTCAATCTCGACGGCAACCGCGTGGGGAACTTCCTCTTCAGTGAAACGCAACACCTTTTCGCGGACCATCTCGGCGGCAAGATATTGCCTACTCTGGTCAACAATCCAATCCTCCGGGTAGAGTGGTTCGCCCATCGGGAGGTGTGCGACCAGCGCATCCACCAGCGAAGAGACCCCATCGCCCGTGCGGGCCGAAACAGCAATCTCCATATCCCAGGAGCCAAGCGAACGATAGGCCTCAAACTGCGGGCCATTGCGCGGACGAAGGTCTACTTTGTTGAGCACGAGAAATTGTGGGGAGGTGCTTCGTTTCACCTGAGCGGCAATGCGCCGATCCAGTTGGGTTGGCGGGGTACTTATATCCACAACAAAGCAGATTATATCTGCATCAGGGATGGCTTGTTGAGCCAGTTTGACCATTAACTGCCCCAGTTCGTGCCGGGGTTTATGAATGCCTGGCGTATCGGTAAAGACAATCTGGGCATCGGGCCGGTTCAAGATACCACGGAGGGGGATGCGGGTTGTCTGCGGACGAGGTGAAACAATGGCGACCTTGTGCTCAAGGATCGTATTGAGGATGGTACTTTTGCCAACATTGGGCTTGCCAACAAGCGTGACAAAACCAGCGCGAATAGATTCGTTGGGCATTTGCGGGTTTTCTTCTGTCATTTCTCTCATAGGGTCGGTTTTCTTCTATCATATTTCTCATCAAGTTTATCGGTTATGTAATTGTTCAGCCCCCCCCACCTGTCATCCCCCCAGCGGGGGGATGGATTGGGAGGGGGGAGCTGCGCCCGCGTTCTCAGGAGCGATACTCCTTGTTCTGAAGGATTATACCCCCTGAACGATTACACGTTTATTATACATTCTGGCGGAGCAACAGAGCATCTTCACGGGTCGGATAGAAATGCTGGCTCAGCCCACAGATGCGGAACCCTCGCCGTTGGTAGAAACCAATGCCCGGCACATTTCGCAATGGTGCGTGGGCCAGCAAGGAGATTTCCCCTTCGCTGGCGGCCCAGGCCCGCGCAGCCCGCAACAGGGCCTTGCCGGCCCCCTGCCCACGGGCCGGCGCATCAACCAGGAAGCGCGAAACCATCACCAGACATTGATCCGGAAGAAGGCGCAGAAGCAGGTAGCCGCAAATATGCTCATCATCCTGCACGGCAACAAACCGTGTACCAGCACTATCCCAGACCCGCTCCAATGGAACAAGGCTCGAAGGAAGACGCAACACGCGAGATTGTGGGAGCCGAACTTGCTGGAGATACAGGGAAAGTGCCGGGATTTCTTCCCCGCGGGTGGGGCCCGTTTCGCCCTCCTGCACCATCCGCCACACCGTGCGGGTGGTATACAGGGGCTGGAGCGCGGCACAGGCGGGCACGTCGTCGTTCTCGGCCTCACGAACCATGATCATTTTGCGCGGCGCAGCGGTATATCCGCTTTCAAGTGATCGCTCGATTCTCCATGAAGCAAGGTCACTTCGATTTCCCGTGATTCAACGTTGGGAATGTATCGGTTGATGACAACGGAGAGTTCCTCTTTCAATTGTTCCAACATCTCCGGAGTGAGTTTGACCCGGTCATGGACAAGGACGGTCAACAATCGTTCTTTGGCAACTTTTGCACTCTTTGCCCGATTTCCGCCAAACAAGTTATCAAAAAATCTCACGGTATCCTCCACACAATAGGGAAGGGTTCCACTCGTTTCAGTGTTTCAACCAGTGTTTCAACCAGTGTTTCAATCAGTGTTTCAACCAGTGTTTCAACCAGTGTTTCAATCAGTGTTTCAA
>DAOTUE010000013.1:0-10581 GCA_034436975.1 Chloroflexaceae bacterium
TTTTGGAGATCTATTTACCAGGATGATCATAGCAATTATGATAACAAGAAAACCAGAAGTAATCCAGAGAGAATGGACCGGTTGCCCTGCTTTCCAGACCAGATGTCCCAGAAACAGAAGCAGGCCAACGAAAAGAATCACCGCGAAGATCGCATAGGGAGGAGTGCCTGTGAAATTGCCTGTATTGATCAACGTCAAAAGCGCGATATGATCAGCTTGAGTCCCAACGACAAGGATGAGGGGTATCCCCACAAACATCATCAAGCGGTATTTTCTAATAAATTCAGCAGTATCCCTTTTTCCTTCTAGCCCATGGAGGTTCAAAAAAATCTGTATGAGGAGCCATAATAACCCCAGAAAGAAAAGGAAGTCGGCTACTAATTCGCTGAGAAGTTCACTGAACAAGAGGAACCCTTTAAGAAATTCCATATCACTCCCCCCATGTTGTTTTTGAAGAATAGAAACCAGCAAATGTCCCCAGAACGACCGTTATTCCAACAGTTGCCATAATAGTCAGTGTGGGAAAATCGCACGTGTATTGCCGCAGCAGAACAAAGCCAGTGATGGCCATACTTGCCGCAAGACCATACAATGCTCCCCCAAGCATCCACGTCATTGACTTGAGGGCCTGTTGCTGCTTAAGATGCGGGTCTTGAGGTACCGATGCCCCGTTCTTTTTCTTCTTCGCCCGTTGGAGAAACGAGAAGAGGATCAGAGCCAGGGGCGGATAGATCCCCCATACGCCCAGGACAACCTCCACGACCCGACTGGAGGGCAACGAAAAAATTTCCCCGATGCGAAAGACCATCAGCCATCCGAGAGCTAGCACAAGAATCCCCCCCCGCCAGAATGCCCTGCTATGTAATATGATTGTGAGGGGGTGTTTTATTAGCTCGTTATACTTCTGCTTTTCCTGCTCTAGCTTATCACTCTCCTGCTCAATAGCGTGGTAGTCTCCTAACAGGCCATCATATTGCTGCTGGAGCGTGGTATGCGCCACATCAATGGCCTGCTTTTCTTCCGACAGATCTTTGTATTGCTGTTTTAGCTCGTCACGCTCCTGCTGGAGCGTGGAACATGCCTGTTCTGATTTTACAAGATTGTCTGCCTGTTTCCTTAATCGTATCTCATACTTCTGCTTGAAGTCTTCCAATTCTCCAACATATTGCCTCATTTCTTCAGTTTGTTGCTTGAGGTTCTCCACCTCCCTGGCATATTGATCCACCTCCTCAGCATGCTGCTGGCTTTGTTGTTCGGAGACAACGTACATGATTTTTGCCATCTTGGCAGATTGTTGCATCTGCTGCTCAGCGAAACCAGCAACGAGATATACCAGGGCGGTGGCAAGTTCCAATCGTTCAACAAGTTGCTGGTTCTCTTCAGCGTGTTGCTTTTGTTGCTGCTCCAGTTTAGCAGCATACTTCCTTTCTGTCTCTTCAATAAGCCCTTCAACTCCTGGGTGACAATCGTCCATCTCTCCCCCCCTCATACAATATCCGGGTAGACACACAAACTCTCTGTCCCGCACATCCCTGCCCCCTCTCCCAGAAGGAGAGGGGGAGCCGCACACGCGGCAGGGGTGAGGGCAATAACAAGTGATCAAACGAATTTGGTATCACTCTACCCAAATAAACCACTCGCTGGCCATTACATCATCGTTCTGCACCCGCACGAACACCCGCACGCTATAGAGTCCGCTCTGCCGGTGGTGGTCGAGCACGGCACTGGCCTGAAACGACCCATCGGGAGCCGTCTCAACGGGCACGGAGTCGAAATACTCCCCGGCCGGCGTGTAGGTTCCTGTCGCATTCAATGCAGCCACGTCGAGGGGAGTAGGAAATGGTTCATAGGCCAGGTTGATAATCGGCTTGCTGGCAACCGCCGGGTCAATCAAGCGTCCGGCAATAGCAATGGTTGCACCGACCTGAGCCTGGGCGGGGAGCGGCTCCAGCGAAACATACCGATTGACAAACTCCTGCACCAGATAGAATGAGCCGGTAGCGGGATTGTGGGCAAATCCCGCCCCCACATGGGTATGCTCCGGTGCCAGGATATTCGCCCGGTGTCTCTCGCTCTCCATCAAGCCAGCCTCTCCCTTGCGAACAAGTTCTGCAAAATCATCCACCGGGGCCGGCTGCCTATTCATGAGCAATGTTGAGGTATGGACATTCTCGCGCACATTCTCGCTTCCGCCGGCCTGGTTGTAGCGATATTGCGGGCCATACCCCGCCATATTCCAGTGGCTAAAGAAGCCGTTGGCGGCCATCTCCGCTGCGTGCAGGTCGGCGGCCCGGGCTGCTATTTCATCCCAGGCAACAGGAGCAAGGCCGTTTTGCTGGCGGTCCCGGTTAATCAATTCCAGCATAGTCTTATCGAGAGCATCATCGTTGAGAATAAGTGAGGATGTTGTTTCGTCGAGCGGGGATGGTGTGGGAACAGGTATCTGTGTTGGCGTTATGGTTGGAGTGGTCACGGTGGGGGAAACCACAGGGGTAGACGTGGGGGGGGGGAGCGAAGGGGGCGCACCTCCTGGCAGTGCGGTTGGCGATGTGGGTACTTCCTGCGGGGTGGGGGAAGCGGCGGGCGGTTGTCCAGTAACGGATTTCCATATCCAGAACCCCCCACCTCCTATTGCCAGGAGAACCAGAATACCCCCTGCAATGAGGAGTACCAGGGGAAGCGGGGATGGGGTTCTTCGTCGCCTTGTGTCAGGTCGTTTTGGTCGCGTCGGGCGGCGGCGGGGAGCGGGACGACGGGAATTCGGACGTTGAGCCATTGTTCTACCTCCTTAAATCAAGCTGTGAATACGATATTACACAGTTTTTTCCTCTTTATTCTTCCTACCGTATTTTCCTGTTTCGCGTTCTCGACATTGTGCGGGTACTCCGCGATCTTCTGTCTCGCGTGTCCCGCGCTCTCCCTTTCGGGGATGCAGGTCTGGCCGACCAGAGCAGCAATCCGCCAACGATGTTGACTATCAATCCAATGAACGTCATCCATATTCCCATTCCGGCAGCGGCCTTCGTTACATCCTGGACGCGCCGGGCCAGGGATGGGGGCATATCAAGCTGGACAATACGATTGAGTGACAGGATAAGCAAAACCACAGCAACCACACTCACCACTGCAAGGGCCAGACCGGCAGGCTTTGCCACATTGCTCCCCGACAAGCCCATTGCCCCCTCAACCAGGGCAAGAATGGCAACCGCCAACACAAAGGCAAGCATAACCCGGAGATCGTCGCCAATGGCAATTTCTACCGAGCCGCCGATTGGGAGCAAGATCGTGTTGGTGGTAAGTGTCCAGCCGGTAATAATCTCCATATCGCTCATCGCGTTGGCGAAACGCTGTATAATCTCGCCCGCCACGCCTGGACGGACCCACGACAGGAAGAAAAAGGCTACCAGTTGGAGAACACCACTGCCCAGAAGGAGCGAGGCCCGGGCTTGCTGTGCTTTCCCCTGAAAGAGCATCATAGCGACAATCGCAACCGTCGCCGTTATAATGGCAACGACAAGAATGGGGACCATTGCATTACCTCCGTTTTCTCCTGGGTTGCAATTTTGCGCTACTCTTCTTTTTTCCTCCACCGGGGCTATCCGGCCCAACCACTGTGATGAGAAAAGCAATACCAAACGAGAGGATGGGAACCAGCAAGATACCGATGATCAACCCCTCCAGTCCCCCTTTCCAGAAGAGGATAAGGCAAAGCACAACCCCGATACCACAGGTGATAAGTCCCCCCAGACAGCCTGGACCAGAAATAATGGTATCAAGAGCTTTTTCATAGAGCGGCTTCTGGATAAGGCTGACAATGAAGACAAGAATACCTGCAACCACCCACGTCCACTTGCTGGCGGGGACCAGCCCTTCTGCCATTAGCCAGGAAGTCAGAATGGGGATGCTTGCAATCACATAAAACGTCGTAAAAAAGGCAGTAATGCCAGAACTGGAGCGACGATCTTCCAGGTACTGTTTCCGTCGTTTTGCCTGCGTCATAAATTATTTTTCTCCCTCTCCTACCTTGTTCCTATCCTACCGCTGTCTCTAGCCGTTTAATAAGAAAATCTATTCTGTTCTTCATATCACTGTCCGGTTCAGGAAAAATCCTGTCTAACCATTGACGAGTAAGCCGCTGGGCTTCCCCAACATCGTAGGCAACGCGATAGACCGTAAAGGTTCGCTCCTTAGTATCCAGGACAGCATACGAAGCGTTATCATTGCCATCGCGGGGTTGCCCTACACTCCCAGGATTGAGCACCAGCCGTTCATCTCCAAGATGAAAGGGGGTTGCTACCAGGTGGTGATCTCCTGGATCATATCCGTTGTCAGATGGGGTTACTATTCGCTTGCGTTTCCAGTCGGTACCAAATTGGGACATTGTTTCTCTGAAAATCAGGGGAACGTGGGTGTGCCCAACCAGGCAAATCTGGGTTGTAGGTGCCGCTTTTGCGGCCTGCTCTGCATTATGTGGCGTATTGATATACTCTCTTACCCCGACGGGATCAACCGGGGACGCATGCACCAGGGTGACATCCAGCGTGTGTGTGGGGGGTCCCAGATGGACTTCAATCTGTTCGGGTATCTGGTGCAAAAAGCCTATCATGTCATCGGGAGATTGTTCTATCTCACTACGAGAGAGCGCGAGCGTTGTTGCCGCAATATGATTGGCTTCACTTTCAAACGATAGACGGTTAAGCAATCCCCATTCGTGGTTGCCTGCAATCCAGAGCGGAATGGGATCAGGCTCTTCTTTTTCCTGTTTGTTGTGAATTATCTTGCGGATGGGGTGGGGTTCGACCAGTGTCCGAAGTAGTTTGATGACTTCCACACTGTCGGGATAATATCCGACGGCATCGCCCAGGTAGAGGACGTGGTCAATCTGGCGGGTTTCCAGGTCTGTGCATACGGCACGAAGAGCCGGAAGATTGCCATGAACATCGCTCAAAACAGCATAGCGCATTGTGCTTTTCCTTCAATATGCAAATATAGCGAAAACCAGGGTTTTCAGAATGGTGATACTGGAACAATGAAAAATGTAGCCGCTGGCGGGAAGAAAAATTCGGCAAACCAGCTCCAGACCAGAGGGCCTGCAAAAACAATGATCAGGACAATAACAATAGCCAGGACAACAAGAACAATAATACCGGTCGGGAATGTCGGGCTTTCTCTTTCCTCACTGGCATAGCGAACAACTTTTCGTGCGTTTTCTTCAAGGACCGGATCTTTGTCAATCGCATTTTCTGCAAACTCAATGGCTTCAGCAAAATTTCCTTCCCGCAGGAACACCCGCGCCCGGTCGTAAAGCTCCAGAGCCTCACTGGTATTTTGTTCGTAGCGTTTCCAGGGTTCCTGGCTGTCCAGAGCTTCAATCTCTTCCTGTGCCTGTTTGAGCATCTTCTGAACATATTCTTGCAAATCTTGCACGGCCGGGTAAGGCGTTTCGGATGTATCGGCGATACGCTCCAGCTTGCGGCGGGCTGTATCGTAGGTATCGCGAGCCTGTTTGAACATTTCGATGCCATCGTTCCAACGCTTCTCTTCGCCAGCCTCTTTTGCCTGTTTGTGCAGGCTTCTTGCCTTAGCCAGCAACGTTTTTCCCTCTCCGCGGGTCTTTTCCCATTCTTCCAGCGTGTGAAGATCAATACTCTCTTCCAAATTCCGGTCGTGCAGGTCAAACCGGTTATCCCGATCCAGCG
This sequence comes from Chloroflexaceae bacterium, assembly GCA_034436975.1. Classification (GTDB taxonomy): domain Bacteria; phylum Chloroflexota; class Chloroflexia; order Chloroflexales; family Chloroflexaceae; genus JAAUSY01. The sequence continues at coordinate 5,700 of DAOTUE010000013.1, forward strand.
TTTCTAGCAGCGACTGGTGAAACTTTTTCTGTTGGATTATCTCACGAAGACGCTCGATGCTGGTCTCTTCCTTTTCTTTCTGCGCCAACGTTCTGATCGTTTCTGCAAGTTTTTGCAAAAACTCGCGCTGTCGCGGGTAGCGTTCAGGTGTTGTCCGTGGGACGATAAGCCCTGGCACACGACGCGAGAGAGCCTCGGTTGTATTGTGGACTGTCTCTTCGGCCTTTGCCAGTTTGCCAAACTGTTCCACAACTTTCTCTTGTTGGTTTTCCTTCAGGGCCGCATCTATCGCCGTGAGCGCAGCATTTATTTCTTCAAAGGCCTTACGGTCGTTGTCGCAGCGATGAATGATATTTTCCGGGCTGTTCCAATCAAGTTCAAGATGCGTATAGCCATGATTTCCGAAATAGCCAACAATCCCCTGTATGGTTTCGCGGACTTTGGTAAAGTTGACATTTCCATCGTTGTGCTGCCTGCCCCAGGTGGTGCATATTTTGTTCAACTCATCTTCGGCTTGTGCAAAAATTTTCTGTGCTTCCTGTACTGCTACCTGTTCTTTACTGAGTTCTCGTTGTGCAGTCGGGTCAATTTGTTGTGTTGCCTCCCGAAGATCGTTGATTTCGTCGAGCAACGCTTTCACCTGGGTTGGCAAAATACCGCGGGGTTGGCCTGACGAACTTTCCATATTCAACAGGGTGCGGGTTCTTTCTACCAGGTTATCGCGTAAACTTCTGAGTTTCTGTCGTACTTCGTCCATTCCGGCCTCTGCGTCGGGGTCGTGCCGATCTGGAACCATATCGAGCACGGCGTTGTATAGACGGGATGCCTGCCGCAGTCCCTCAACCGTGCCTTCGTTTTGCTCCTGTGCAGCTTTCCGCAACATCTCGCTACGCTCGCCACTGATGCTGCGTTGATATGCGCTTCGCTTGTCTTCAATGGAGATCCGCAGGCTTTCCATCTCGCTATCCTGGACATCGGGTCGTTTGAGAATTTTATCGAGAATGCTGATTGCTTTCAATAGCTCATCCGGGTTCCCCATCTGCTGGTAATTCTTGTAGTGGTCTTCCGCTTCTTTTTCAAATATCTGGATATTCTGATAAACTTTCTGAACTTTCCGTTTTTTCTCTCGGAGAGCTGCGACCCGTGCTCCCATATCGTCCAGTGACAGACGCTCAACCTGGACAAGTTTGTTTTCGGCGGCTTCAAAATTTCTGGCGGCGATTTCGTCCTGCACCTCGGAGAGCAGCACCTCGGCTCGCTTCTGCTCAATCTGTTTGCGGGTTTCTCTGGCTCGTTCCTGGATACCAGAATACCCTGCTGCTTCGGCATCATCGAGACGGTTGCTGGCTTCGTCAAGGTTCCCTTCGTTGAGAGCAGTGCGGGCCTTTATCAGCGCAGACTCGGCCTGCGCCTGCGAGATCATCTCGGCAAATTCCGGGTTTGTTGCGTCGGTTCGTTGCGGGAGAACAGCAAGCACCTCATCCCATCGTTTCTGCTGCACCAGACGTTTCCCTTCCTTCAGCCGTGCAGTCCGCAGGTTGCTAATGACCTCCTGGTCCCGCGGGTCGGACTGGAGAAACGCCTCTATTGCTGCTCGGTAGTTGTCCTGGTCCAGGTGCGTCTTGCCATCTTCCCGATTGAGCAATTGCCGCGCCTGTCGCTGTAAGTCCCTTGTTGCCGCGTCTTCCATTCCAAGACTGAACAGCCTGTCCAGCGTTTCGAGAGCCGCTTTCGGATTGGGCACATCTTTTTCTTTTCCTCTCCCTTTGCCAAGATAGGATCGCGCCTGTTCTCTCAAGGATCGTGACCAGTCGAAGCGTATCTCTTGCCTGAGGTTTTCCGCGTCAGGATCGCCCGGTTTCAGTTGCATCGCCTCGTCCAACACCCGCTGTGCTTCGGGGAAGTTCTGGTTTTCCAGAAGACGTTGTGCTTGCTCCAACAGGCTTTTTACCTGCTCTTCTCGCTGGCGTTGCTCCTGCAAATCATTGATTGTCTGTTCAACCTGCAAGAGGGTTTCCTCAATACGCTCTTCCAGATTGCCACGAGTCACTCTGTTATCAATTTCCTTGATACCGTTGCGTTGTGTCTGGAGTCTGGTGCGGCACGTTTCGAGTTGTTCTTCGTCGGCGTGGGCGAGGGCTTCGTCTGCCTCGCTCAGGACGGTCTGGGCCTCCCTGTTGAGCACGGTATCCAGCAATTTTCGCGCCGTTTCGTGTCCCGGGCGTTCGTCCAACACCCCTTGCAGCGTCTTCCTGGCTTCGCCAAATTCACCCCGGTTGAGATCCTCTCGCGCCTGCTTCACCCGTTCGGCAAATTCCTGTTCGATCTGGCCTATTTCCTTCTGGATGTTTTCGGCATCTTTGCGGAGTGCTTCGAGCGCATCGCTTTTCAACGACGGTTCCAGGCCAATAATCTCGTTGATCCTGCTCTGGACCGTTTTCTGGTCTCCCCGATGTTGCGCTGCCCGGGCCTCAGAGAGCAATTGACGCGCCCGCGCCACGGTGTGTTCTTCCCACGACCGATGGGCCCGTTGATACAAGTCGTCAACTATTGCACTCTGAACCTGTTTTCCCGCTCTCGACTGAATGGATTTCAACTCGTTTATCGTGTCGGCATAGGCACGCTTCTTGAAATGGGACTCGGCTCTTTTGTAGAGCGGGACAATTCGTTCTACCGTTTTGTGGATGGACTGGTATATTTCCCGCTGTTGCTCATACTTCTGAATGCTTTCGCGCACCTGTTCCTGTTGTATGAGTATATTTTGTATACCGGCAATAGCAGTTTTCGTTTCCGGAGCGTCGGGGGCTAGTGTGATCGTAATCTCCTTTCCTTCAATGAGTGCAATGGCTTCGTTTATTTTTTCAACTGCTGCGCCAAGCTGATTTTCCTCAAGATAGGCGATGCCATCTTCAGCCTGTCTTCTGGCTGTTTCTGCTTGCTCACTGGCCCGCTTCAGCAAGTTTTGTTGTACCGAACCTTGCAGAGAGGCAAACTGTGTTGCCAGGTCTTGCCCCTGGTCATCCTCCTGATGCCCCCTGTTCATCAGCTTGCGGATGGCAATGAGTTCTACTTCTTCTTTTGCAAGCTGTCGGGCTGTGCTGAGTTCGCCAAACTCTGCCAGGAATCCTTCGTAGTCATTCCGGGCCTGCTCCAGAAGACGATCATAGATTTCGCGCTGTTCGATGCTCAGATCCCGTCCGAAGCCGAGGATGCGTTCGTATGCTGCGATAGCTGCTTTGTAGCTGTCTCGTGTCCGCTTTTGCAGGTCGCTATCGGCCTGTGCTCTCAACTTTTGAACCTGTTCTTCGATGGCTCCGGCCCGGTCTTTGCCGTGGTCGCTCTCCGCCGCCGGTGCGGGCGTTTGCTGCTGGTTGTCGAGGTCGCTTTCCCGGCCATTGCCGCTGGCGAATGCGGCTTCGGCGTGGTCATCGCCAGATGGCTGAGCTTCGCGTTCGGAGGGGGGCAACGTTTCTACCAGTGCGGACGGGGCTTTCGCGTCGTTTTCTGCACTGCTCTTTTCCAATGGGGTTGTCCTGTAGGGATCTGTTTGTTCTGCATCGGTGCTACCCTGTTCTTCCCGGCGGCGGCGCACCTCCCATATTCCATCAATGGCCTGCTTGAATAGCTCACTATCGCGGTCGGTTTCGCCAGTGACCTGGCTATACAATCGCTCGGCTTCGTCTAGATTGTTGTGCTCAAGTGCGGCTTTTGCCTGTTCCAGTAGCGTTGTTTGTTGCTCGTTTGCCATAAGAACTCCTCCTTACTCGTTCGCTTGTTTTTCTCCCTGATTATGAATACGGTCATTGCGTAATCGTTCAGCCCCCCACCTGTCTTCCCCCCACCGGGCCGTGAAACAACTATGGCTACTCGTCTGGTGGGGCAGGGTCACTCTGCGGTGCATCAACATATTGCTTCTTGACCCAGCCAGTCGCACCCCCATCAACCTTGCGGATGCGATAGTGCTCTCCCTCCGCTTGCAGGATAAACACCGCATCTCCTTGCTTCAGCGTGACCTCGGTTGCTGTATCTCCCTCTCCCTCCTGCACTTTGCTCAATTGGTCCGGGGCACTCCAGAGGTATACGCTCAGTGCGGCGGGTTCGTTGGAAGCAAAGTCGCTCTCGCTGCCCGCAACAGGTGGTTGTGTGATTCCGCTCACGGGTTTTTGCCCCGGCCGGGTTATCGTGAGACACTTGTTGCTGAGGTAGGCTTCGACAGTTGGTTCGACAACCCTTTTAATCCAGAGACATAGCGTCAGGGATGGCTCTCCTTCAAACAACAGCCTTTCTACCACGTCGCGGACAGCTTCTTCATAATTACTGGTGAGGGTTGATGCCGTGGTTTCCTCAGCTTCAGGTGCATCAACAACCCCGATAATCGGACCCTGACTTTCTGGCTTCCACCCCTCCGGTCTCAGGTCAAACTGTACATCCGCCGCCAGCACCGCGTCTGTTGTGATGGCGATTTTTGGCTCCCCCCCGGCGAATTGCGCCAGCGTCATTTCTGGTGGCTCCAGCCCTGTCACCTGCGGCCCATCAATGTACCACTTCCTGACCCACCCGGTTTTCCCTACCGCCTCCACTGGATCAAGAGTGTTGGTGACGACGCGAATATAGTAATGCTCATCTTGCTCATCAAGGATCTGTACGTGGTCGTTCTGGGAGAGAAGAACGACTCCTTTTGTCACTGGTACGTCAGTATTTTGCTCAATGTCTTGCCAGATTTTGGGCGACCTATTATTGTCCCCTTGTTCCGGAAAGTCGTTAGGATATTGGGCGTAGTCTATCAGAGCTACACCGGAGACTGTCCGCTGTTCTGCAACAACCTGAACAGTTTGCTCGGTGTTCTCCCCATCAATGTGCAAGGGGAATACGAGAATTGCTG
>DAOTUE010000014.1:0-6604 GCA_034436975.1 Chloroflexaceae bacterium
TTCCCCCCACTACTACTGGTGCTTCTTCCGCACTGGAACAGGGAGAAACGCCGCTGCCCGCCACGCTATCCGAAGCAGACGAGGGGGTGCCAGACCCCGCGAATCCGCCCGAATCGGGGGGTGATGAAAGTCGAAGCGGTAGCAGTGTAGCAGTCAGCGCAGAGGAACGAGAATCAATCCTCGCGGTGTGGGAGCGGTTGCATACCAATGGAATCCCGCCGAGTCGCCGTGCTGTCTGCCGCGAGGTGTTCGGCGGGGCCACGGGCGGCTCGGCTTATCGCAAGGTGCAAGCGGTGCTGGACGAGGTGCTGGATGATGTGGGGGAGTGAACCCGCCCCTGACGGAACGTATACAAGGAGAAAAGAAATGACGCGATTCTTCAACACGGCGGGGCCATGCAATCCCGAACGCCATTATATGCTCTCCGCGATGGCGCGGCTCCCACAGGTGCGGTCCCTGATTGACAAGCAACTCTACTTTGTGTTGCACGCGCCGCGGCAGACGGGCAAGACAACTGCCCTGCTCTCGCTGGCTCAGGAGCTAACCGCCGAGGGAACCTATACCGCCGTGCTTGTCTCGATGGAGGTGGGGGCCGCCTTCAACAACGACCCAGGTGAAGCGGAAGCTGCTATCCTGGGACGCTGGCGAGGGGCCGCAGATTGGCAGCTTCCTGCTGACCTCCAACCCCCACCGTGGCCCGAAGCCTCCCCAGGAGAACAAATCGCCGCGGCTCTGACAACCTGGGCCAAAGCCTCGCCGCGCCCCCTGGTCGTCTTCCTCGATGAGATCGACGCGCTCCAGGATACAACCCTCATCTCGGTGCTGCGCCAGCTTCGGGACGGCTACGCGGGCCGCCCTCGCGCCTTCCCCTGGTCGCTCGCGCTCATTGGCCTGCGCGACGTGCGTGATTACAAAGTCGCATCGGGTGGGAGCGACCGTCTGCACACCTCCAGTCCCTTCAATATCAAGGCCGAGTCCATTACGCTCCGCAACTTCATGGCTGACGAAGTTGCCGCGCTTTACCAGCAGCACACCGACGAAACGGGGCAACCCTTCACGCCCGACGCGACGGCGCGGGCCTTCCACCTGACGCAGGGGCAGCCCTGGCTTGTCAATGCGCTGGCCCGCCAGCTCACCGAGGTGCTTGTGACAGACCAGACCGCGCCCATTAGGCCTGACCACGTTGACCAGGCGAAAGAGATCCTCATCCAGCGGCAGGACACCCACCTCGACAGCCTGGCCGAGCGGCTGCGCGAGCCGCGGGTGCGGCGTGTCATTGCTCCATTACTGGCAGGAGAACCCCCCGAAACGGTCTTGTTTGATGATATTCGCTTTGTTCAGGATCTGGGGTTGTGCCGCACCGACCCGCAGCGCGGGCTGGTGGTTGCCAATCCCATTTACCAGGAGGTGCTTCCTCGTGTGCTCGCAGAACCAACCCTGGCGTTTGTTCCCTACATGCAACCCATCTGGCTCACACCCGATGGCAGGATGGACCCTGACAAGCTGCTGGAGGCGTTTCTCGCATTTTGGCAGCAGCACGGTGAGCCATTGCTCAAGAGTGCGCCCTACCACGAAATCGCGCCGCACCTGGTGATGATGGCGTTTCTGCACCGTGTGGTGAACGCGGGCGGCACGATTGAGCGGGAGTATGCGATTGGCACGAGGCGGATGGATCTGTGTGTGCGCTACGGCGAGGTGACGCTGGCAATGGAGTTGAAAACATGGCGAGATACCGACAAGAAAGCTGACCCGCTGGATGAGGGGCTGAAACAGCTCGATGCCTACCTTGCTGGTCTGGGGCTGGAGACGGGCTGGCTCGTCATCTTCGACCAGCGCAGCGACCTGCCTGATATTGGGGAGCGGCTGACGACGGAGCCAGCGACCACGCCCGCGGGGAGGCGGGTGATTGTGGTGCGGGCATAATTATGCCAAAACCGATAGAGAGTTTGTAAGCGTTCAGAGGGGGGAGTAGCAGATTTGACAATCTAGCGGTAATTGTTCAGCCCCCCACCTGTCCGCCCCTAAACCCAGTGGGGGGGGAGGGATTGGGCGGAGGAGGAGCGCATCGGGGCAAGCGAGACACTTGCGCTCCCAGGAATTAGGGATTGCCCGAACCCAGTGAACGCTTACAACCAATCATACCACCCAATCACTCCATCCGGTAGACGACAAACGAGGGCCCGCTCCCATCGGGCAGCGTCGGACCGTTGGCAGCGTGGACAAAGACTGCGCCGGGTGGGGCAAATGTTTGTGAAAAGCGTTTGAGCGAGGCAGCGACCTGCTGTGGGGTTGCGTAGCCCGAAAAGACGAACAATGCCCCGGCCCGCACCGGCCGCGATACGCTCCTCTCCTCAAATGTCTGCACCGGCAACCCCCACGCCAGATATTCAAACACCGAATTGCTTGTCAGCCCGGATGGGACGTAGACCTGGTCTATTCGCGTTTGCTGGCTTGCTTCCTGCTCGCTCCCCCCTGCGCCCTTCTGCTCCGCCAGGTTGCGCACATAGTCCCCCACCTGGGTATGGATGGGGTAGAACGAGAGCCAGACCGCCGGATTGGAAGGCATGGCGACAAAGTAGGTCCAGGTATTGAGGGCCAGGGCGGCCAGGAGCAGGGCCGGCGCGACAGCGGACGCAAGGCGGGGAGTCAACCATTGTTTCTTCTCTGTGCCTTTGTGGGAAAACTGCCTGTCTGAGGATGACCTGAGCAGTGTCCCCCAGGAGTTGGCTATCTCGGCCAGGCCGATAGCCGCAATGGTGCAGGCAAACACGACCGCACCAATACTCCGCATTGCGTGGGGGTATTCGACAGCCAGCAGACTCGGCAACAGGCCGATGGCGAGGGCCGCCGCAAGAAAGAACCTCATGGTGCCCCCTCGCCGCAGGAGCACGGCGCACCCCGCGAGAAATCCCAGCCCCGTTATTGCGTCGAGCATCGGACGGCCCGGGGCGTGGTGTCGCCCGTTGCTGTCGCCGCGCACATTGAACATGAGCGCGTGCCCGCCGATGGAATCGTCCAGCACGGCCAGGGGGGGGCGGCCCTGCCGGGCCTCCTCGCCAAGCAGAAACACCTTGCTCACGCGGCTATTGAACGCCGCCGGATTGTTGAGCACATAGAGCGTGAGGGGAGCCAGCGCAAGTGCAAACCCCACCCCCATCAGCACCACGCTGCCGAACCACCGTCGCCACGCGTGCAGATTGCGTAGCAACAGCAGCAGAGCCAGCACCCCCGCGACCACCGGCACCACCCGCCCGGTGTGGTAATTTTGCATTGCAAGGCCCAGAAATCCTCCGGCCCCGACCGCCGCCAGCAGAGGAAGAAAACGGTTTTTTGCATGCTCCGTGGCATTGTCGCCTCTCCTCTCGCTTGTCCCCAGCTCCAGCGCGTGGAGCATCAGCCACAGGCCGGAGAGCGTGAGCAGCGGCTCGAAAACCGAGGGGAAAGAGAAGCGGCTCAGGGTGATATGCCAGCTTGAGAAAGCCAGGAGCGCAGCCGCCAGTAGTCCGATTCGCCGCTGCCCACTCAGACGGGCAGCGAACCCGTAGAGGGGAAAAATCGTCAACGCTCCGGCCAGGGCCGTCATCGGGCGCATGGACCAGGAGTGTATCCCCCACAGTTTTATCGCCAGCGCAAAGGGATAGAACCCCAACGCCGGCATATTAACCCCCCCGCTGGCAATGTAGATGGGACGATAGGCGGGATCTTCCAGCATACGGATGGCAATAAGCCCGTGGCGGGACTCGTCTCGCCACAGCCCGAAGGGGAGCGTATCAAGCTGAAAGAAGCGTAGCGCAAGCGCAACTGCGAAAATGAGCAGCAGCAGCAGAGAGACAGAATATCCGCGATTCTCAACGTGGGAGCGCAAGCGTCCCGCTTGCCTGCGGGAATCCTGCCCGCGCTCACTCCTGTCCCCTGCCCCCTGTCCCCTGTCCCCTGCCCCCTGTCCCCTGTTCCCTGAAAAGGCAGGCAGGGCTAGCAAGAGTATCCCCGCCACCGCCGCAGCAATGCCGCCCCCGATAGCCCAGCCGGCCCAGCCGGCCTCGCTGGACCAGCCGGAGCGGTGGGCAAAGAAAAGAATCTGGGCACCAACAAGCAGCAAGATACTCGCGTGCCGCCCCCACCCCACCGCCAGACGCGACACGAGCGCAGGCCACACAGCCGGAAGCGCAATACGCAACAGGAGCAGCGTCATCAACCCCAGGGTCCAGGGCAATGGGGGGATGGCCCACGCCATACTGTAGGGGTCGCGCCAGGCCCCTACGACCAGGCCTCCTGCAACAGCCACTACCGGTAGCCCCCCCCATAGCGTGGCAAGGGGAGTGGAGAGGGAAAAGCGATGAAAGATACCCCGGTAGGCAATCCACAGCAACCCGGCCAGCACTGCTACCCCCCACGCCAGCGATGCGGCCCACAGGAGCGGGGGTCCGGGACTCGCCCCACCAGCAAGTGGCGACAACCCGATCCAGTCTACGGGCACCCCCAGACTGCGGTGATCGTGCAGCGTGTAGGTATAGGGGTCGCTCTTGAGCAGGAGCGGGGATGCTTCGACTCCTGAGCCTGTGGTGACTGAAGGGGGCAGCAGCACGCGGTAGACACGCCAGCCACGCTTCATCTCCATTGTTGCAATGGCCTGCTCGTTGTGCTCCAGCCACACTCGCCAGTTGCCGCTTTCAGCCCGCTGGTCGCCAGAGAGACGCATATCGAGCGAAAACCGCCCCATACCTGATCCATGCAACACCAGCCGCGACTCCTCGACGCTCCAGCGAAATGTTGTCGTTTTTTGATCTGTCGCCGGGTCTGTCTTCGTGCTTGTCTCGGCAATAGAAAAGCCGGCAAGAAAGCGGGTATCGCCCGGCGTGCCCACATCCAGGAACCAAGGGGGGGGCGCACGCAACACAAGGAAGAGCGCGACAAACGTTATGGCGGGGAGCAACACCAGCGGGAGCAAGAAGGCCGCAATACGCCAGCGAGTGGGAGCAGGAGAAATGGAGTGTGCCGGGGGCTGTGCTTCAGGAGCGGTCATGGAGCGTTTTCGAGAGAGCTTCCGGGAGTTTTTCTGAGGATGGGCGCAGGAAATGCGAGATGTGATACTGGCTCATCACCTCTTCGAGCCGCCGCGAAAACTGGGGAGACTGGCGAATCTTGAAGCGGTGGAAGAGATACCGCCGTAACACGCCGAGCGTCGCCAGCCCATAGGTCACGCTGCGCCGGAAGTTCACCGACGAGGCTTCGTCAAAATAACGGGTAGGGACAGCAATTTCGCCAATGCGAAAGCCAAACGCCACAGCCTGGACAATCATCTCCGTATCAAACACAAAATCATCGGAGTTGAGCAAAAAGGGCACCGTCTCAAGCAACCGCCGGCTATAGGCGCGAAAGCCGGTATGGCACTCGGAGAGGTTCTGCCTCAGCACCAGGTTTTCGGAGATGGTGAGGAACCGATTGGCCACATATTTCCAGAGCGGCATCCCTCCCTGGAGAGCCGGGCGGCCCCGCTGGCCAGGTTCGCGCAGCAGCCGCGAGCCGAGCATCATATCACATTCGCCGGACTGGATGGGAGTGATAAGGTCGGGAATACGGGTCGAGTCATACTGGTAGTCGGGGTGGAGCATCACCACAATATCGGCCTGCTCCCGCAGGGCCTCCAGATAACACGTTTTCTGGTTGCCGCCGTAGCCACGGTTCTGAATATGGATAACCACTTGCAGCCCCAGTCGCTTCGCCACCTCAACCGTCTCATCCTGCGACACATCATCAACCAGGATGACATGGTCAACGACACCGGGGGGAATGTCGTGGTAGGTTTGCTCCAGGGTGCGTGCGGCATTATAGGCTGGCATTACCACAATGACCCGTTGTTTGTTCATTTCTTGTTTCCCCATCATACCCCCAGATAGTACCACAATCGAAGGGTGTACGCAACGTGCCGGCAGGATCGCAGGATCATATCCCGCAGGCGCACATCCAGACTCACGCCGTTCATGGTTCAAGTTTTCACAACAGGCAGGGTGGTTGCGTCGAATACTCAGGGGTGGTATCATAATACTGAATACATTCTGACGCAACGATAGCGAAAAGTGGTTTCCCCCAGCGAAATTTAAGGAGCGATAGCTGCTCCGCGACCCTGGGGCGGGAAGCACTTTTTTAGTGTGGGGTGTAGAAAAGGGAAGTGTGAGAATGTCTGGTCAAGAAGCAGGGCGAATATCTCCGAAGCAACCAGGGTCTCCGGGTGTGCAATGTGCCGGTCCCCTTCGTTCCTCACCGCACCTGCGGATATTGACCAGGATGATTATGTTATTATACCACTGGAGCGCACTATTGTTGTTTTTTCCATCGGAAAAAGCGGCAAGGGAACCACCCGCTTCAGCGGGTGTGGGGAATTGCCGCCATCCTCCTTTCTCCTGGTTGTCACGACTGAATGAGTGTGCTAGACTGTTGTACAAGGCACTCTCTGCAAGGAGAGCCAACAGCTTTGACCTGTACAAGCGAACATTATTCGCAATCGCTATACGGTTCTACGGAGCCGTGGGGAGCTGTCAACCTCCCCTGAAGCCCTGCCTTCGGGCGAGGGCAAGCCACCTGCTTCAGCAGGTGGTTGTTGACC